>JARBAU010000206.1 GCA_029237525.1 Nitrososphaerales archaeon | reverse complement strand
TACAAAGAGATTTTATAAATCTATTTTAAAATATTCTTAACATTAATTCTTGATTATCGACGAAATTAAATAGTCAGAATCTAAATGTTGAACTCACAATATTTAATCTTGTCTTATTTGTTCATGTATAGACAATATTGAAAATTTCATCATGGGTAATTTGAAGAGGTGCAATTTGAAAGCGGCATCGAGCTACTCTAAAGGGTCAATTCCATTTAATATTTATACTCGTCTACCTTGAACATCAAACTATCTCAGGTTCTGAAGGATTTCAGCTTCTGCCATCTATTATTAAGCATAACTCCTATGGACTTGGGGTCAGGCGGACTATTTGATTCAGGAATGGCAAATATTGATTTGATGCCAGTTAGCATACGTACAGAACTTACTAGTAGTCTTTGAGGCTTTTCAGGTTCCCTTGGCATCATATTAATAATTACTGCGGCAACGTCTAGGTTATAATTTGAGCATACTTCTAGTGTCAGCAATATATGGTTCAAAGTGCCTAATTTGGCGCTAGCCACAACTACCACAGGCATTCCAAGTTGCTTGGCAAACGTTGCTATAGTGTACTCTCGAGTTATCGGAACCATAACCCCCCCCATACCTTCGATGATCATATATTGATGTCGCCGGGATTCCTCCAAGACTATTGTTATTGCTTGCTTCAAACTGGGTAATTTTTGATGTTTTATTCTGGAAGCGATAAAAGGTGATGTTGGGACCGTGTAAAAAAATGGATTTATCCGTTTGTCGCAAATTCCACTGCCCGCGGCCATTGCCAATCTGTAGCTATCTTCCGATCGAAACCTGTTAGAGAAAATTCTATCAGAGGAGGCAAAAGGCTTCATCACTCCGACATCGATCTTTTTGCTACGTAATATGTGAATCAAACCTGTGCAGATAGTGGTTTTACCTATGCCCGTATCGGTCCCGGTTACAAATAGCCCTCGCATTAGAATGGTAATAATATCTGAAGTGATCTTTTTAATTTAATTGAATCTGCTGCCAATTGATAAAAAATATGTCTGGCATCCATTCACCCAGATGCAAGAGTGGAGTCATTCAAATTCACCCGTTATAGTTCGAGGTAAAGGTTTCTACCTAATCGACGAACACGGCAACAAGTTTCTCGATGGAATTGCGAGTATGTGGTGTAATGTCTGGGGACACGGGGACAATGAGATATCGAAAGCTATGATTAAACAGATCCAAACGATTCCGCACTCAACGTTATTTGGGCTAGCCAATGCTCCATCAACTCAATTATCCGAAATGTTAATTCAGTTAGCTAAGGGAATGGGTCATGTATTCTTTTCAGACAACGGCTCTACAGCTATTGAAATAGCAGTAAAAATGGCACTACAGTATTGGAAAAACAAAGGCAAAAAGAGGAAAACTAAATTTATTTCAATGGAAAATGGATATCATGGAGATACCATAGGTGCAATGAGCTTGGGCTATTTACCTAGGTATTTTGCACCTTATCTACCTTTACTTCGCAGGGCTATTAAGATTCCATGTCCTGTCTCCAAATTCTCTCAGGATGATTCTCATGACTATGAAAATCGCTGTCTTGAAAGAACAGAAGCCATTTTAGCTAAGAATTCTTCTGATTTATGTGCTCTAGTAATGGAAAGTGGTGCTCAAATAGCCGGTGGTGTATCGATCTTTCCTAAAAACTATCAGAAAAAAATTGGAGAGTTGTGCAGAAAATATGATGTACTGCTTATACTCGATGAAATTGCCACTGGCTTTGGTAGGCTAGGAAATATGTTAGAATATGTGGAACAAAACACCCATCCAGACATCGTTTGCCTGGGCAAAGCACTAACTGGAGGATACTCTCCGTTGGCCGTCACACTAACAACCCGTACAATTTTTAATGCATTTTTGGGAGAATCAGAACAGTACAAACATTTCTACCATGGTCATACCTTTACTGGTCATTCTATCGGATGCGCAGCAGCCATAGCAAATATACAAATGTATAAAAAATATGGGTTGGTAACCAAAATTAGAGAGAGTAGCGCATACATAAACCAAAGACTGCAAGAGATCCATTCTTCCCCTATCGCTAAAAACATAAGACTAAAGGGCTTACTAGGTGGCATTGATTTATACAAAGCAAGGAAGCCAATCCTTAAATTAAGAGAAGGAACAACGACCAATTCATATATTGCCAAGGAGTCGCTCGCTAGGGGGGTATTTATGCGATCGCTTGGAAATACACTAGTCATAATACCTCCACTGGCAATACGTAAAAAAGACTTAAAGCTATTGCTTGATGTTATTTTTAATCTTGTGAATAAGATCGAGAAGTTTGCATAGGTTTGTTAAACTCGCGCTTGTGAAGTTCTTTATACAGAGTAGCCTTGCATACTCCTAGATTTTTAGCTATTTCACTTCGAGGCAATTGATTTGCCAATAGTTTTATTAGATTATCTTTGTCCAGATTCTTTACTGGCCTACCTATACGCTTTCCGGAGTTTTTTGCCCTGGTCATTCCATCCTTAGTTCTTTGTACCAACATCTCTCTTTCTCTCTCTGCAACCCAAGTAAGTATTCCCAGCATTAACTTTCTAACACTTGATTCAGTAGTCTGAAGGAACGTTTCCCTAGGAGAGCAAGACATCAACGGAGCATATCGTTCTATGGCCTTAATAGCATCAAGGGTGTCCCAAAACGTTCTACCTACCCTCGATAGTTCATAAACCAATACTGCGTCGACCTTTTCCTGTATCAAAAATTCTAGCATGTCTTTAAATGCATTTCTCTGTGTAGCAGGGATCCTTCCGCTAATAGCCGAATCCTCAAAATAATAGATAACATGAAATCCCACTTCTGATGCCCATTTATCAATTGCTATTCGCTGATTGAGGACAGTTTGTTCGCCAGTGCTCACCCGGACATATCCCACAGCAAAGTTCATTGTTACGTGTTCAAAATGGATCCATAATAATCCAACAGTCAAACTGTTATGATTCATGGTTCAAAAAGGGGTCAATAAATGAATTCATACACGGCACAACTGCGTATGAAAATGGTACTAATATTTATACCGTATATAAATGGGTCCTTATTTAGCCAAACAAATCGGTTGCCGGGATTGCCGAAAATCGTTTTTGCTAAAGTTCCCGTTAAATTTTCCACGTGGGTATAATTCATTATTTAAAGGTGTATAAAGCAGGCTTTCTATCTATGAAAAATCGCAAATCCTCATATTTGGTTTTTGCTATATAGTGCTTTTGAATGATAGCACTTCGATAAAGGTCATCCGTAATCATTGCCATTGTTCAAAAATCTGATCTTTAGATAAGTCAGTGTAGTTATTAGTCTAAAATGAAATTAATATACATCTGTCATTTGTGCGGCAGATAATTATATATCTCACGGTGTTCCTGTATCAAGAAAATGGATAATGAGTCTGCGTTCATTCACGAAATGATGGAAAAAGTCATTTCTGGTTCTGATTTGAACTTCGCAGAAGCTGAGCGTTTAATAAAAACCACTGATCTAAATGTTCTGACTCAGTGCGCGGATAATATTACACGAACGTTTAATGGTAATCGAGTTGATGTAGAAAGTTTGATTAATGCAAAATCTGGGAATTGTCCCGAGGATTGCCATTTTTGCTCACAATCATCGCATTACAAAGAGACTGGAATTAAAGTATATCCTCTCCTACCCAGAGAAATTGTTTTAGAACGAGCTAAATTAGCGCAGGAATCTGGGTCAAAAAGTTTCTGTCTCGTGTGTGCTTATAAATCTCCGCCAGACAAGGACTTTGATCTAATTTGCGAAATGATTACTGAAATTAAAAATACACTGAATTTGGATGTTAATGCATCTTTAGGATCTATTTCAAGAGAACAAGCTAGAAGACTCAAAACAGTTGGAGTAAAGAGATATAACCACAATCTTGAAACTTCTGAAAGTTATTTTTCGCATATTTGCAATACGCATGATTTTGGCGACAGGTTCAGTACTGCCAAGATAGTAAAAGAGGAAGGGCTTGAGTTGTGTTGTGGCGGTATAATAGGCATGGGAGAAGATACAAAGCAACGACTAGAACTTGCATTTTCCATAAAGTCTCTGGAGCCAGACGAAATTCCACTTAATATTTTGATGGGAAGGACAGGTACCCCATTGGCGTTGCAGCCTAGAATTGATCCAATGGAAGCTATCCGGACTATTGCGGTATGGCGATTCATTATCCCAAAAGGCATAATAAAAATTGCAGGCGGAAGGGAACTCAATCTCAAAGATGACGACAAGACTGCATTGAAGTCAGGAGCAAATGGAATTATCACAGGTGGGTACTTGACTGTAGGTGGCAATACTGCAGAAAAAGATGCGGCAATGATCAAGCAGATTGGTCTTACGACCTAGACAGTTTGAACCCAAGTCTAAAAGCGACAGATTCAGTTTTGTGACTGAAGAATTACGTCATATAAATAAGGCAAGCCTTTACAGGAAACTTAACGTAATCAATACCGATAAACTTTCGACAATTGTTGTAAACGGATCTGTGGAGTCAATTAACTTATCCTCCAATGATTATCTTGGTCTGTCCAGAAATAAAGCAGTGTTAAAAGCTACCGTCAACAATTTATGTCAAATATCACAATGTAGTTCTAGGTTAATCGCTGGAAATAGTGATGAGTTGGATCAGTTGGAGAAAAAACTGGCAGATCATCGTAAGTCTGACAAAACACTAATCTATCCAAGCGGTTATATGGCAAACCTCGGTGTCATATCGACATTAGCCAATAAATCAACTACGATTTACAGTGACGAGTACAATCATGCTAGTATAATAGACGGCTGTAGGCTTAGTGGAGCGCGAATCGTAATTTATAGACATAATGATTTGGACCACCTTGACCAGCTTATTCGTAAGAGCACTTCAGATAGAAAGATTTTCGTCACTGAGACGATCTTTAGTATGGATGGCGATCAATCCGACCTAAGGGCGATTCATGAATTAGCCCGTCGTCATAATGCTATAACCGTAGTTGATGACTCACATGGAGACTTCATTTACGATGACAGAGGGAAACTCGCCTTGGAAGGCATAAATTCAGTAGATGTCTATATTAGTAGCTTGAGTAAGGCTCTAGGCTGTTTTGGAGGATATGTGTCTGCATCTAGACAAGTTATAGAATTCTTGATAAACAGATCTAGGTCATTCATTTATTCCACTAGCTTACCTTCGCATTTATGTTCTGCTGCGTTAGCGGCTATCCCAATAGCAGAACAAGGTGACTTACAAGAACTGCTAATGAAAAAGATTACCTTCTTTTCTTCCAAAGTAGATAGTATGGGTTTTGGCAATGTCAGACCTAAATCTAGATTCCGAAGCCAAATAGTCCCAATCGTTGTAGGTGATGAGAAAAAAACGGTGGAGTTCTCAAAGCTTCTTCTTTCAGCGGGTATTTTCATTCAATCAATACGATACCCTACAGTTCAATTTGGCAAGGCACGATTGAGGGCTTCAATTACCACATCGTTAGACACGAAGCAATTGAAAATCGCTTTAGAGAAAATTGAAGCAATTGCTCGAAAATTAAATATAATTTAGCATTTTTTGTGCGTTCACCATATTGTCATTTGTAATATCTTGTGCCAAAGGTTTAACTATGGAACATCTAGATTTACTCATCCATTGCATAAATCTTTCAAAACTCGAATTTAGAAAGAAAGAATTTAATTGTTCTCAGTGTACGCTATTTTATTGAATGAACTAACGTACAAGATCAGGGCGACGGACCTCCAAGATAAGGACCTTAGGTTCTATTTCAGTACACTTACAACCGATATGATAGTATTCGGACTGAAGTTCGCTTACCAGCGAATGAAGGCTCAGTCCGGCGGCTATTTGATACCTGGAAGAAAAAGCAAAGTGAAGAGGGAGACATTGCTATTGACTCCTGACCAGGCAGCCTGGAGACTTTCAAATTGGAAAACAATGATCCAAAGCTACAGGCGTATGGGTTATAGTTACCCGACAATTTCCAGAATCAAAAAGTCAATCAAACAAATCGCATTGACAGAAGGAAAATCTAGAAGAAGTAAAAAGTGAAGCATTCATTTCTGGAAATTGGGTTCGAGCTAAAATGCATCACTTGGCATATTCACAGTTTTGCACAGACATCAACGACTACGAAGTTAAGTTGCAACGTAGAAGATGAGTTCGAATCTCGGTGTGTGAATAGATCGCCTCGACAAACTTTTCCTAGAATACAAATATCATTTTGATTCATATACCTACATAATCTGGCAAATTAGACTAAAACTTTGACACCGTAGTAACGTCGAAATTAAATTCATAATCCTATCTTAGAACAACTCACAAATAATACTATAGTCGACCGCCATAAGGAATTCTTAAAGCGCAGTAGTAGTTCTATTAGTTGGGAAACAACCACAAGTATGACAGTAATTCGAATTATCAGTAAGACATGCATGACAATCTGGGCATCGCTCTCCAGTACAAGATTCTTCAATTGGTAATGGAAAGTATTTTCGATATATTTCAAAATAGTATAGATGTTCAGTATCTCTTATGCGTGGTCCTTGGCCGCTCTTATCGATTACATTTACTAGATCGGTACAACTGCATCGCCTTAGCAAGATATCTCTTATTGCTGCGAATCCAGACCCCTGTTCTTGAGCATACTTAGTTCTCCATGCAATATTGACTCCGAGCTCTGATTCATAGCACTTCCTAAGGATATATTTTCCCCATATTCTTCCATTCCTTAAACCTACTTTCGCACTAACATCAATGGAATCAGCAAACGTTACCATCTCTTTATCTAAAAACGGAGTCATAACTCTTATCCCCATCTTCTTGCCAATCCTTGTGGACGAAAAGCTCATTATCCTTCTAAGTCTTCGAAGCTCATTATCCAATTTATCTACATCATTGTAGTATCTTAGCAAATAATTGTAACCAGCGAACAATTCATCGGCCCCATCACCGGTCATTATGGTTGTTCCGCCATCTCTTTTTACATGTTCGATCGCAGCTAACAATACGCTAGAATTTCTTATTTCGACCGGGTCGAAAGTCCTGAGAATGTAGATGGCATTATGAATAACTTGCAACAATTGATCGAGATTAAGTATTAGTTGAGTATGTTCCTCGCTGTATTTGCTTGCAATTAACTTAGCATAGCTCAGGTCCGGTGCACTAACCGATGAGCCAATGGTGATAGTTTTCTTAGGGCGCGAAATCGAACAGACTATGCTACTATCCAATCCACCTGAGAGTAGCAAGTTTTCCGAAGGGCTCCGGACTATGCTATCATACAATATACTCCTTAGATTTCTACTGATCTCAGTTTCATTCGAAATCACATTGTCTTAAAATTAGATAGGAGTAATTATTTATATACTTAGCCAGATTTCCAATTCGAGATACAGTCTTCGATATGTCTATCATAAGGTTATAAAACATAGATTTCGCAGACTTAGTTTACTAATTTGGAAACCAAAGTTCTTTGATTATAAGAATAGGCGATCCTTGATCGGCTCATTCAATTGGCTCTGCGTAGTCGAGTCAGTAACAGAATCCAGGTCTGGAAGATCAGGAATAGCAGGGAGTAAGACTAACAATTGCTCGTATTTTGATAAATACTTTACGCCAGCTTCTGTAGTTTTATAAAGCCCAGTAGTTTCTGAATATTCTATTAATCCTTTTTCTACAGCAATTGCAAGATACCTAATCAATTGAGAATGAGATACCACTGCAGTGTTCATAATCGTAGTTTTGTATTCCCAATTCGATATAGCGGCTCGCAATATTGAAGCCATAACTTCTATATCTGAACGATTCTTCAATGTGTTTATAGCACCGCCCTCTTTTTCTTTGTCTCCTGGCAATGCATAAAAGATCATTAGACAAAATAGAACGACAATCGGTAATATTATTCCTGACATTAGTATAATAAGAAAAAGCACAACCCAATTCTGATCTCGCTACAGGTCAAAAAATAGGAAATATACAAAAATGACTATTATCAATTATTGGAACGTACAAGCTCGATTTTAGTGCAAGTCCAAGCAATTAGGCAAGTATTTAAAATACAAAATCGAACCTATAAAACGAATGATAGAGGAGAGTATTAAGGTAAATTCTCGTACATACAAAGTAACCGTTAACGATCGAACTCAAATGTATGCTGCTCGCTTGCGTAAACTCTATCAGCAGACATATAATGACATGGATAGTTATGAAGAAGTCAGTTCAGAAACTTCCACAACGGTGAATAACCTACTTAACCATGCGGTCTCTCCAGATGTCAAGGAAGAAGATATGGATGGCGTTATCCATCAGGTTCTAAAGATTTTTGATAAACCTATTCAAAAGACAAAAAAAGGGAGATAATTTGATACATATGGATTTTTTTTCAATTATTACCACTAGAATGGGAGCGGCAAAGTCTATTTAATGAATCATACAAAATTTGTGGAGTTGCTTTATTGCAGGGTTTGGCGATCAGGTGACTACTTGCCTTGCTGGTGTGTACATAGATCAATGACCTAGCTATATATATAGACAAGTCTTAAATCGCCGTACCACTCATATGCAAATGGCTAGCAAGAAGTGTATAAATCCAGATTGCGGACTAACCTTTGACATTTTAACAGACAATTATATGTGTACTTGTGGCAATTTGCTGGACGTTATATATACAAATTCACCAAAGCGAGAACTTATTGAGAGGTTTTATGAAAGAAGGGATCATGGAGGTAATATATATGATGAGAGTGGCGTATGGAGATTTAGAGATCTAATAAATTTCTCTAATATAGATTGTGAAGACTTTGCTGAATGTGCTTCTTATCTCGTGTCTCTCGATGGAGCTGAAGGTCGACTTTCTAAACCATATAAAATGACTAAAGTTGCAGAATATGCAAATATTAACTCAGAATTACTCCGATTACAGCCAGAAGGGTATAACCCCAGTGGATCTTTCAAGGATAATGGTATGTCTACTGCCGTGACACATGCAAAAATGTTAAGAATTAAAACATTAATCTGTGCATCCACAGGTAACACCTCGGCGTCTGCTGCAATGTATGCCGCAAATGAGAGAATGAATTGTACTGTATATATTCCAAAAGGGGAGGTTGCCCCAGGCAAGTTGGGCCAAGCATTTCAATTCGGGGCCCAGGTAATTGAAGTGAAAGGGAATTTTGATATTGCTCTTGCTACATCATTGAAGGCAGCAAGCGAAAACCAAGGATACACAGTAAATTCAGTTAATCCATTTCGAATTGAAGGACAAAAGACGATGATCTATAGGGTATTAGAAAATTTGGACTGGTCTCCACCTGACTGGATCTTTTATCCTGGAGGTGCGCTAGGTAACACTGCAAGTTGCGGAAAATGTCTAATGGAGTTGTATGAATGGGGCTGGATAAAAAAAATACCTCGCCTGGTGATTGTTAATTCCGAAGGTGCAAATACTTTTTATGAATTGGTGAATGGATTGTTTGAAGAAAAAAGGCTCACCTGGAATAGCGGAAGACCTGATTTGACACTCATAAATCGATATTATAAATTTCATGATGCAATAGGAAAAGTGCCAAAAACTCAGGCTACTGCCATACAAATAGGAAAACCTGCTAACATTGTTAAAGCACTTAGGGCATTGAATTTTACTAATGGTTTGGTTACTCAGGTGAGTGACAAGGAGATGGCAGACGGAATGTCAGTTGTTGGTCTAAACGGATTTGATTGCGAGATGGCTTCAGGTGCCGTGCCAGCTGCAGTTAAGAAACTTAGGGAAAGAGGGGTTATAGCAAATGATGACTTGGTTGTAGGGATACTCACAGGCAGACAAAAGGATCCACAACTCGTAGTAAATTACCATCTAAATCCGAATAATAGATTTGCTAATCCTCCTTCTGAGGCATAGCTTATTTCATTTTTTACAGCTTTTTGCACTTATGATGCTTACAGCGTAGAATTTAGAAAAATACTTTGATTCATATTATGAAAGTAAGTGCTAGCAAACCGCCAGTGAGACGAGAACACCATATTGTGGACGACATAACGGAAACCAGACCAGACTCCGAGGTAAAGTCTCTGTTCAGATTTATTCCTCCTTTGACTGCTATAGGTAAGGAGATCAAGCATGCTAACGAATATATCGTTGCATAACCTGCGACAATGCCAATCGCAATCATGACATATGGGACGAGGATTATTATTGAAAACAACTTGGCGCCCTTTTGTTTTCCAATCATTACTACCAAAGTCCTTCTGCCATGCTGTTTGTCCGCTTCAAAATCAGGGAATGAATTAACGAACAGAACTATTGCAGATAGCAGACCCACTATTAAGCCGTTATAAAGTGCAGTGTAACTGATTTCCGGCGTCTGGACGTAATATGTTCCTTGGACTATCAGCATACCTTTAATGATAACAACGACTTCGCCGAGTCCCACGTTTACAACTTTAGTTGAATAAAAATATATGGAAACGATGGCAAAGGTAAGTATGACAACTATTATTATCCCTCTAATCATCACAAAATAAATCCCAATAATGGCCCCTATGCATAAAAAAACTATGCCTGCAATATAAACAACTCTTGGTGTTAGAATCTTATCTGGTAGTACGCCTGAGCCGCCACTGAATTTTGTTCGTTTTGTATCCTTATCAATGCCCCTGGCAAAGTCCCAATAATCGTTCAAAAGATCGATACTGGCATGAAGACAAGCTATTCCTAGAAGAGTTAAAGCGCCGTAGATGAAATCGATATGACCAATCTTCCAATAAGTAATAGCTAGACCAACCACTACAGAAATAATTGAGGATAATAGAAATCTTACTCTAATAGCTCGGAGCCAATTTGTTAACATGTACTCCTACAAAATCCACCTATATAACTACCATATCTTATTCGATTGGCACAATTTTGTTTATTCATTACTCAATTAAAATCTTGTTAATCTAACACAAGAAATTAGCAATGGCAATGTCGCTCCAGTATACCTTTCGGTCCCGTTATTGCGAAGTTTGCTTCCCAAATGTTTTTGGCAAAATAATTCAGAATTTTTCAGAATCTCTCAAAATTATTTCAGCGATTATTTGGTAAATTAGGAAATGATACTTTTAATTATTACTGTATCTTTTGTACATAATTGCGTTTACCGGTTGGACAATATGGATGTTAGATCTAGTCTATTAAGATATATCTCAATCGAAAATCGAAGCTCTATATGTAATTCGGTATTATTTTACGATGCAATTGAATCTACCCAAGAAACTGCGATATTTTTGGCAGAATCAAATTCGAAGTTGGAAAAAGCTCTAATTGTAGCGAATGAACAGCGTCAGGGAATGGGTAGGAGCGGGAAAGTGTGGATGTCTCCTTATGGGGGTATATGGTTTTCACTAATAGTTAGGCCAAAAGTTGCATCATATAAGTCATCACTCCTAACTTTTATTGCGTCGTTATCCGTTTGTGATGCCATACGGTCTGAAACTGGATTGGATTCAAAAATAAAATGGCCAAATGATATTGTAATAAATTCAAAGAAAGTGTCAGGTATTTTGACTTCTATTGGTGTTGAAAATACGAAATTAAAATATGCAATATTAGGGGTTGGACTAAACTCTAACCTGGACGACAAATCCTTAAATCTCATGAATAAATCTGTAGGTTCAGATTATGAAATAACCTCCTTAAAAAGAGAACTGTCTGACAAATGGACGGACTCTGGAAGTCTATTAATAAGTATCTTGCAAAAAATTGGCGATTACCATGGCATGCTGGAGATAGATGAGTTACAATTTCTCGACAAATGGAAAACAAGATGTGAGACGATCAACAAACATATTCGTGTTGTTAATAAGGATAAATCACAATATGAAGGACTTGCTTCAGACGTAGCTTCTGATGGTTCATTAATAATTAAAATTGCTAACGGCGAAATTATCCGAGTATCGGAAAGCGATGTGACTATACTAGTACTGGCTAAATAGGTAGAATGTGACAACCAATAAGCGAGATTATATGTAAAAGAACATGGGCTGCTACTTGACTCGGACAACCATGGATATGTCGTTGACGTTTGTTCCTGTTCTACCAGTAATAATTAAAGAGTCTAGCTCTCGAAGGGCATTGCTACTGTCATGTCGAATAAGAAATCCTTCGTACTTTTGCCTATTAGCCGATATCAATGGAAAGATTCTAGAAGTGATAATTGCACCTGCATTTGTTGAATTGCCGTCTATACCATCTGTTCCTAAACAACAAACAGATAAATCCACATCCTCCTTGTGTTTGTTGGCTATTCCTGAACTTAACACTGCTTCTTGATTTCTTCCGCCTGTTGAATTTTGATAGGTATCTTCAACTTTTACTACAGTTTCTCCCCCAAGAACAAATGCGGAAGGGAGGCAGTTAGACGAGAATTGGTTAGCTAGATGAGCAAGATATCTGCCGTGATCCGCAGCTAGGCCTCCAAAAGTTGAACCTAGATATATCGTATTAACCTTCATCTTTTTCAGTCTGTTAACGGCTGCCTTGCATGCTATTTCGTTATTTCCGATTATGAAATTGTTAACATTAGAAATTGTATTATCTCCTGGCTTAATTGTTTCTCGAATTATACCATTTACTCCCTTTTCTATAATCCTTCGTACAGCAATGATACCTTCTTTATTGCTATCCCATATCATGTACTTCTCTAGGATTTTCTTGGCTTGAACAAATGTAGATTCATCGGGGAAGGTCGGACCAGAGGCTATTATACTCAAATCATCACCTATAACGTCAGAAATAATAAGTGATATCACCGGACATCCAGGTCTGATCCAGTTAAGGAGCTGGCCTCCTTTAACTGCCGATAGGTGTTTACGAACGATGTTGACTTCACTAATAGATGCTCCCGAAAGAAGTAACGACCGAGTGAATTGTTGTTTTTCAGATAATGAGATTCCATCTGTGGGCATAGGCAAAAGCGCAGAACCGCCACCCGAAATCAAAGCAACAACTAGATCGGATTTGCTTGTTCGACTTAGAAGACTCAGGATTTTCTTAGTACCAATGACCCCATTTTGGTCAGGCAAAGGATGCCCAGCTTCTTTGAAGGATATTAAATCAGACTTTATATCAGAATTGTAAGGGACGTTAATGGCACCTTTGGAAACTCTATTTCCTAATATTTCGGTGATGGCTATTGCCATTTTACCTGAAGCCTTACCGGCGCCTACAACATATGTGTGGCGAACGTTAGATAAATTTATAACAACACGCCTCCCATAAATGTCGCTAACCAACAAGTTGTCATGTTTCAATTTCACATGGCCGTTGATGAGACGGTACGGATCAACTGATCTTATTGCATCTTCTAGCGCAGCAAGTGCAAAGCGAAGTGATGCGGAACTCTTGTTTTTTGTCTGCAGATCGCTGCGATTCGCTATCGTTTGTAAGCTCTTGGCCATTAGAAGAGATCTATCTGAAGATCATCTAGTACCTAATAAAAGAAACTGACTATCCTGGAATAACCACACAATTAAGTGTCATATATTGTTAGATTCTCATTTATATGACAACTAGAACACCATCTATAATTGAGAAATAAAACAAAACTGAGGATAGAAACCAATCCAACATCAATGTAGCCGTGTTTTTTCATTGATTTGTGTGGTTTGATACTTACTGTAACTGAGAACAAAAATAGGATCATATTAACTTAATACTAAGAATCGATGATAGTAATTATTAATTCTACCAATTAGAGAGGACGAAATATTGACCAAAGTTACCAAATTTAATTTAACAAAACTAGACTGTGATTGTGATCAATTTGAGCTGTTCAAAAGATTATATCATCGATACGACAGAATATTCATTTTCGAATCGCTAGTAGGGCCTAAAGAGCTTTCTGAATCGTCTATTGTTGGATTCGATCCAAACCACGTTATAGAATTGGATGGTGGGAAGCTAGTGATCACTAATAGAAGAACAAAGAAAGTATACAAGAAGAGGGCTGATGATCCATTTTCCACTGTGCGCTCGCTATTGCCCCGTGTTATAAACAACAAATTAAGGTATTGTGGAGGTGCTGTTGGTTATATTACCTATGAAGCAACAAGATTATGGGAAGATGTTGATTCTCACACCCCAAAAGCAAAGGCTAACTTTCCACTCATTGATTTAGGAATATATTCTGACGGAATAATCTTCAACCACAGGAAGGAGACTATAAATTATTTTCATATTGGAGAAAAAGGCAGAATTAATGTAGTTAGAAAGTTAATCGAGGAAGGGGAATCAGAGACTAGTCGGCAAGAATTTTCATATTCAAAACCTAAATCGAATTTAAACCGAAATCAGTTTATCAAGATGGTAAACAAGGCAAAGAAGTATATTTATATGGGTGACATCTTTCAGGTCGTTCTATCTAGAAAACTAACATTTGAATTAAACGGAGATCCACTAAAATTCTATCAAAATTTGAGGAAGATTAACCCATCTCCCTACATGTATTTTCTAAAAATGGGCAAAAATTCCATAGTTGGTTCGAGTCCAGAAATGCTTCTCAGAATTACTAATGGTTTTCTTGAAACTTTCCCCATCGCTGGAACCAGACCAGCTGTAGATAGTCAGGTCGAAAATTCAAGATTAGCCCAAGAACTTTTGAATGACAAAAAGGAAATATCAGAACACACAATGCTCGTTGACTTGGCAAGGAATGACATTGGAAAGGTGTCAAAGTATGGTTCAGTGAAAGTCTCAGATCTAATGTCAGTGAAAAGATTTAGTCATGTCCAACACATAGTTTCACATGTTTGTGGTATTCTAAGCAGTAAGCATGATGCCTTTGACGCATTCAGAGCACTTTTCCCTGCAGGTACCGTTTCAGGAGCCCCAAAGGTTAGGGCAATGCAAATAATTAATGAACTCGAAGAGGAACAACGAGGCCCATACGCAGGGGCTATTGGTTATTTTTCATGCAATGGATCTTGTGATTTTTCAATATCCATAAGATCTTTGTATTTGCGCAGCAAAAAAGCATATCTTCAAGCAGGAGCTGGTATAGTGTTCGATTCAATGGCTAAAAGCGAATGGAACGAGACCCAGCATAAGTTGCAAGCCTTGTTACTTGCAATGAAACAATCTAAAGGAATAAGCTATAGGAAGAAGCCAATAAAATGATTTTAGGCACTATCGAATTGTTAGAATTGATACTTAGCCCTTATATGAGGTGCAATAGATTTATCTATATGTGTAGAATTGTTAATGAATTAGTTATGCACAGCAGTTGCGTTCTGATTTTTTTCCGAAAATCAAGTCATTGCTGATCCATTTTTAAAACAAAATCAGTAGAACTTAAAGAATTACCGCAATTTTTGCATCTTCCATTGTGTGGACGAAGAAGGTCCCTTATGGCTTTAAGCTGTATAATTTTGCTGATTTGACTACCGCATTTGCCGCAAATCACTTCTATGCAAGGATAGGACAATAGTCTCGAATTGGCTTGTGTCCCATTTTAGCTATTCCGTCATAATAACTTGACCAATCAGTGTTCTATTATGAATTTATGAGATATGAAGTATTCGATAACTCTGAAAATTTCATCAAAATGAGTAGCGGAGATTTAGTCTTAACTTAGAGATGTTTTGAGAGCTGATTCGGTAGAAATAGATAGTCCTACCGAAAATGTTAATGCAGATGCCAGTGGACCCGGTGTGTGGGATTGAATTACAAGAGGATATTGCGGTTTCATTGATCCACAATGGGAAGTCATATTTTTTCTGTTGTGAAGGATGTAAAGGAATCTTCGTTAGAAAACCAAAGAAATATAGAAAAAAATAGAGCGGAAATTTTTCGCCTCAACTGGTGTTTCAGTCCTTGATCTTTTAATTAGAATATAAATCTGTTAAATCGGAATTGAATCAATGGCTAGAGTACTGCGCAATTAAAAAAGGCGTCAAGGGGTTCAGTCGACATAACTTATTAATGCTGAAAGATCGCCTTTGAATATGAAAGCTGCATTTGTTGGAGCCAAATCTAGTGTCGAAATCAAAAATATTCCTATCCCCAAAGTAAAGCGAGGAACCATACTTGTACAAATGCGTGCATGTGGTTTATGTGGTTCAGACCTAGAGAAAATTTATGGAGAATATGGCATGAAGTCTGGTAGGCTGGGGCACGAACCGGCCGGTGAGATTGTGGGCGTAGGTGTTCAAGTGAATGATTTTAGGGAGGGAGACAGAGTTTTCGTGCATCATCACGTCAGCTGCTCTTCATGCTACTTTTGTCTTCACGGTAGTTCTACAATGTGTTCGTTCTACCAGAAAAGCAATATAGATCCATGTGGTTTATCCGAACTATTCTTAGTACCGCGGTATAATATTGAACGCGGAGGGGTATTAAAGCTTCCAAACAATTTGACGTACGAGGCTGCTTCATTTATAGAACCCTTGGCATGTTGTCTACGAGCTATTAATAAAGGTAGGATAGGTTTAGGAGATAACGTAGCAATATTTGGGGCAGGTCCAACAGGACTTATGCTTGCAGCGCTAGCTCGATTTCGCGGAGCTGGTAACATAATACTGGTAGATTACAATCAATTTAGATTAGATTTCGCGAAAAAATTTGGTGATTTCAATGTTCTAAACGCTGGAGATCCAACACTGGTGGATACATTACATCATTTAACTGAAAAAAATGGTGTGGATGTATCGATAGTGGCAACTGGTAATTCTACCGCTTTCCAGAACGGATTGAAGGTCACACGAAAAGGCGGATCAATTTTGTTGTTCGGAGTACCTTCAAAGCAAGCTGAGATATCCCTTGACCTATCTAATGTCTATGCTAATGAGCTCTGCATAATACCCAGTTATGCTGCCTCTGAAATAGAGACCAATTTATCTCTAAAGATTTTAGCTGAGGGTCGAATTAATATGCGTGATTTAGTGACTCACAGGTATTCTATAGATCGTATTGCAGAAGCAGTTAGAGAAGCACACGAGGCGACTGACGCGATGAAAGTTCTAGTAACTAACTAAAAATGTCTTGACCGTTTTCAATATTTAAATATTGATTTCAAACAGAAAGGTTGGAAGATATATGGAATGGGGGATGCGAAATCGTGTATCAAAGATTATCAGACCAAATGATTCTAGATGTTTGATGTTAGCTGTAGATCACGGTTATTTCTTGGGACCTACTGAAAAGCTTGAATCTCCATCGAGTACTATCGGGCCGCTAGCAAAATATGTTGATTCAATAATGCTAACTAGAGGGATTCTCAGAACATGTGTAAATCCAACAATCGATACACCAATTGTGCTGAGGGTATCTGGTGGCTCTACAATTATTGGCGAGGATCTGTCAAAGGAATCCATTACGACTTGTATCGAAGAAGCTATCAGACTAAACGTCTCCTGTTTGGCTCTGTCTATTTTTGTAGGCAGTAAGTATGAACATCAATCATTGTCTAACCTTGCTAAACTTGTTGATGAGGGTGAAAAATATGGGATTCCCGTTCTAGCAGTCACAGCTGTCGGTAAGGATATGATAAGAGACTCGAGATATCTGGGTCTTGCATGTAGAGTAGCTGCGGAATTAGGTGCACATATCGTTAAGACATATTACTGTGACAATTTCAGCAGCGTTGTCGCGGGTTGTCCTGTTCCCCTTATTATTGCAGGTGGAAAAAAGACGACTGAAAATGAGGCATTACAGCTAGCCGCTAATGCAATCAAAGATGGGGCAGTAGGCGTAGACATGGGACGGAACATTTGGCAATCAGAATATCCCGTACCTATGGCTAAGGCAGTGAAGTCTATTGTCCATAGCAACTACTCTTCTAATGAAGCGTATAAGGGTTTTAGAGATGAGATCACTTCATCTGAAATAAAAGCTTGAGTGGGCAAGTCGTAGCCCTTTTAAGTTTCCTAATTAAAGCTCAAATGGAATGGATAACACAAAATTTATTAATTATAGTAAACATTTGAGGTACTAAAATGACCATCTATAAGCCGATAATTCAATTAAATTATTATAAATTTGAAAAGGGCATTATAACATTAATTGAAATTTTGAAGCTTGTCTAATCATTAGGCATATTCGGAATGAGCAATTGAATGTCTAGTAAGAATAGGAGTAAATGTAATAGATGGAGATGAATGGAGCGAGAGCTCTGCTCGCAGCTTTAGAAAAGGATGGGGTAGATATTGTATTCGGTCTCCCAGGTGGGGCAAATCTTCCTATTTATGATGCACTTGTGGATTCAGGACTACGGCATATCCTGGTCCGCCATGAACAGTCTGCTGCACACATGGCAGATGGTTTTGCAAGAATCAAAAGAAAAGTAGGAGTTTGCTTTGCAACTTCTGGCCCAGGTGCAACTAACCTCATAACCGGTATAGCGACTGCGTATGCTGATTCATCTCCCGTGCTAGCTGTTACTGGTCAAGTCGCGTTGGCGATGATTGGAAAGGATGCTTTTCAGGAAACAGACATCATAGGCGTTGCAAATCCATGTACAAAATACGCATTCCAACCACGTACTGCCGCGGAAATACCTGAGATGGTCAAAAAGGCTATTTATATATCGGAAAGCGGACGACCAGGACCCGTACTTGTAGATATTCCAAAGGATGTGCAGCAAGCCACTGAAGATATACATTTTCCAGAGCTTGTAAAAGTACGAGGCTACAATCCTGTTCTCGACGCCGATTTTTCTCAGATTGGAAGGACAGTCGAGCTCTTGATGAATTCTGAAAGACCAATAATAATGGCTGGCGGAGGAGTCATTTTATCTGGGGCCTTTTCAGAATTGCAAGCACTGGCAGAGCTACTATTGATTCCTGTGGTCACGACCTTCAAGGGAAAGGGCGCTTTCCCCGAGAATCATCCACTAGCCATGGGTCCAATAGGAATGCACGGACATGCAGAGGCAAATAAAATTATTGTTGAAGCAGACTGCATATTGGCAGTAGGTGCGAGGTTTTCCGATAGATCTGTCGGTAGATTTGATGAGTTCGGGAAAGGAATGAATATTATCCATATGGATATCGATCCTGCTGAGATAGGAAAGAACAAGTTAGTAGACGTAGCTGTAGTGGGTGACGTCAAAGCATCCCTAAAAACGTTAGTTAAAATGCTATCTAAACAAGTTATAGCTAGGGACAAAGACAATTCTTGGCTCAGAAGGAGGAAGGAACTGATTGATTATTATTCTGAGAGCATTAAAGACTACACTAGAGACCTGACTGCTAAAAAGGCATTAAAAAAGTTGAGAGAAATTCTGCCATCTGAAGCTATAACCACAACAGAAGTTGGTCAATGCCAAATGTGGGCTTCACTACATTTCGATGTTATTTCACCTGGGACCTTTTTCAGCTCCACTGGTCTTGGAACGATGGGATTTGGGTTCCCAGCATCAATAGGTGCTAAAGCCGCAAGACCAACAGTGCCAGTTGTAGATATTGCAGGTGATGGTTCTTTCAATATGACCGAGAATTCATTGGCTGTATCAGTTCTAGACAATCTCCCAGTAATCGTATTTTTGATGAACAACTATATGTTAGGAATGGTGGCCCAGTGGCAAAGGACATTTTATAATAGAAGATACATGGGAGTACATCAGAATAGCTGTCCTGATTATTCGAAAATTGCAGAAGCATATGGGGCACAGGGCATAAAAGCTCAGTCCATAGAAGAGCTTGACAAAGCCATTCGATCCGGATTAAAAAGTGATGTAGCAACAGTTATTGACATTACGATAGATCCTGAAGAGGATGTTTATCCTTTTGTAGCTCCTGGGACTGGTTTAAAGGATATGATAACGGGTGCTTAATTCATGACAGCAATTACTGAAAATGAATCTCATGACAGACTTGTCCCTCTTTATATCCTGTCATCATTGGTAGAAAACAAACCAGGTGTGCTTTTTAGGATAACAAATTTATTTAGAGCTAGAAATTTCAATATAGAAAGCATCACAGTAGGCTCTACTGAGATGCCTGATCTATCAAGAATGACAATCACTACAAAAAGTGATGAGAGGACTGTGGATCAGCTTGTTAAACAGCTCAGAAAATTAATTGACGTCGTAGAAGTCACTGTTCTTGACAAGGAGCGAACAGTATATCGAGAACTTGCTTTAATAAAAATGAAGGCAATAGATCCTCCAATAAGAATGGAGATAATAAATTATGCTTCCATTTTTAGAGCTAACGTCCTAGATATAGCTAAGGAGAACATCCTGGTCGAGATCACAGGAACTCCGGACAAAATAGACGCATTTAAGAATCTGGTTACACATTACGGGATTATCCAAATGGCGAGAACTGGCGTTTCTGCTTTACCTAGAGGTTAAGAAACTGTGCAGTACAATATTTAAGATCAGAGACTTTGTCGTAATTAGTATCTGTACAAATGCGGGCCCGACTACTGCACTATAATATAAACCCGGGCCAGACAATACAAAATATATTCTATCGTATTGAACTACAAATTATCTAATATCTCCTGTTTACAGAAGTTTTATTTGAAGACATTCTGAAATGATCATGTCCAGTAAGAGAAATACATAATCACAAAATCTACATAAACTGAAACGAATTATATTGCACTAAAAATGAGTATACGCAGTTATCGCCTTATGAATGTGTATAATAAGAGTGTGAACTTGTAATCTGGGAAGGTATAAAATTACCTTAATAAGGGGGGACGGTATCGGTCCTGATCTTATCAAGTCTGCGAAAACAGTGCTTGAGACGATCAATGATCATAGTAATGTTAAATTTTCCTTAATGGAATGTGAAGCAGGTGATAAAGCTAAACTCGATCTTGGCCAAGCGCTACCACAATCCACGATGCTAGCGATTAGAGGCTCAGATGCTTGTATAAAGGGTCCTGTCGGTGAATGCGCAGCAGATGTCATAATAGTTTTGAGGAGGGTTTTAGAGTTGTATGCAAATATCAGACCTGCAAAATCTTATCCGAATATTGATTCCTATTCCAATCAAATTGATCTGATTATCGTAAGAGAGAATACTGAGGACCTTTATCTCGGTTGGGAATTTAATACAGATGATAAGACTGCAGTAGCTATTAAGTTGATAACAGAAAAAGCATCCCTGAGAATCGCAGATTACGCATTTAGACTCTGTAGATTGAGAGGTAAATCCAACCAGGTTGTGGCAGTGCATAAAGCTAATGTTATGCGCAAGACAGATGGCCTATTTCTTAATGCATGTAGAGCAGTTGCTGCCAATTATCCAGATATTTCATATAAAGAATCATACGTGGACGCTTTTGCAATGGATCTGATAAGAAATCCTTCATCACATGACGTAGTTTTGACAACCAACCTTTACGGCGACATATTGTCTGACGAAGCTGCACAATTGGTCGGGGGTTTAGGGATGGGACCAGCGGCTAATATTGGGAACGATTATGCCTTGTTTGAACCTGTTCACGGGGCCGCTTTTGATATTGCGGGAAAAAATATTGCGAATCCTTCTTCTATCCTACTTTCGACAAAGTTAATGCTAGATTGGCTGTCAGAAAAATATCACGATAAAGAGACTCGAATGTGTGGTGCGCTGATTGAAAATGCAATTGTTAAATTGTTGATTTCAAACAAAAAAACCAAAGACATAGGGGGTAATTTGTCCACAAATGATTTTACTGATCTAGTTGCATCAACCCTTTATGCCTAAAAAGACCTACAATGGAACCATCAAAACTACCAGTTATGGCATTAAATAAATTCCTAATCAAATTGATTGCAGCTGAAATCCATCAATCAAATTTTACTTGAATCTAATACTCGAAATGACATGACTTGTGTTGCGTTTTCAAACTTGGGAAGTTGAAATTTCTGCAGCTTGAGCGGGTTGTTCTGATTGTCATAGAGTTGTCATATAGGCAACTAGTCGCGAACCTTTCTAAATCCAGTCGTATTTTTGACCACTTAACGATTCCAATTTATTCAAAAGACGATAATAAAAAGTCATAAAATGCATACGAAAACCTTTTTACGATGTGTATGAGGTAAATACCTCGACTATGGCGAGAATAAATGCTGAGGTTATAGCGGGAATAGCGCTTATATTTCTTGCTTTGCTTTTCATATATGCAGCAACGGTGAATATCCTTTGGAAATTGATCCTGCCAGCAGATTTTCTGATCATTGCACTAGGAGTCGCATTCATTATTCTAGGATATTGGGATATACGAAAATATCGAAGCAAGTCAATTCAGAAGCATTAACTACCCAACCTTGTCTTACAAAGAAACAGAAACAATACCATGAAGATTCCTTTTCCGTGTCTAGATTGTAGTTCATATCTTATAAACGAAAAAGATTATTTCTAATATAATAGATTTTGATGATCGGCCATTAGAAAATAAATACATTTTTAGCAGTCGATATTTGTACTAATTAGAAGATGGTTGACCACATCGAATATACTGGGAAAGTGTATGTCTATAACAGTGGTCTTTCTCAGGACATTGTTGCCTTAAGCAAACATAAACTGAATGAATATGGTGTAAATTCTGATGACATAAAGATAATCGAAGCACCCGAAGGTGTGCCCAAAGACAGTATCTTAGTAACTATCTGGCCACATTACCTTTCTGTCGCCAAGGTTAAGCATGTTAGAGATGGCTCGCTATATGCTCCACAGCTGTTCAACATTGAAATGTAATGTTAACTCCACATTCTCTAAATGGTTTTATAGAACTACGCATTATTAACTTGGGTTGCACCTGACGTTCTTTTGTAAACGAGGAAGACACTCTGAGTGTCCTCTAGAGTGGCCGGTCGATGATCACCCGAGTGAAACGAAAGATTGTTCATTCGATGTGATGTTGATCAAATGCGCTTGTACGTGTCACACGGTAAAAGACTAGCACTATTTATTCCAGTCATTTATTCATAATATGGCGAGTTTTGCGTTCGTTTGCTCCGAAATAAATAATTCGTGGTTGCAAGTATTGGATCAGACATTTGATTATTAATCACAATCTTAAATTGGATCATCCAGCCACCGTATCATCATTTCCATCACTAGTCATTCTGGTGGAATCTAGTCAATAAATCTTTGGCCATGTTCTGAATCGCTAAATTGATCCGAGTCAAAACCATTCCCTCGTTCGGTTGCCCGTAAACTAGGACTGAATTTTTTGGCAAAAGGGCAACCATTGGGATTGCTAGCAAATCTTCCTCCCCTTCTACGACTATCTTGGATGGTTTTCCCATTTGTATCAGGCTCGTTACCAATCTATAAGCCTCTTGTGTTATAGAACCAGCCGGATTTTTGCATCTGTATTCCGGAATTCGGATATCATCTAAGTACTTCACGAGAGGGTCGTATTTAGGATCTTTCGTAATCTTGATACTTCTGCGCTTAGTCTTTCCGTCGGTAATTGAAATGGTTGGAGTTATTTCAAGACGAAGCAAAGCACACGTCGTGTCATCACCTACTGTTACAATGAATTTACAATCTCCTACAAAATTTAGGATATTGGTTCTAGTAATTCTTGAATTCTGCCAAAGTTCACCTAGTGGCTTTTTTAATGCGCTCTTCTCGGATTCAGTGAGACGCATTATTCTAGAATATTATTATGTGGTTGCCGGTACTTCTCCAGCTGTTTCTGCCTCTTGCTGGGATTTCAATTCGTTTGCGATCACACTTACTCTGCCAGCCATCTGTCTTGCAATTTTATCAAAAATCTTAGCCTGATCCGAATTTGGATTTATTAATGGGATAGGATTCCCAGTATCACTGTTAGCCATAATTTCTGGATTAAGTGGAATATCACCTACGAACGATATTCCAAATTTTTCGCTTACCTTTTTGCCTCCACCGACACCAAAAATAGTCATATGCTCCTTACAGTTAGGACATTCCAAGTAGCTCATATTTTCTACGACTCCAATAATCGGTATATTCAATTTATTGAACATTCCAATCGCCTTGATAGCTACATTCATAGCAACATCTTGAGGGGTGGTTACAACTAAGATACCAGTAATTGGTATAGTTTGTGCCATAGTCAATGGAGCATCGCCGGTCCCCGGTGGAAGATCTATTATAAGATAATCCAATTCGCCCCAATTTACATCAGTTATAAATTGCTTAATTATGCCTGAAACTATAGGGCCTCTATAAATTCCAGCCTGTTGCGATTGCTCGTAAAAGAACCCCATAGAGATAACTTTTACACTGTAAGCGATGACTGGTTGGATTTTCCCGTCAACTACTGCAGGAGTCTCCTTTATGCCCATAAACAATGGAACGCTAGGACCATAAATATCCGCATCCAACAGTCCTACTTTCGCTCCTGTCTTAGAAAGTGCAACGGCAAGATTAACTGCAACAGTTGTTTTACCTACTCCACCTTTACCACTTGCAATAGCAATAATGTTTTTGACACCTGGTAGGAGTTCATCCATCGATATCGCTCTACCTTCAGTAACCCTTGCTGTAACCTTTACATCTAAATCCTTAATTCCCAAATTAGCCATCCGATCTCGAACATCTTGTTCAATCTCACTATTGAATGGGCAAGCCGGTGTCGTTAATTCTAAAGTGAAAGATACTTTTTCCCCTTCAATTGAGAGGTCTTTAATCATTCCCATCGAGACAATATCCCTGTGAAGTTCTGGATCAACGACCTGTCTCAATGTTGACATAACTTGATCAACATGAACCATCTTAATTAACAAAAATTCGAACTTGTAATATTTAAACTATATAGCTCTTCATCGGGAGTTCATAAATACCGGTTAACTTTCCTAACGAAATTCAATTAACAAATTACAGAGTAGATCATGTTTAATTGTGTCACATTAGAAAACCCGTCTGATGTATGATTAGTAGCTATATCATCTAGTTTATTATCGAGCTCATTGAATGCCTATCTAATCAACATTTTGGCTCACAAGTCCACAGATGATAGATCTGATACAATAACCCGTTCCTTTAGATTTGACCAAGAGCTATCTAAGGTGTTAGATGAAGAGGCTGAACGCATGGGTGTATCTGTAAATTCCGTAGTAGGGATAATACTAAGAAGATTTGCCGATTTTACGAGATTCCTATCTAAAATCGATATGGTAATTATCAATCGGGAATTGTTAACTACTCTAATTAACTCACTAGATGAAAATACGATTTCTACCTTGGGTTCAAATCTAGGAGAATCCGTCCCCAGGGATACAATTGTATTTTGGAAAAAAGATTTGACCGACGAAGCTGTTTTTGAATATATCGAAAAAATAATGTGTCGCTATGGCCATCTTGGTACATATGACGAGGTGAAACAATCTGCGAAAAGAACTATAGTAGTAAGACATAGGCTTGGGAAAAAAGGGTCAAAATTCTTTGAAAGCTTTTTTAGATCAATGTTTAAAAACACTACTGGAAAGGAATCTAGCTTCGAATTGACAGACGCATCAATAAAGATTGAAGTCAGCTATTAATGACATAAATCAAATCAAGATCTAAATATAGATGGCCAAAGGTTAATAAATTGATCTTTGTTGACAATTGTAACAGATGTTTCTCATAATCGATATGAACGATGTAGTCAGAATTCCTCCTAACAGACTGACAAGTTCGTTGAAAAATACTGCTATGGCCATATTGAAGGAAAAATATGAGAGCATGATTAGCCCAGAATTGGGCTACGTAATTATGATAATAGATGCCTCAGCTAACGCTGTCGGCAAATTAGTTGCTGGTGATGGCTCTACTTACCATAAAGTCCAGTTTAAAGCTCTGACCTTTTTTCCTAAATTGCAAGAGGTTGTTGAAGGAGAAATAGTAGAGATAACTGACTTTGGAGCATTCGTCAGAGTTGGTCCCACCGATGCTCTTTTACATCTTTCTCAGATAACAGACGATTATTTAAAGAGTGATGTTAAGCAAGGTGTCATAATTGCTAACCAAAGTGCTAAATCATTAAAAATTGGTTCGAAAATCAGGGCAAGAGTTACAGCAATAAGCCTTGGAAAAGGTACAGGGATGGGCAAAATCGGAATTACCTGTAGACAACCATTTTTAGGCTCGAATGAGTGGATTGAACAAGAAGTAAAGAAATCAAGACAATCTCAAACTGTATCTCCCACAAAGGAGAAAAAAAGTGGAGGTTCTAAGTAGATGCCAAAAGAACTAGCATGTAAGAAATGCAAAGCCATAACCTATGGCAAAATATGCGCCGTGTGTAAGTCTACGGAGCTTTCTCCAGATTGGTCAGGGATAATTTTAGTTTTTGAACCATTAAATTCCAAAATTGCTGCGGCATTGAATATCAACGTGGCACACAAATACGCACAGAAAGTCGCATAATTATTTGAGAATTCACACTTCCCTAAAAACTAGACGAGCACTCACGAGTTTTTTACTCGAAGACATCGGGACTGGCGATATTACCACAAATAACCTCAATGCTAGAGATACCAATGTAAGAGCAGAAATCGTAGTGAAGTCGGACGACGAAACTGTAGTGGCAGGATTAGAAGAGGCTATTGTTATCTTTGATATATGCGGTTGCACCTCAAGAAATTTGGTTGATGATGGTTCATTCGTAAGGAACTATCAAGGAGTGCTGGAAATCGAAGGTAGAGCAAAGGACATTCTCAAAGCAGAAAGAACTGCTCTAAATATGCTAATGCGTATGAGTGGCATTGCGACCGAGACCAGAACCTTGATAGAAGCTATTCGAAGCGCCGGTAGCGTCGCAGAGATCACTAGTACTAGAAAAACTTGTCCTGGTCTAAGGACATTTGATAAGAAAGCAGTTAAAATTGGAGGAGGCCTGCCACATCGACAAAGGCTGGACGAAATGGTCTTAATTAAAAGCAACCATATTTATCTCGCGGGATCAGTGGAGCGGTGCATTCGGGAATTGAAAGAAAAATGTGGTAGCAATATTAAAATTGAGTGCGAGGTTACCAATCTTAAAGACTTGATTACTGCTATTAATGAAGGGTCAGACATTGTAATGCTGGACAATTTTGAACCAGTTGCCGCTAAGAATGCAATTAAAACAATATCCAATCTTGGTTTACGGAAGAGATCAATAATAGAAATTTCTGGAGGTATTAGATTTTCGAATATCAAAGACTATGCAGATGCAGGCCCAGACAGAATTTCTGTAGGCTACCTCACGCACTCGACCAACGCAGCTAATTATAGCTTGAAAATTGTTGATAGGAATGAGCAGCAACCCTAGGTTAGACCTTCATATGCTCTTCTCAATCTATTGGAATTAAAACCTGTTAACAAGAGCCTTCAAATCTAGCTAATTTGCAACATTCGGTCAATGGCCAATCTAGCTCGGTCTGCAATTTTCTGAGGCACTTTGACTCGATATATATTCTTAATTAACGAATCATAAACCTTTTCAACTGTGATCATTTTCATGTATTTACAAATCGCGTTTTCTTTAATTGGGATGAAAGTTTTCGAAGGGTTTTCCTTAGCCATTCTATGTAGTATTCCAACCTCAGTAGCTATTACGTATTTTGAAGCATTCCCCAATCGAGCATGCTTCATCATTCCTTCCGTAGACAAAATATGTGGCTTCTTCACTATGTCGCCATTCGAACTATTATATAGGGTAGATGTTGTGCAGCCGCATTCCGGATGAATTAGAAAGTCTGCATCTTTATACTTAGTCAACATCATGTTAACATCCTCGGCCCTGATTCCTGCGTGCACATGACACTCTCCTGGCCAAATGAACATATTCTTGCGTTTAGTCACGTCTGCCACATATGCTCCTAAAAACATGTCTGGAAGAAAAAGAATTTCAAGATCCTTTGGGATGCTGTTGACCACATTCACTGCATTGCTTGACGTACAGCAATAATCTGACATGGCCTTGATTTCCGCACTAGTATTGACATAACTTACTACTACCGCATCTTCGTGCTCGGATTTCCATGCATTTAATTGCGAAATATCAATAGTTGAGGCTAGCGAACATCCTGCATCCAAATCAGGTATCAAGACTTCCTTATCAGGACAGATTATAGAAGCAGTCTCGGCCATAAAATGTACCCCGCAAAATACTATGGTTCGTTGCTTGGTTTTGGCTGCATTAATAGAGAGTCCTAATGAATCACCTACATAATCAGCAACATCTTGGACTTCAGGCAACTGATAATTATGAGCCAAAATAGTAGCATCATACTTCTTCTTCAGCTCCTGGATCTTTAGCTTGAAGTCGTTCGTGACAAGAGACATTTTTAAGTTGACATATTTAGTAGTATTAAAAATGACATTTAAGTTAATATAATCTGCTCGTATGTTGCCTATTTTGAGCGTCTATAAGGCAATGTTTGCCCCCTTCTCGTGTATCTTGTAAGCTAAGTTAAACCATCAATATATATTAGACTTAAATTAAGAATACTCGAATAATTTATGCCAACTCATGGCTCACTAACAAAAGCAGGTAAAGTTCGGGGTCAGACTCCTAAAATCCAAGGAAAAACACGCTTGCAACCAGTTTCTAGGTTACGTAATAAGAGTAACTTTGAAAAAAGGTTCGAAAAGAGGAGATTACCAGGACAGAAAAAACCGGAAAGGGGCGGTAGAGGCGGCAGAAGATAGTATGTTTTAGATTAAAACAACGTCTAACCACTTATTAATATGGTGATTTAGTCTTTGAGTGGACTGGACATTTGCCACTTTTACAATTATATCACCGTGTGTGAATACACATTATTATTAAGCTATCGAATACAATAGGTATTATTGGTTGTGGGGCTATAGGTACTCAGGTCGCATTAGCTATAGATAAGGGAAGAATAAGCAATACGGTCCTTAGCTTCTTGTTTGATGCCGACAAATCTGCTACAAAGTGCCTTGTAGCAAGGCTAACTACAAGAAATATATCTTGCTTTTCAGACTTCACCGATTTAATTTCGTCAACTGAGTTCAAACAGTCCAGTTTGGTGTTAGAATGCGCTTCTCAGGAAGCAGTTCGTCTATTCGCAAGGCCTCTGCTCAAATTAGGAAAAGATATGATAATAATGAGTGTAGGAGCGTTGACCGATAGTGCGCTGTTGTCAGATCTGTTGGATTTGTCAGCTGAAAATGGCACAAGTCTGGTCTTACCGACTGGTGCTATAGCCGGAATTGATGCAATTCGAAGTGCAAGGGAAGGTCTTAAATCAGTCAAGCTTATCACGACTAAAAATCCCAAAGCATTAGAAGGGGCTCCATTTTTTAGAAAAAATAACATTAACCTACACGCCATTAATAAGAGAACTACTATATACTACGGGACGGCTGCAGAAGCTATTTTGAATTTTCCCGCAAATGTCAATGTAGCATCAATCCTGGCTTTAGCGGGACTAGGAATGCAAAAAACTATGGTAAGAATAGTGGTAGACCCTAGAATTCGTTACAATCAGCACGAGGTCATTGCTGAAGGCAAATTCGGTAAGCTAAATATCAAATTGAAGAATAATCAAGCGGAGGGGAATCCTAGAACAAGCTACCTGGCAATTCTTTCTGCCATAGAAACAGTTCGCTCTTCATCGGTTAGAGGGTTTAGGATCGGAACTTGAACTTGATTTTTCGCCAGGGATATCCTGTTACGGTTTATATAAGGTAATGCTTTGACGTATTTTAACAATGAGTTACGGAGGTTTTAGAAGGAACGACAATTTCGGACCGAAACCAGTGGAAACAGGTAAAGAGTACGACGTCCAAATCACCGAGATTAGTCGAAAGGGGGACGGTATTGCTAGGATACAAGGATTTGTAATCTTTGTGAAAAACGGAAAGGTTGGACAGAATGCAAAGATACGTGTAGTTCAGGTAGGTAATAGATTTGCCACGGCTGAAATAGTCGATGGTGCTTCAAGTTCATCGACTGAAGATATGTCCGCATCATCATCATCTCCAGCGGCAGCGTCAGAGCAGTCCAGTTCCTAAGACAGTTCGAATGTCTATATTCGAATAATTTTTATTTATTATCATTTATTACGAATTAGCTTCGTCTATGTAAAATATTCGCTCGCCAAGCCCTTTAGGATTGGTTGTCAAATTTATAATTGATTGTGTTAATCTATCTTCATCTGGCTGTCGACCTTCAACATTTCCAGATAGGATCAAATATGGCCTTATCGACGAACCTAAAACATCAGAAAGCTCTTGATTGACAGTAGTAATAAGAGGTCTGAGGGCTCCTCTAAATATTTCAGATCTACTCCTTAAAAGCCCCGACACTTTACCAACGGGTGCATCAGGTCCTACGATTACGATCGCACCTGTCGAGGACTTAAATTTTGACGGATCATTCGATGAATTATCAGGGGACATCGACTTTACCCCTTCTTTGATTACGAGATAGGGGATATTTATGAAATTGTCTACTAATGACTGCCATTCATTCCCTTGGAATGAAAGTATCTGACGCCCATAATCGAATTCTCCAGTAAAGTGAATCAGAGCAAACAACTGGCCAAATTTTGATCTAACTATGTTCATGAACTTTGCAATCTCATCGTCTTTTAGGAAATCAACCGAATGTGTATGAAATTCCTTTAGTTCATTTTGATTTGTTGACAATAGAATTACAACCTGTTTTACTCCAAACTCCATCAATGAAGAGGCAACTGAGCGTACACGTGAGATTTCCTTTTGTTCCTTTGAATTTGTAGTAATAACGATAACCTTTCCATTGAGGATAGAGTGATCTTCAATCATTGATACGTTTGATCCAATAATTGGCTTGACCGGATAAAATACTCGATCATTAGGGATGACTCTACTATTCAACATCCTATTCATCTTGCCGTCTGCAAGACAGAGCACCATTTCACCCACTTGCTCCTGAGTGAGAAATTCTCCGTCGGTAATCATTTTTCTCGTATTGTTCTGGATTTTTTCGGCAATCTCTTGGGTCTTTTTCAAAAGACCTGATAAAGAGCCAGCCAGCGATTTTGAATCTACTGAATCATCATTTCTGGCTTTTAAAATATCTGAACTTAGCCCTTTTATACCAGCATCAACTACTTCTTCGGACTCGCCCATAATTGAGAAAAATCTTTCAGCATACTTTCCTATTTCTTGTGCGGTCACACCTGGGTAACCACCGATCCTTAAAAACTCCATTGCAGCCTTAGGATATACGGTCTTGTAGATTCTGTCTGAGTGAACTGGTCCAGGATTGGTGACAATTGAGGTTATGCCCTTATCTACCAATTCCCAACCTAGAGCCTCTCCTAGCCTATTCTTTGCTCCTTGGGCAGCTGTGTAGGGGGTTCTAAATCTATATGGTCTTTGCTCAAATTTATTTTCCTCAGTAAAGAAGGTAGAAATCGTAATTATCATCCCTCCATGTTGCATAGCGGGGATGGCATGTTGAGAGGTCCAAAAAGTTCCCGACAAATGAATAGAAACACAATCTCGGAATTCCTTGAAGGTGGAGCTTGGAAAGATTTTAACTGGGCCAGAAACGCCAGCATTGTTAATCACAATGTCAATTTTCCCAAGTTTACTCTTGATATCTTTGAACATACTCCTGATTCCGTTTTCATCAGACACATCTATCCCCGGATACGAAAGTACTTTCGCCGAGGGCGAAGAAGATTCGAAAATCTTTTCTAGAATATTTGTTGTGTAATCTAAGGGCTCTTTTCTTCTTCCCATTATGATAATATTTGCTCCCTCTTCAGCAAATTTTCTCGCTATAGTTTGTCCGATTCCTGTACCACTTCCAGTGATCAAAACGTTTTTACCGGCGAATTTTAATGGCGATACAGACTGCAAATCCATATCCTAGGCTTCAGCACATGCTAATTAAAGTTAGCGAAGATTACCACCCCATTTTACATTAAAAATATTAGTATTCATAATTGGAATTTCGAAATAACTAAATGATCCGAACCAGATTTTAATCTAAATTTATACTTTAGGATATTGTGATCTGACTAAATACCGAGTAATGTAGATACCTGTCATGACCTTGATACTCAATTTACATAACAGAGATTTAGAGAAATAGTTGGTTAAATTGGATTACATGAAAACAATATGCTCGGATATATACACCTGGGATAGTTTTGACTTAAGCTCTCCACCATTCAAATCCGACATATATCACACTTTTATTGTTTAGATTTGGGATAGCGAGAATGAACTGCTTCTTAACGGTCGTAGCCAATCTTCCAGCAAGGACTAAACCAGTTGCATTGATGAGGTCCTTTCTCTTGTATACTTCTATCAGGTAAGGGGCATGATCAATACCAGGGCCATGTTCGTAAACCGCAAAATCGCAACCGAATTTGATACCAGGTGAAACAACGTATCCTCTATCACGGAGATCTTGAAAGACTTGGAATTTTCTGTCAAAATCTGAGTAAACCTTTCTGCAAATCGACTTTATTTTAATTGTCGATACTATTTGATGTGATCTAGACTTAACCATCAGTTCCTTATGCTGCATCAAATAATAGCTTTCAATTAGGTCTAATATGAGAGGGCTTTCGAATTCTATCCCTTTAGGTTTAGGAATGCCCATAGGCTTTCCATAATAGCCTTTGGAATACAGATTTCTTGAAGAATATATATCCCACACTACGATCCTGTTTTCGACAAGGTATCCTTCTGGTTTCATTTACTAATTACTACTTTGAAAATCCTAAGGGAATCAAAAAGTCCAGTCCAATGAATCTAGCAGGTTTCAAGATCCTGTCAATTCCATCGTTGATTTTAATACACACCTTTTGTTCTGCTTGGACTTCTTGTCCTTTATTTCGCATTCATTTTGAATTAAGTGGCTTCGGTATTAAAATGCTTTTAAGCGCGCTTAGCGGCCGCCGGTTCTCAGTCTTGAAGACACTGAAGCAGTTTTGCGAATTAGCTCATCGAAACTAGAAATGATTACCCATAACAACTAGAACATCTATGCGCAGAAATTACAATAGAATCAGAGCACGTCCTCGGCTATAGCTTCTCTAATTTCGATTAGATCTCTGACTATAGAACTCGCAGTTTCCATTCCTCCAGCTCCTCGACCGATTATTGTCTTATCACCAGAGTATTCAGAGCAAAATGTAACTGCATTTAGGGTACCATTGACGCAAATGGGGTCAACTTTTTTTATAATCGTAGGTTTCACTTCAAGGCGCTTATTATCGCAGCTTGCAATAAGTTTTACAGAATTCTTATTCATTGCGGCATTCTTAATGTCAGAAAGGTCGATACCGGTAATACCTTCCCTCTTGATATCTCTTATTGTTACTTTCAGCCCCATTATCCAATTAGCCATAATGGCTAGTTTAGATGCTGCGTCGTATCCATCTAAATCGAGAGAGGGACTGGCTTCTGCGTATCCTTTTGCTTTGGCATCGTTAAGAGCCTCATTAAATTTTAGGCCGTCCTCCATTTTTGATAATATATAATTAGTGGTGCCATTCAGAATTCCCCTAAATGAGATAATCCGTTCACCATTCAAGCACCTTTTTGCAAATTCAAGGATTGGAGTCCCGCCACCCACAGTACCGCTAAATCTGAACTTGATATTGTTGTGATTAGCTAATTCAACAAGGGAAGGGAAGGCTAAAGCTAGCGGCCCCTTGTTTACAGTGATGATGTGCTTGCTGGACCGCATGCCAGATATAATATTCGCAAGACCTGGCTCAGCACTATCCAAATTCGTGGGCGTCATCTCTATGAGCAATTCTGCTTCGATGCCGTCTATGACATCTGCCAAACTTAACTGAGACTGACACTCGTCATAGGCTGCCACCGTTCCTTTAGATAGTTTTGCTTCCAACAATCGATCTAAATCGAGTCCGGCCTGGGAAATTGCACAACCTTTACTATCCAGACAAGCTACAATTTTGGGATTGATTCCATACAAGGTATACAAGTCGCTTGCACGAGATAGCAAAATCTTGGCAAGACTTTGTCCGACAACTCCAAATCCCACTAAGATAATGCGCAAATTAAGCTTTCAATATCGTGCTGGCTTTAATATGTTTACAAGTATCTATTTAGTTAATTCTGAAGCTGCGGGTACCTTACTAATCAATTGGGCTTGTGCAAATAATTTCCCTATACCGTCTAGTTCCTGCAATTTAGTACCTTTATATAAGAAATTGGTTTGATTAAAACTGGCTCAAAGTTTGACGTGTGAAAAATTCCAGAATCCATGCCTGCGAGAGTAACATGAGATAATGTCCAATTTTGTCTGGCTGTGGTTTATTTGATCGGTGAAATAGTAATAATGATCTTCATTGGAACGTTTGCAGGATTTATAGGTTCCATGGTCGGTGTAGGAGGAGGGATAGTAATTTCACCCGCGTTGACTTTTATGGGTCTTATGCCTGCTCAGATTTCAAGTACTAGTCTGATTCCGGTATCATTTACTTCTCTTTCATCTACTATTGCATATTCAAGACAGCATAAGATAAACTATGGGGTAGGTGTAAGAATTGCTTCATTTGCGATACCCGGAGCTGCCATTGGAGCTGTGCTCTCTTCAAATTTGCCTTTGGGACAGTTCAAACTATACTTCGCAATTATATTGTTTCTCACTGGTGTGTACCTTTGGATTAGAAATAGAATTCGGAAAAAAAGTACGAATAATGAAGTAAGGAGCTTCAAAAATAAACGATCTAGAGAAATTATTTTGGCTTTTGGTGGTTTGGGTGCTGGAATAATCTCCAGCCTATTTGGAATCGGTGGCGGGATAATTTTTGTACCATTAATGCTATTAATTCTAGATTTAACTATGAGTACTGCAGCTGCTACGTCACAACTTTCACTTTTGATCACATCTGCAGTTGGTAACGTTGTCCATATTTCACTAGGTCATCCGGAATATCTTCCCGCTATCTTCCTCTCGTTAGGTTCAGTCATAGGGGCTCAGATTGGTGCTAATCTATCGAAGCATGTGTCAGATACAATCTTGGTCAAGTTGTTTTCTATATCAGTAGTGGTGGTAGCCTTAAAGCTCTTTGTAGACAGCTTACCGTCATTGTAACTTAGTATACATATCCACCGGTCTTGAAAGGTAATCAGGTAGAAAGAGGTATTTATCTAACCAGTTATATTATACAGCATACAGTTTATTGAATTGTTAACCATTCGATAATCGGAATCAGAGCATCTTAATATCCGACAAGATTAGACCATCATTGAATCATAAACAAGTTGAAATGTAAAATCAAAGATAAAAGATCAGAACTTTTCGGAATCAGCGGTTAAATAATATTACTATTGCCATAAATCATTCGAGAACTATAACTGAGTAATTAGTGAAGTAACTTTAAGAAAACACAACAACACAACAACACAACAACACAACAACACAACACATCAAGATCTAGCGTCTGGATTCTTAACCGGTTTCAGAGGTGGTGGGAGCTTTTCTAATTTGTGACTAGGATTAGCAAGATAGTGTCTAGATGCACCTTCTCCACTTAAAACAATATTGCAATTAACGCATTTATATCTTATAGCCAACTTTTACCCAAATTATATAATGTAAACATGGCTAAAAAGGATACTGGGTGGCACAACAAAATTACCGCAGTCTAATAATCTCTCTAACATCAGGCACCCCAGATCTTACTTTAAGTTTGTGATATACAGTACTGGCAATATTTTCAGACTTTGACTTTTCCCCATGGTTCACCAAAACCCTTTTTGGTTTTACCCTTGAAATGAAACTAATGATTTGATTGAAATCACTATGACCGCTGAATCCGTCGATTTTCTGTGTGGAGCACCTTACTGGGACAACCTTCATCTTTCCATTTTTGTCCAGCATACTTATCTCGTTCATTACACCATCTATCACTCTCCTGCCGAGGGTCCCGTTTATTTGGTATGAAACAAAGATTATCTTGTTATTCGCATCTGGCGCAATCTGCTTAAAATATTCAACCGATGGCCCACCTTCAAGCATTCCCGAAGTTGCCATGATGATAGAAGGATTCTCATCATTGAATATGTCCTCCCTTTTCCTTGTTCCGTTTACTATAGTAAAATACTCTGACTGAAAAGGATTGACACCTTCAGTTACAGATTTTCGCACATTGTAGCCCAAATAATGTGCATAAGACATATGGATTGCACTAGCTTCAGAAATCATTCCTTCAATATAAATCGGAGATTCTAGTAAACGTCCTTCTTTCATTTCACGATCCATAACCAGCATTATCTCCTGTGCTCTCCCTACTGCCGGAACTGGTATCAGAACTTTCCCGCCTCTGCTAAGTGTTTCGTTGACACTCTGTGTAAAACTACTGTAGACCAATGACTGTTCAGGCATAACGTCTACAGAATTTCCATATGTGCTTTCAGTGATGAGAGTTTCAACTCTAGGATAAATAGAAAGGGCATTATCCAAAAGCTGGGTTCTAGCATATTTGTAATCTCCCGAATACAAAATGTTATGTGCGCCAGAAATATTAAGATGGACCGTAGCGCTACCCATGATATGACCAGCATTATTCAAAGTAACAGTAACATCCGGCGAAATGTCTGTCGGCTTGCCATATGGTAATGTTATACATCTTTTAATGACTTCATTCACATCTCTTGCCTCATAAGGAAGGTAGGTCCCGTTATTATTTGCAATTTTTATCGAATCCATCTGTAACAGAGTCATTAAAGGTAACGTTGGTTCTGTACAATAAACTGGGCCCTTGTAACCATATTTGAAAAGTGCAGGCAAAAATCCTTGGTGATCAATATGTGCGTGACTAATTATTACTGCGTCAAGATCATCTAAATTGAAGCTGAACCAGTCAACACGCGGATAAGCATTCAAGGCTATATCCTCGCCAGGATTAATTCCACAATCCAGCATAATTTTGCTCTCTGGAGTTACTACCACAAAGCAAGATCTTCCAACCTGTTTGACACCACCTAAGCAATACAGCATCACCTCATGTTTGCTTAAACTATAATTTGACTGACTTGGCGGGCTTGTCCGAATGTGTGAATTCGAACTATCATATTGGTTTTGTGAAGCTATTTCGCTGTCTCGGTCTAAAGTGGCAGAATTCTCTACAAGGTTTGATACTGCCCTAGTTGATTCAATATTTTTTATAACAGACGAACTTGCTATCAGCGGTTTTCTGAAAATCCTAGTTCCAACGCGTTGATAAAATGCGGTTCTTTCTTTGGCTGACCCCTTAAGCATCGAATGTATCAATGTTATACTGTTGGAAGGAATATGCGGTGACTGTCTCGTGTGGGCAATCCATCCCGTAGTTTCGGCTATACTAACAACTAAGTTTGGATCTACGACTTTGGGCCGATTCAATTCCAATATAACTTCACCTGTCGCATCATCACAAAAAATCGCTGAAAGTACTACGTCCTTCGGAAGCTGTTTTGAAATTCTAATTCTGGCCTCATCTTCGTTAATTCTAATGGACGGGTCAGTTCTCACAACGATCCTCTTTTTTAATGACTTGGATAATGAGGATAAATGCATGGTTAACTCGGTGAGTGAGAATCTAGGATTCTTGGTGTAAACTGCAATGCTAGGTCCTTCGAATCTTGCCCCTGTAATCTTTGCCTCTAACGGTACCGATTCTGCTACCACTGCCCACAGTGAATCCTGGTCATTGGAAGAAACTTTCATCTGCCCATTTATGCCATTAGACGTTTCTTTTGATTGTCCCTTATCTATCATGATTAGTGAATTCTCGGCCTGAATATTACTATCCAAGACACTCCTATTTCTCTTCATTCTGCTCTTGTTCTTGGTTTGAGCATCTCTTTCTCCTTTAACTGATTTGTTGCTATTCTCTCTTCGCACAATTATTCTACTTCTGGCAACCGCGGCAAACTATATTCATAACTTTGCATATAATCGGTTAGCAAAGCCAAATAATTTCACATTAATAATTTTCCGCAAAAAGCCATTTAACATCTGGCTTAATCATTAATAAATATTACTGCAGTCATTAAACTAAGATTATATATTCGTCAAAATAAGCTAATAGAATAGTGGTGAATCTATTCCCGTTACCGATCAAACTACAGATATAGGTTCGCAATACTCGCCTATAGATTATGAACTTGAACTCGTCCCGAAATCTTGAAGTAGCTATTCTAATAAGACGTACGCCCACGATCGAATTCACTAAATTTCGAATTATACACCAGCTAAGTCATTGTCACCGAGAGCATATTTCAGATGAAACTGAACTTTGTTGAGGATATTTGCAGTACCAGGCTTGATGCGAGGAAACAATTCAAGCATAATTTTCTGGTATTTGTGTAAAGCTTCGATTGTTATTTCTAGTTTTGATTATCACAAGTTATAGAAATACTTGACAAATTTTGAGCCGAAGTCTTGGCTAGCTCAAATAGTTGATATTCTTTCGAATCCTCTAGACTTCCTTAAGTCTCTTTTCATCAAAAGATTTGGAATTGTACCAGTTGTACCTGTAGAAATCAAGACACCATTCATGAAATAGTCCATCTGAATCACCACCAGATGGTTGATCGGAGAATAAAGAATTCATGTCTGTAATTCCTTTAGCGTTTGGAAAGAGTACTGTTGCATGTCTTTCATTCAGAACAACAGCTGTTGTGATCTTGTCAATCATTCTTCTTTCTGCAATTCCACTTTTCAATAATTCATGAAATCCAGCAGCTTTGAGCAAATCAAACCCCTTTTTAGGAATCACAGCATTTTGAGGAAGAATATAGCTGAATTTGATGCCGTCTTTCTTTATCTTAGAGATCACCGTCTCAATAAGTTCGAAGGGTATTTGAGGCAACATAGCGTATATATATTCTGTAGAGCTGTCGTATAGCTTCTTCCAGAGTTCGAGTACTGCGACAAATCCATTGACGTATTCTGAATCATCTAAAGACCCAATTCTCTGGACAAATTTCATAGGTAAGTCACTTAGAATGTGCTCCGAAAAATATGATCTATTTCTAGAAAGGAAACCAAAAGTTGAGATATTTTTGATTATGATATTTCCGAATGTAGTCAGGAAGAATGACCCACTAGAATCCTTATCAATAATTCCAGCTTCCGACAACCTATTAACATTTCTGTGAACTTCCTGCATAGTAACATTTAGATCTCTTGCAATTTGTGCAAGTCGCAAGCTATCTTGGTTTAGCTTGAAAAGGATTGCTAACCGTTGCTCGCTCGCTAACTCAAAAAAAATGCGTTCTGTATGCTCCAAGTAACTTTCTTCAGGATTTCCATTATTGTCTGAATTAGAATTCAATTTACACGACTATGGGAATCCTAGAGAATTATACTTTTTGTTGCTATTGTAGCTTCATTATTAAAAACCATATACAACTGACTTTACTTGTCTATTCAAGTCAATCCCATGTCTATCACGGTTGAGATTACGTCGCAATGTCAATAATTATTCAATCAATAATAATCTAGTCCGCTATTTTCTTTCCATAAGTGTATTCGCTGATGTAGCCAAGGAAAGAAATTTACATCGCCTTTCTCAAATTCTGTTTTTAAGATTCGTATGATCTTCTTTGATACTTTACCCGGCTCCCCGTATAGGTGCTTCTTGTTCTTTAACTCTATACCTAATCCTTCCCTTCGATCATAGGCATGAGTCACAAAAGCTGAAATCAATTCTTTACTTACGGGTGGAATTAAGACGTTGCTTCTTGCGTCAAATACAGTTTCAGGACGATCTGTATTGAGCCTAACCGTCAATGACATAACATTATCAAAATAAAGCAATTCTTCTTGCATAGATCCAGAATCTGTCATTTCAGCCCAACAATGACCACTATCTAAGAACTCTATAACGTGAGCATACTCCTTCCATAATGGAGAAATAATAAATCTTTTAGGGTAATTGTCCGCGAGTTTCTGCAAGTATCCCTCTAAGTTAAGTGATTTAATTGTGGCTTCAGTTGCATTCAGCATTATAAAAATAATCCGCTGTTTACCCTGCCTTATCAAATCCCCTATCGAATGAAGTATAGAAGTAAACCTGCGCCTAGTCAGATTCTCTCGTCTATGTATATCAACTCGAAGCCATTCGTCTGATTCCAAGGCAGGAAAAAGATCAAATATTCTGCGTGATGTTTTTTGTTTTCTCTTCATGTTTATTGCATCCACAACTGAGTTTCCTACTGTGTGGATATACTCGGCCGGGTACCCCTCTCTAATAAGATTGTCTTTGTTAAGAGAAGTTGGCGCAAAAAAATATTGTGTCCCTGCTGAACAGATCCATGTATCTATTTGTTCAGGAAATGGCTCATCTCGTGCTATGAACCAATCTCCATAGAGTTGAGAGGCAACAAATCTCTCTATCGCACCACTGGTCGGTTCTTTTAATCGAGTTACATTTTTCATTACTGTTGGACTCATTGATCTTAGACCAGCTTCATTTTGAGCTACTTTTTGTCCCACGCCGAACACCCACGCAAGTGGAGCTATACCTGCAACTATAGTATCTCCATGTACTACTGGTAGAACTCGGATATCATTTCCGTATTTTCTTTTACAATATCTCCCAAATGTACCAAATTTTACTATCAGTTCACTTGCTTTTTCCATTAAATCTCCACGAATCTGAAGATTGCAACCTACATGGTCCTGAATTTCAAATTCGCTGATACCGTATCCAAGGAGCTTATCAAAATGCTGTCCAGTATTTATAACAAACATCGGAATTTGAGATCTAGCGGCCTCTAGGATAAGTGGAGCCTGTTTGTAGAAGTCAGGTTTGGTCCCTATCACAATGGACAATATAGGCCTTTTATCACCGGAGCTAGAATTGAATACCTTTTCCAACACTGATTTATTTAGCTTTACTGGCATGATCTTCCTATCAAAATGAATTTCATTAGCTATTTCTGTCAATTTTCGCATTATGTGTATGCCTCTAATGGTATGAATGGCAAAATATCATAGAATCTAATAGTTGGTGACATGAGAATTGGAAAGAAAGGCAATGGTGATCATAATTTATTTGTTTAAAACATTCAACCTCTGGTCTAATAGTACATTTAAAACGTTCCTATTTCGAGAATGAACTATATCTGCACAGATTTTCTAAAAGCAAAATAATTATTAGTACATACTTCGAAAATTCGGAATCCACGGGCTAATGTGAAATACAGAAAGCCATTAGCCCGTAGGGATATTCAACTAGATTATCCTATGGAGTAAGAGTTCGTCGAAACCTCCTATTAAAAGATGTGTATGTTTATGTGCTATCTTTATATCCTAACTTTCTGTGTAATCATTTTTCTAGATCCATTTGACTGTAGATTTTATCGCGAATTAGCGGAATACCCAAGGTAAAAGGAAAGAAGCAACCACTATAGCTGTCATTACGGCACTTAATATTAGCGACGCATTCTTTAGTCTCTTAGTCCGAGTTTTTAATTTTTCTTCAATCAGAGAATTATAAAGCTGGCCTCCATCAAGTGGTCCAATCGGCAGTGCATTAAATATACCCACATTAAAATTCACAAACCAGAGCCAAAACAAAAAGTTTGAGAATATTGGATATGTCTCTCCAAGTATACTAGATGAGTACTTTGAAGCCATCAAATCTGAGTAGGGAACCGATCCCTGCACCATTGTAGGTGGAAGTAATAGAGCTATTGGATTCGAACCAAAAGCTGCTTTGTAGCGGTTAAGTACCATTTTTGGATCAGGAGCAACGTTAGTAATAGTGACACCTAATACACCCTTATCTGGTTCCACGGTTTTGGGCAAGTTTGCCGCATGAGTCACCAAAGTACCTTTTTCGTCTTTCCAAGTGATAATCACGCTAGTACCCAAATTCGATTTCAAGATTCTAGTAAGATCTTGGATATCTTTAACTTGTGTCCCATCAATATTTTGGATTATAGAACCCTTCACAAGTCCAATTGACTTTGCTATAGTTCCGTCGCCAACGCCCAAAACTTGAACGCCATATTTTGGGACTCCAGTAACCGGCAAGACAGTTAGGTTGGAAACTATCAAATAAAGACCCAAAAGGCATAACCCAGCAAGGATCATGTTATTCATTGGACCGGCAGTAAGAACGGCACTTTTCTGTTTAAGGGGTGTCCTAGCTAATTCTTCTCGCTCTATATTCACGAAAGCACCAATGGGAATCCCAAGGATCAAAACGAGTCCGGTTGACTCTACTTTTATACCATATATTCTTGCTACTATTCCATGTCCAGCTTCATGAACTATAATAGTGATAACAAGCGCTATCCATCCGTACGTCCAGGGTAGATACGGATTGAGTCCAGGTATCAATAGATTCGATTGAGGACCGGCATCGCGAACACCTGCCCTAGCAACGCCGTTTGAGAATAAAACCATCATCGAGCCAACAATTAGAAAAATAGCTAATGCTGTAATAAGAGGCATCAAATATATATTAAATTTCGCGTAAAATTTTGCAGGCCTAGTACGTGCTATCTTATCAAAAAAGCTTAATCCATAAGGAGTATGAATTAATATCAATGGGAACTTAACTTCAGCCCGTACTTTTCGGCTACTTTTTTGTTGTTCCAATTATGGACTTTAATGCATACACTGTATTTAAATCAACTCGTTAAAACATTTACTTAAATTCAAAACAATTGATAATAATATTAGTATATTATTAAATACGAATTTTCATCTTTATCGAGAACCAAACTTGTAGTAATATTATAAACCATCACAGGAAGCAATCTCTAATAAGAGTTAGTTCGAAACAGCACGTAATTCTCGAGAAAAACTAGATCGATTAGCGAAATATAAAAATGTCATATACAAATAAGATATAAAATGCCGGAGGCAGAGGAACACAGTCACAATATAAACCATAAGTCAGATAATTTAGTCCAGTCCGAGACGAGTACGGAAACCAAAAAGAGAATATCCAGTCCTCCTTTGAATCTGCTTTTTAATCCATCACTTATAATTAAGAAGGATATCTGGCAAATCGACATTGTGTCCCTCCTTCATATGTTAGTTAAGTTAATTGATGATTCTGATAAACGAGATTTAAGATTATGTGGAGTAGCCGCTCTGACCTCTTCACTGATACACAGGCTTAAGGTAGAAAGTATATTTAGATTAGAAAAGGTCGCGATGCAGAGAAAGGGACCAGATGAAATTCCATTATCAATGCCGATAGTAGAGCTGAAACCTATCGAAATTCCCTACAGATTTGAACCCACCTATCCAGTAAATCTAGAAGATTTGCTCGGCCTACTTGAAAATATCTTGGTAAGGCTAAACAGCCCCAAACAGGTAAAAGCTAGCCTAGAACTGAATTCGTTGGATACTTTCAATTTTGATCAATATTTTATCAAAATAGAACAAATTCTACAAGAAAGAGAGCAAATTATTTTGGACATAGTTAATGCAGATGGAACGATACTTTTTAGTGCGCTTTCCGCAAAAATGAGTCGCGTTGAGGTAGCGAGATATTTCCTTGCAGTTCTATATTTAGGCATGAAGGGAAAAGTGGAGATACAACAAATTGTCAAATTAGACGATAAAGAGAAAGCTGAGGATATAATTATAAGTCGCTTGGGGAATACATGATGCGGTTTTTACGTAAATTTATGTACAGGCGCATACAAGGGATCTAAAATGCTACCAGAAGACGAAATTACTGCCAGAATTGAGACAGTCTTATATTCATCTGGAAGGCCACTCTCGCTGGACGAGATAGTAATGGCTTCAGGAATCTCTTCGAGAACTCGAGTATCTCGAATACTTATGACCCTAATAGATAAGACTAAATCACTATTCAAAGCTATTGAGATAGCTCGGTTAGATGATGGAAATTATGTGCTACAAGTCAAGTCCAATTATACACCTTTAGTCAGAAAATTCGCTCAACGTCCGATTATATCATCAGGAGCGTTAAGGACTTTGTCATATGTTGCGTATGAACAGCCTCTAGATTCGAGGCGTCTGTTACAAATACGTGGTTCTCAGGTCTACGACCATATAAGGGAATTACTTCAGGTTGGTTTTGTAGAATTTGAAAAAGTCGGCAGAATCAAGATATATAAAACGACTAAGAAATTTCAAATTTACTTTGGGATTTCAGATTTTAGTGCTATGAAGGAAAAGCTGGTCATTTCATCGTCTAAACCTTCCATTTAAGATAAATACTAGATAATGGAATTTGCATAAATAATTTCGAAGCTCTAAAACAGGATCCTTGATTGAGATTGTGACATCATGCTCAAATAATCCTGCGATTATAGTGCTGATCAGAATTAAGTCGATTAGATTCACTCGTTGTTATACTTAAAATACATTTGGTAGTATGCTATAATTACAGAAGCCAATGTGTCGCCGATGCATGGCAGGTTCACAGAAAGGTCTTAATTACGGAATATTGAACTTATCCAACTTAGAGGAAAAATGCGAAAATCGATTGAAAACCTTACCGGAAGAAAGCTTACTGGCGGACGAATAGTTTCAATGAGAAGTAGGAGGAAATATGAGATCGATCGCTATCCTAACGAAGCAGTAATAGGCAATGGCAAGACCGTAAATCGAAGAACAAGGGGCAGCAACCATAAAACCGGGCTTAAGACATCTGAATTTGCAAATGTAGCGGATTCTAAATCAAAGAAGGTCACAAGATTGAAGATACTCAATGTAGTAAAGAACACTGCAAATAAAGATTATGAGAGAAGAGGGGTTATTAGTAAGGGAGCAATACTGGAAACAGAATCAGGCCAAGCTAGAGTTGTTTCGAGGCCTGGTCAAGACGGCATAGTTAATGCAGTTCTTGTGGTAAAATAGAGATAAAAATTAGGTTTTAAATATCACTCTGATATAACGCTATAAAAGCAGTTTCAGCCGTTAATTTGTAAAGTTAGTGAAGAGTTCACCTAAATATGAAGAGGAAAAGTCTGCAAAGTGTGTTCTGTCCGCAGCTCAAAACGACAAGACGTTCTTTACCTTAGAGCTTGGAAGATGACATGCTTGTTTAGTTATTCATATCCTTTTCACCTTCTATTAAACTGCTAATATCATCGATTAACAAAAGCTGAAAGTCTATTCAATGCTAAATCCTCAATAGAAAAATAGATACGATAACGATTGATCGCTTTCCCAGAGCACTATCAAGTTAGTCATGTGAATGTAGTTATATGAATCGGATTTCATCTGACGTTATTTAGAACTCAGCTCGAATACCACATTTATCACATACTAATGCCCACTCTAATCCCTTAGAATGTTTTACTGAATCATCTAAGCAAATAAGTTTTAAATGGCCTTCGTTGCAAGCCGGGCAAAGTTTGGTATCCTCACTTGACGTCCCCGACACTCTAATCAAGTGGTCGAAAAGTTATGGTCGCTTAAAATTGTATCTACTCCATTATAATTATGCCCAAGTCTAACTAAATCTTACGATAAGTAAAATTTCTGCATGTCAAAAGTTCGAATTTGGGCAAGCATAAACAGACTTAATTTTACCTGTATAAGCAGTCTAATCGCTTCATCAATTCACTATAATGGTTCCCTTCATCCAAGGATGAAAAACGTCGGCATAGTGATAAATTCCGGGCTTACTAAAGGTCAGTTCAAATCTGGTCAGAGAACCTGGATAATCCTTTTCGAATCCTTTTGGCAGCAACCAGCCAGAGTTGATATATTTTTCGGTTCCAAGGAAGGTATAAGATCCAGTTGAATTCATTTGGACAATTTTTGAAGCTAGTCCGTTTTTGTTTATTACTATAGGTTCAGTTGCTCTCGAGTTAATTGCTAGCAAGGTTACTGACTTACCGTGGTCTTGCCTCAACAAAGGCATACTGTTCCATCCCGAAGTAGCTGTTTTAATTTGTGAAGAATTTGAGACTATTATAGGGATAATCAGGGATACAGCCGATTTATTATCTAGGACAAAAGTTATGGTATGTGGCTCAGGGACTGTTGCAGGATTGGACCAAATTACTTTTTGTCCACTTTTGATATTGAGGACGGATGGACTAAATTGGGGACCTGGATTGACTAGTCCAGCCGTGATAGTTATTGGTCGAAGTGACGGTTGTGCAATAGCGGCAAGTCTCGTTGCATTTGTTTTAACTGTGCTACTATTTCCAAGGTGAGCAAGAGTCGATGAATTTGCAATTCTTCCTAGGGACATGTTCTTTATCGAATCTGAAGTTGATGGGACGGCATTAGTAATCTTTGATTTGTTTACCGCAAGTAGTGTAAGAGACTTTGTCGAAGTATTTGTCGAAGATAGCTTCACTGGGACCTCCTTTTGGGGAGCCATCACAGAACCAGCAGGAACTATTGGTTTGAGTGGTTTAGTAATAGAATTCTCCGAACGGGTAACGTTATTCGCAATTGTTGGCTTCGTCTCAGTTGTTGGATTTGATGTTGGTTCTGAGCCATATGATTTTGAGCTTGATGTTGCGGATTGTCCATTGATATTAGCATGTAGCACATTTTCGCAGTCGTTCGTCTTGGTATCTCCTTCTGATGGATTGAAATCTCTAATGGTGTCGTTGCCAGTTCCGCAGTCAAAATAGTCTGCTCCGGGGCCTCCGATAAGTATGTCATTGCCGGCATTTCCAAATAGCTTGTCATTACCCTTACCTCCATATATGATGTCATTACCTGACCCACCGCTAAGAATATCATTTCCTTGTCCACCACATATTGTCGATCTGCCATTACCATTATTATTAGAAATTACAGTTTGACTATTTCCATTGCTATTGCTTGAGGTCATCATGGATGATGAATCTGATGAAGAGCTTGAGCTCTGTGATGAAACAACAGTTGAACCCCCGTTGGCAGTGCATCCCTCTTTAACCTTATCTTTTGCTGCACTTATTATACTGTTGGCGAGATCTTTGCCAAGATTTCCAAGATTTCCAAGATTTCCAAGATTTCCAAGATTTCCAAGATTTCCAAGATTTCCAAGATTTCCAAGACTAGAATCTAGCGAAAGTGATTCGCTCTTCCCCAATGCAGACATATAAACGGTAAAAAAGCTAGCAACAAATAGAACGGTGATAAATGTAATTACAAATTTAGTTTTAAAGCCAAATAATGATCGCATACGTCATTTATCAGTTCATTCGTACTAAATATTTATTTTTTAGCTTAAAACTCTAGTTTGTTTCTATATAATTCTTAGATCATTTGTCATGTACGATTCTTATAGTAATAGAGCTTGCCATCTTTGCAGTGATTTGTTGGTCGAGTGCCACGGCGCTTAATATCAAGAAATATGGAACAGGGAGTACAATGGTCCTTGCATAGCAGAATTAAATGGAAAATAGCGCAAGCGCATCGGACTACAGGGCCATAGTAGAGTCATATAGATTAACTGTTATAGAACTTCCGGGGGGAAGCCTGATAGGCTGCTTGGTTGGGTTATACAATGCAACATCCAAAACAGTGTTATTTGTTGTACTGGGTCTAGGTAACAGTGACTTCTGAGATAGTTGCAATCCATAAATGCACTGAAAACCGGGACTTGACATTCCACTTATTGGCTGCGCCTGCTCACTAATTGGTTTAAGCCTAGGCAAGTAACCTGCTAAAATCAGAACACTGCTTTTCATATTCGAATTACATGGAAGCCTTGCCACTAGATTACCTGTGACATTCCCCTTAACGATAGAATCGTACAAATAAAGATAATCCTTCGATGGAATCAGCTGATTAGATAGAAGAATAGTAGACGTGTGTGGAGTTACAAGCTGAACCTGTTTAGTTTTACCTGAGTCATTATTTTTTGTGCTGTTTCCAATCTCGCTCATTGCCGTGGATAGCAAAGTCCTCGGGCTCATTAAAGAGCCTATGAGTGATTCTGCAGTATGACTAGCCTTTGTACCTTCTACAGTATTATCGTCGTCGCTATGTGGGTTCACCTTAACATTAGACTTCGAATTAAATCCACTTTGTAACCCAAACGGTAATTGTGCAGGATCTTGGTTCTGCATATTTGAATGTGAATCATTCAGTGTTGCTGCAGATGTATTCGATTTAGATATGGATTCATTCGAATTGCCAAGGCTGCTTGATGTGTTACGGGTATCAAATGCTGAAAAATTAGGATCTTGGTT
>JARBAU010000205.1 GCA_029237525.1 Nitrososphaerales archaeon | reverse complement strand
GTGAAATGGATATTGTTGTCCAGATGTCAATTTAGAAGTATCGACTTTGGCTGAAGAACCAGCATTAATAATACTTGTATCAAATAGCTTTCCAGAGTTTGGATCATCAGGTCCCTTACCATTTGTAACAGTATGAGGTACTGAATCTTTATTTACGACTTCAACTACGCTGCCTTTTTTGACACTTACTAGATTGGGACTAAAGGCAGGGTTTCCTTGTATTGAAGCACCTTGCAAAACAGTAAGTGTCGCACCTATTGGTCCGCTAATCTTAGATGCCGCTACATTACTGGCAGTTGTCCCATTACCCAGTCCTCCAGAACCTGAATTCGAACTTGAATTTGCCTTAGGAAGATCTTTGCGATAGAGCGAATCCATTACCCCCGGCGTTGGAGCTACCTTAGCGAACAGATAAAAAGTAATAATTCCAGTGATGGCTCCCAATACCATTAGAGAAGCGAACGCTAATACACCAACAGAACGCATTTCCATATGGATTATTGCTCCCATATTAAATTCTTAACTGAATTCTTGACACGAATTCAAATTTAAAATATACTACCTGGAGATTTGTCTTGCATAGGAATGTTAGGCGATCGGGCGCTAGTTTTTAGCAAATTTCGCCTAATTCCTTAATTATTTAGTATAAATTTCAAATTTTTGGACAAGTTTTGGATTTTATATGACCAAACTTATCATCTTTTATAGAGGTAGTGATGCAGATTATGTCTGAGGATTTTCAACAATTTGGAATCCCAATAGTGAGCTTGAATACCAGACAACCTGACTGTCCAGTTCTACTCTTAATAAGTCAAATTTAACCGGAAGCTATAATCCCATTGAGAACGCTGACTTGTTTGATCCAATTGTTTGCACAAAAATAAGATCGTTCGATAATACTATTGCTATCTTATAGTCACAAATATAAGATGGTATCGGAAATTGGAAATCTATGAGCAGGGACGTTGGAGAAGAGCAGACGATAATGGATCAGAAGATGAATGAATTATTACAACAATCTAGAGTTCTCGAAGCTTATCTGAATGACATCCTATCTCGAGAGGCTACAATTACAAGATTGATCCAAGAAGCTCGCCTAGCTTCTGATGCCCTTCAGAACATGCTCAGCGAAAGGGATCTTGAATCACTGACACCTATTGGTATTGGGGTTTATGCCAAGGCCATAATTCCACCTGTAAAGAAACTATTGGTAAATATCGGAGCAGGAGTGACAATAGAGAAAACTAAGGATGATACATTAAATTATGTTGAAAGTAAATTGAATGAATTTGAAGTGGGTTTGAGACAACTTAGCAAGCAGAGACAGCAAATTTCGATAAGCATGGAACAAATCCAGATGCAACTCAATCAAATGATCCGTCAGACATCACCTACCCAATCAACAAAAAAACAAAAGTTTGCCAATAGTGGTACATACAATCATTAAAACAGATGTCGTATGTTTGAAAAACTTAAGAAAGCTTTCTCCTCAGTCACCAGCAACATTTCGCAAAAGGAGATCACATCAAGGGATCTAGAGAATTCTCTGTCCCAAATCGAGCTCGATTTGCTTGAATGCGACATTGCTCAAGAAGCTTTGGATGATATTTTCCAAAAGCTAAAGCAGGAATTGTTGGGATATAAGCTAGAAAAGAGTCAGAATTTAGAGGATTTGATCCGTTCAAGATTGCAGGGCAATATCTCACAAATGTTTGTTAGTTGTAAAAGTATAGATCTTATACAAGAAATCCGAAATAAATCCGAGTCAAAGTCCGGTCCATTCGTAATTGTATTCGTCGGAATAAATGGAAGTGGGAAGACTACAACGGTTGCGAAGATTGGAAATCGACTTAGAAGGAATGGTTTGTCTGTTGTTATGGCAGCCGCCGATACTCACCGATCAGGGGCGATTGAACAGCTCTGTGCACATGGAGAGAGATTGTCATTAAAAGTGATTGCACAGCGATATGGAGCCGACCCCTCTGCCGTCGGAAGGGATGCTGTAGAATTTGCTAAAAAGCATTTCATAGATGTAGTTCTAATTGATACTGCTGGAAGGATGCAGACTTCTAAAAATCTAATGGATGAAATTAATAAAGTTGTTCGTGTTGTAAAGCCGGATATCAAGTTGTTCGTGGGCGATTCATTGGCTGGGAACGACACAATAAATCAGGCACGAGAATTTTATCAATATACAAATTTTGATGCTGCGATCTTGACCAAGGCTGATGCAGATTCAAAGGGCGGCTCGGCAATTTCTATAGTGTCTATTACCTCAAAACCGATTCTGTATTTTGGTATCGGTCAAGGATATGATGATCTTCTGCCATTCCATTACAACCGATTCTTGAAGTCAATTTTTGAAGGATATCCGCTAATTGCCGAACAAACCTCCACTGATGAAGAACATCCAAAGGAACCCCTAATTGGCCAGATTGAGACCGAAGAAGAGACGAAAACTGGTCAAATATTTGAGGATAAATTGAGTTCTCAGAAGCCTTATATGATTGATGAGGCCGATGAATTAGTTTCCTCTTTGCCAGCAGATGCCACGTTAAAGTCACAGAATTCAGATTCACCTTACGATCAAGATTCTCTAGTTAAACCTCCTGCCTCAGCTGAGAGTGATGAAGCTGAGTCAAGTTTCAAGTATGAGGTTGTACCTGAATCGGATTCTGAATCATTGCCAACGAAAATCGGTGACGAAGGTACAGCGACCGAGAAGAAAAAGGGGATTTTTGGTGGTCTATTCTCTAGAAAGAAAAAAGCCAAGAAAGATAATGGTAGTGAGGACAGCAAAAGAAAAGAAAATGATCCGTCAACTAGTACTGTATCCTCTGATAAGGATTTGAATAAGAATGGTGAAAAAGAGCTAGAAAGTAAAAAACAGAAGGATCAGGAGCCTATATATCTTTCGGATGATGACATTGAGGATCTCATTAAATAGTAAGAATGTACTTAGTCTAATGGATCTCACAACTATAGAAATAAATCATATTTTGAAATTAGCTTCATCATTTAAGACCGACTTGCGCACTCAAAAGTCTCCGCGCCAATTGCCGGGATCCATTTTGGGTATGCTTTTTGAGAAACCATCCACTAGAACAAGGATTAGTTTTGAAACAGGAATGTTCCAGCTGGGCGGGAAGCCTATTTACTTGGGTATCAACGATCTTCAGCTATCCCGGGGAGAATCTATAGAAGATACTGCTAGAACGTTAAGTCTATATGTTGATTGCATTGTTGCGAGAATTAATCATCACGATATTTTAGAAAAACTTGCGCTTTTTGCCACGATACCAGTCATAAATGGGCTTTCGAATTCTTTTCATCCGTGTCAAATCCTTGCAGATCTGTTGACTATCTATGAACGTAAGAAGAAATTGGAAGGATTAAAACTTGCGTGGATAGGAGATGGTAACAATGTATGTAATGACATGCTGTTAGGTTGCTCAAAAGTCGGTATAAATATGAGTGTAGCTTGTCCGAAAGGCTATGAACCAATGGGATATGTAATAGAATTAGCCAAGCAAGAGGGGAGACAAACGAATGCAGAAATTATTATTACCGACGATCCAAAATCGGCAGCTAAATTCGCGGACATTATTGTAACTGATACATTCATATCTATGGGTACGGATGATGAGAAGCACACCAGAGAAGCAGCATTCCTTCCGAAGTATCAAGTTAATTCTAACTTGATGATGTTGGCAAAAAAAGAGTGTATATTTATGCATTGTCTTCCTGCAACCCGAGGCAAAGAAGTGACCTCTGACGTTATTGATGGAGGTGCTTCTGTCGTATGGGACGAGGCAGAAAACCGATTGCATGTTCAGAAAGCACTTATGTATTTATTGTTAAAGGATTGATAGCTTTTATGTTCTAGTGGATTGAAGTTACAGAATTCGTTTATTCACTTATGACTTCTCGGTAGGGTACAAATCCCAAAGTCTTCCTTTTTAGAAGTGTATTTAATTTAGTTACGCCAAATATGGGTAGTCAAATATCCTGTCTAGAAATGCGATAATTGAATTTGTGTTCACTAACTCTTGTACCTTGAGATAGATAGTTTGATATTGTAGAAGTTGTGCACATTAAAAGAAGGGTTTAATACCTCTGAAACTGTAATTATGGTACAGTTTGGAGCAAAAGATGTCTTCCGTAGAACAAATAATCAATGCTCTGTCATCTCTCGAAACTGATCTGGATAATCTTAATTCAAGAGTCAACGATATGAAGAAACGAATCTTAGCTTATTCAGCCACGGAAATAGAGAAGCAAAAGCAGAAGGTTATCGTTTTAGCAAACGAAGATGCCAAGGGACTTGTTGATGCTGCTAGGAAAGAAGCTGAAAATGAATCCGCTATTATTATGGCTGAGACGGAAAAGATAACCTCAACCACCAAAAAAAATATCGATAGTTCGCTGCCCAAAGCAGTAGAATTTGTAGTAAAAACGATTTTGGGCCAGGTCGATCTGACTGATAACCGTAAAAATCAGAATACATCGAGCTAGAATTAGTGCAAAGGCGTGGATCTTGTCTCTTTGTAGTTAATCTAAAATACTCTGTACTGTTTGTCTACAGTGCGCTCCACTAGGGGGAGCGCGAAATTATACTAGAATGGCTATAACAGAGATTCAAAAAGTTTAATAATAATCTGATTTGTGAATTGACATAGATGAAACGCCCCTAGATAGATTCGGGTCGAGGAAAACTGTTGCAGTTGCCACTGTTTATGGTCGTTCATATTTTAATATAGTTAATGCGTTGAAATTGATGGATTTAGCTTACGAATCACTATCGCCAGAACAGGCCGATTCATCGGATAGTAGACTAGTAATAACAACCAAGGATGAATCTGGAATAATACATACCAAGATTATACTTCTAGATACAGAATTGAATCAAACTCCCATACTATCGAAAGCAAAGATATTGAGAGCAATTATGGGACATTCTCTAGATGACAGCCTAGTTATCGGAGTTGATCCTGGGTATCGGATTGGTATATCCATCCTTTACTTTCACAATGAAATTGAAAGCTTTGTCCAACATTCTCCTGAGTCTGCCATCGAAATAATTTCTGTGATTCTAACAGGAATTAGATCGCACAAAAAGTTAGTAAGGATTGGCGATGGTGATACTACAATGTGTAACCATATTGCGACATCTCTTAAAGCAAAATTCAAGGATTCGATAGACATTGAGATTGTTGACGAATATGGAACATCTATGCGACACAAAGTTTATTCAAATAGACGAGGATTAAGGGATTGTTCGTCTGCAAGGATGATTGCATTTAGGAGAGGCAAATTACTTAGATCTATGAATATGCAAGGTAATTTCTAAGATACTGCTCACGCAATAACTCCAGGATTTGGCGAGAATTTGTATTTCTGAACTAAAGCCGACCCTAGCCTCTTGAAATTAATATGGATTCCTCTTCGTTGTGTTGAAAAGCTTTATGGTTCATAAGAACAAAAAAGAGTTATTTTACTTTTATTAACTCATTAAACCAACTCTGAATAAATTTAAATACTATAGTTAGGGGCATAGCCTAGGTAAACGTTTTACCCTGTAAGTTTTAAATGACTTGTAGGGATATATGCATATGTCAAAAGGCCCTAAAACCTATAGGTTCTGGTATATATTCTATTGTGCAAAAGAGGTGCCAGATCTGTGAGATATTTCTAAAATGGGACGGATTGTGGTGTCCGTGTTGTAGATATCGACTAAGAACTAAATCATCCAATTTGAAGTATAATGCTAAATTAAGGGCTAGAAAAAATACTCAACCAGAACTAATAAAGTCTGCAATTAGTCGGCTTCCAAAAGAATGTGTGATAGTGAAGAGCCAATATTCTAAATTTGATACTTATTTCCTCCATAGCGAAACCAACGATCATAACTGGTGAATTATAGTATTGCAAAAATAGCTACATGTTAATGAGACCTATTGAGTACAATGAAGAATATGCGCAAGAAGATATCTCGTTCGTACGACCTACGTGGTTTTCTACAGTTGCTCGACGAAAATAAGGAACTAGTCTCGATTCAAAAACCGGTTAGTCCAAAATTCGAAATTCCAGCTATTGTTAGCAAGTTTGAGAGAAAACAGGCGGTTCTATTCAAAGACGTCAGGAACAGTAAATTCAGGGTAGCATGCAATATTTTGGGTACAAGAGAAAGATTTTCGATCGCAATTGGAGCCAATAAGAAGTTCATTCATTCACGTATTGGAAATGCAATAAATTCGCGTTGCGCGCCTAACAAATTCTTAGGCTCTGCTCCATACAACCAAAACCTGGAGCATGATTTGCATCTTCTGCCTATAATCACTCATTTCGAAAAAGACGCTGGACCTTATATCACATCCTCAATCGTCTTCGCAAAGGACCAAGAAAGTGGCAGCCAGAATTCCTCTACACATCGGCTTTTAAGATTAGATGACAAACGCTTAGTGATCAGAATGGTTGAAGGTAGACATCTTCACAACTGCTATACATATGCAAAAGAACATGGAGAAGATTTGAAAGTTGCGGTAGTAATTGGCGTACATCCTTCGATAAGTATAGCAGCAGCATTTCAGGCAGCATATGGCGTCGATGAAATGTTGATTGCAAATTCCTTGCTCGACAACCAACTGACTTTGAGCAAACTAAACTATTCTGGTCTATTTGTTCCCACTGATAGTGAAATTATTCTAGAAGGGCGTATTATGAAAGATCAAACGCATGAAGAATGGATGGTAGAGATGTTAAGAACTTATGATTACAAACGAAAACAGCCTGTTTTCGAACTCGAAAAAATAAGATTTAGAAATAACCCAATTTTTCACGATATCTTGCCCGGATTTGCAGAACACAGATTGTTGATGGGCATGCCTGTTGAAGCAAAACTCCTGGAAGATGTTAGAAATACACTTCCTAATACAATATCCGTACACCTACCCGAGGGTGGTAGCAGCTGGTTATCCGCAGTGATTCAGATCAAAAAGCAATTCGAAGGTGAACCAAAAAACGCTATACTATCCGCATTTTCCTCTCACCGCTCACTAAAGGTAGCAATTGTGGTGGATGATGATATTGATCCAGCAAATCCAGTTGCAGTTGAATATGCCCTGTCCACGAGATGTCAGGCAGACAAGGATTTACTAATAATTTCAAATGCTAAAGGATCTAGTCTAGATCCGTCCAGCGACCAACACAATTTGCTTACTGCAAAGTTAGGTATCGATGCAACTGCAACTCTTCTAAAGGAGAAGGAGAGATTTGAAATTGCAAAAATCCCAGGAGAATCTACGATAGACATCTCGAATTATATTTCCGGCCGGGCTTAACTGTAGAAACTGCCTGTGAATTAACCCAAGTAAAAACGACATAATATTCGAAGAAAGCAACTTAGCGCCTTGTATTGCAGGGCCAGATTACCATCTGTTTCAACAGATTGTTTCTTATATTTAACTAATATCACAAACCATTTTATTGAATCTGAAATTTTTGGTTTCCATTAGTTATCGAAATTTGTTAGTTAAATTCTCCCCGAGACACTACAATTATATTCACAAAATCTAGAAAACTATCTTACGTCATTTACTAAATCTTTATATGACTAGATCGTCGAGACATCGGTACTAACTTTGTCAATTGTGCTTAAGATGTAAGTACACTACTAATTGAAATTTTGTTCGCAACCGGCCTGCTTCTAAATTTTAGATTTAGTACCCAACAGTTAATAATAATGAGTTTTGGATTTGAATCCTGTTCAGTACACAAATAAGTCGATTAACAAAGCGATTAATGTTTGATATTTCATTTTTAACTGATTCATCGAACTTACACTTTGTCCTCTTACAATCTAGTCCAATCAGATTTAATTTAGTGTTGTGAATATTGATGCTATACTTAATGATTGGTTACATCCTATTCAGGAACACATAAATGCAATTAGTAACGGCAAGAGTAATGATATACCCCATTGAATGACCGATTTATCGATGGAAATGTCGTAGTGCTTTACGCGATCTATAAATCTTCATCGACCCAAGTGGGATTACCTGACTACATTCTCAGAAGAGTAAGAATGTGTCTCGATATATACCGAATTATAATTAGATCAAAGCCAGACAAAAATAAGACTGCGATCTATTTAGTAACGAATTTGGATTCAATTCGAAATATCAAAGATGAATTGCAGAATGCGGGAATTGGAGAAGACTCAATAATGGTTGATACCAATTCAAAGAATTTACGACAGACATGTGATGGCATTAATAGATTCGTTAAGGACAGAATCAATCCCCCTAAGATATATTTTGTCGGTTCCGTTTGGCAGAGAAAATCTTTCGATTCCATAGTTCCAAGGAAGCTTAAAGGTTATGTAGTGCAGTTTGAAGGAGCGCTAGACAGTAGATCTGTTGTGGAAATTGATAACGAAAATGCATTGGATGCACCAAAGAAAGGAATTCAGTTTTACAAGAAACAAGCTAAAGATAAAGCTGCAAATTTACTTTTAAACATATTATTTCAGAATAATAGGAAATCTGGGCGTTAAGATTTAATACCAACTATGTTTCTGGAGATTTATAGAGTGCGGTCATCGTCTAGTTTGGTTAGGACACTGGCCTTCCAGGTGTTTGATTGACACGAGGTAAGCCCGTAACCCGGGACTTTGCAATAATACAAAGCGGGAATTCAAATCCCGGTGACCGCATTCAAATATTCTCGATCGATCTCACCACGCTACTTCTGCGACAAACATTGCTACATTGAAAAATTTAGGTAGGCAAGTCATAGGCTAGCTCAAGTCGGAACAAGGAAAATAGTGATAGGTCAGACTTCTAGATCTTCCTCGAAGTTGATGTATCTTTGAAGAAATCGCAATTATCATGATTATTATTATTATTCGTCAAGTGGGAATATCAGAATCTGTGTATCCTTTGCTGGGTACTATAGAAATCACATTTTCATATTCCTCATAACGACGTGCTGCACTCTGGAACTCGTTATTTAGTCGTTTAAGAAGCATATTCTAGCAATTAGTTAACACCTCTGAGCTACGTCTAAAAAATAGATGGGCTAGAAATTTGGAAAATCTTTACCTTCCTTAATGAAGGCAAAAACATTGATATTGTATAGACAATCTGGAACTTCATGTGAATATTGTTACAATTGTCATAAGTGATTACTGATGGAGGTCGCTACCCTGAGAATCGGCCATAGACTAGTTCGCGATGATCGTGTAACAACACATTCAGCATTGGTAGCAAGAGCTTTTGGCTGCAGCAAGATCTACATGTCAGATGTGGACGAATCTATAATTAGGACGGTTGAGAAAGTTGCAACTAACTGGGGTCAATCTGATTTTCTAATTGAAATTTGTGATGATTGGAAGAAGATAGTAAGAATGTGGAAAAAAAATGGTGCCAAGGTTATTCACTTGACTATGTATGGAATGAACGTCGACAACATGATCGAATCCCTCAGAACCGAAGCCAAAATTCTCGTCGTTATCGGCGCAAAAAAAGTGCCAAGAGAACTTTTCGAAATTGCAGATATGAACATTGCTATTGGTAATCAACCCCATTCAGAAATCGCTGCCTTGGCTGTATTTTTGGATAAGGTTTTTAGTGGGAATGAGCTAAAAAAGGAGTTCGGGATGGCTAATTATAAAATCATCCCTGATTTAAGGGGAAAAAGTATTGAATACAAATCAGATCTTAATAAGTAAACATATAATAATTATTTTACAAACTGAGTTAGACTTCATGTCATTTGCAAGTGATGCATCTGAACCAATAACAGATTAGGATTTTGCCAGTAATCAATCAACATAATCTGATTCTTCCCACGTGTTAACTTAGTGTACTTTAAAGGCAGGCAGACAGGACAAAGCACGAGCCGCAGGTTTAGTTACAAAGTGTTCTATGTATATCACACACTCATCTAAACTTAGTATGTCTCATTTTCGACAATATTATAATGTGGCATGCTGACTATCGTATCTAGAAGCACTTTCCGATCGGATTCTACTGAATTCGATAAAATATCAGGATTAACCTGATATGAATAATGTTATTTTTAATACTATTACGTGTTGTAAAGTCGGGCTGTATTAGATTACGATATCTATCGAGCCATTTTCTTATTATATAAAAAACTTCATCATCAGAGCATTTTCCAATGTTAATAAGATAATATACTAGTATGCGCCACACAGGCTAGGCATTCAAATGCTTTGTATATAATTTCGTCTGTATGTACCTAAGCTCAGTTAACTTAAGCGTTTATCACCTCCTTGTTATGCATATCTAGAAAAAGGGTCACCAATTTTGTACATGTTTTAGTTTACAATTTTCATTACTATAGGGGAAATAGTCATCAAAGCTTTCGATTCTATCCTTAATATACTGCATTGTTCTTTCGATGATACTTTTTTCATATGAAGAACGGGTATGGTGATCTAGTTTTAAGAACTGACATGCTTCTGGATACCAGGTACCGCCATCTCTAGATATCGAAAGCTTACTACCACTACCATATCCTTTTGTCAATGAGGAAATAAAGTGCTCTGCAATGAGCATATTTCATTCTTTTGATACACTAATTCCAAGAATTTCCTTAAGATTCTGACTCTATTGCAACCCAAATTCACATCTAATTAAAACCAATCTTTATCATGGTTTCATTAATGATAAATTCGGTTGTCTGTTTTCTCTTTCTCGTGATTCTTTTAGGTCTTTGCTTTTGAATCCAATTCCAGACGGCTACATGACTTTTTGTGACGAATCGAGACAATGCCTTCGAAGTATTCCTATATGACAAAACTATAAAGTACAAGTACAATCCGTAGCCAACATACTTTGAAGGTGTTCTATTTCGTTTAGCAACCATATTAAAGAATAGGATGTCTTCAGCTATAGGATTTTCTTTAAGTTAACACTGTCGCTTCTTCAGAGAAAGCCTTTAAGTATTGTAGTTGATCAACAGGATAGGGTTACAAGGGATGGCGGGGATTACTGAGGTTAATAACTCTAAGGAGAACGTGATTCTACGAATTAAGAAAAGGGATGGGAGAGTAGTCAGTTTCGGACAACCAAAAATATCAAATGCGATATACAAAGCCCTGGTTGCAACAGGTAGAGCCGATTATTCAATGGCTGATAGATTGGCTGGCGATGTGGTTCGTAAAATGATTCAACATGGATATAGATCAACTGATTCAACCGCGATTCCAAGCGTAGAGGACGTTCAAGATATGGTGGAATCAATATTGATCGAAGAAGGTTTTTCCGAGACAGCGAAGGCATATATATTATACCGACATGAACGCCGAAAGATTCGTGACGAAAAGATGAAGATTTTAAATAAGAGAGATCTGGATGACGTAGATAAAGCATTTGACATAAATTCACTCAGGGTTTTGGCAGCTAGGTATCTGCTGAGAGATAATACTGGTAAAATAATAGAAGGGCCAAGACAGATGTTTGAACGAGTTGCAATTCTAGTTGCGATTCCTGATATTTTACATGATTCCATATTTTTCGATTTGAGCGACAATCATCCACAAGACATCAGTGAAGCAGCTCTGTATTATTCGAAGACCGAGGATTTTCATTTAAAGCTGAAAATTGGGGAGTATATGCTAAATAAATATCACTTTGAATCGCTAATTCGAGCTTATATTTATCTAGCTGAACAAGGACACATGAGGCTCGGTTTCAGACAATTACTTAGATTGGTTGCCGAAGGAAAACTGTCTGTATATGAACAAAAAATTAGAGAATACTACGATTTAATGATTTCGAGAGATTTTCTTCCAAACACTCCTACGTTGATGAATGCTGGAACTAGATTGGGACAACTATCTGCCTGCTTTGTTTTAGAGATGCCAGATGATATGTATGGGATTATGAAATCGTCTACTGAGGCGGCCATGATATTTAAGTCTGGTGGAGGAGTGGGAATCAATTATTCCGATTTGCGTCCTGAAGGAGACATTGTCGCATCAACATCAGGAGTTGCATCCGGGCCTACCTCATTTATGAGGATTATTGATACTGTTACTGATGTTGTGAAGCAAGGCGGAAAGAGGAGAGGAGCGAATATGGGAATATTGGAGGCATGGCACCCAGATATCGAAAAATTTGTTACCGCAAAAACCAAGCCAGGTGTATTTGAAAACTTTAATGTTAGCGTAGGAATATTGGCTGATTTTTGGGATTCATTAGTCGGTGGGAACAATGCCAAATACGCATTGCGGAACCCAAAATCTGGGGAGATTATAAAACAAATCGATCCTCATCAATTGATGGATTTAATCGCTTTCAGTGCATGGAAGAGTGCTGAACCTGGGATAATATTCTTTGATAACATAAACAAATATAATCCTTGCATAACAGCAAAAGGAGGACCATTACGAGCAACCAATCCATGTGGTGAACAGTCGTTATATCCGTATGAGTCGTGTAATTTGGGCTCGATAAATCTCGCGAATTTCGTAAAACGAAAAGCTGATGGTATGTATGAATTTGATTGGCAGAGATATGAACAAGCTGTTAGATTGTCATCAAGATTTTTAGATAACATAATTGATACAAACAAATATCCAGTTCGAGAAATCGAGGACAATACTAGACTAACAAGAAGGATAGGTTTAGGTATTATGGGTATTGCCGATCTGTTATTCTTACTCGGCATTCCATACAATTCAAAAGAAGGATATGATCTTATGAACAAGCTTGCAGAGGCTATTTCCTATTATAGTATGGAAGAGAGTGTAGCAATAGCAAAATCTAGAGGTTCGTTCCCACTTTTTGGGGAAACTGAATATGTCGATGGCAAAATACCGATTGCAGGATATTACGACATTCCTAAAGAATTGCATTCATATGATTGGAAGTCGTTGATAATGAAAATTCAAAAACACGGAATAAGGAATTCTTGGACAACAACTATTGCCCCCACAGGGACACTATCTATGATTGCCGACACATCAAATGGGATAGAGCCCATATTTGCGGTCGTCTTTGAGAAACGCGTTACTGTCGGAAGATTCTTTTACACGAATAGGATCTTTGAAAATATTTTGAAGCTAAACAAATTATATGATGACGATATTCTGACTAGGATATCTAATAATTATGGATCGATTAGCGGGCTTGATGATATACCGACATCTATACAGAATATCTTTGTAACTGCCATTGATATACACTGGACTGACCACTTGATGGCTCAAGCAATATGGCAAAAATGGATTTCAAACGCTATCGCAAAGACGATCAATATGCCCGGTGATGTGACAGTAGATGACGTAAAGCGTGCATATTTACTTTCTCATGAATTGGGCTTGAAAGGTGTTACCGTGTATCGTGACGGATCTAGACATGAACAAGTGTTACATATAACTGGAGAAAATAGGATTGAGAAAAGAGGCGTGACGAAGCCAAGTAAATTCGTAAGAGAGTATGTCTCTTCTAGCATGATGGTCCCTTATGTTAGTCAACAATTGGAAACTGTGTTTCGAGAATCGCCGGCTCAGGAATTTGCTGATACGAATGTAGAATTCGAAACCAGGTCAACAACTTCTCATGAGTCAGATCCTACATCTCGTTTGTTTGATTCACCTTCAGGGGAAACCTGTCCATGCTGCAACTCCCGACTCATAATCACAGAAGGCTGCAGTATGTGTATCGATTGCGGATTTAGCAACTGTGCATCAGGGTAAAGAACATTCAAGTTCTAACTTTCCCTCGAGTAAATATATTTTCGCCAACTCCTATTCAGCTGCATTCGCTTGAATCAATGAGCTATAACTCAACTCAACAAGATTCTATCGAATATGATCCCAAGATTTTGAAAAAGTTGGTCTTTTTTTCTATTAATTCTAATGCCTCGCTGATGATTGTATCACTAGAATGACCAGCTATATCTACATAAAAATTGTATTCCCATGGCTTTTCCTTAGTTGGACGAGATTCTATCCTCGTAAGATTGATATCTCTCTTTGCGAATTCGCCTAGGATATTGAATAGTGAGCCGGGTAAATGATTTATCGAAAAGATAATAGACGTGGCGTCGTGGCCAGTAGGCTGCGTTTTGATTTGTTTCTTTGATAAAATAAAGAATCTCGTATAATTGCTCTTCTCATCCTCAATTCCGTAATCAACAATTTGCATGTCGTACAACTGGGCAGCCCTATCACTCGCTATCGCAGCTGCACTCATTATTCTACTGTCCTTAATTAGCTTAACCGCTCCTGCAGTGTCATACGTTGGGATTGATTCTAAATTCCTTTTTTGAATATACTTTCTACATTGAGCTAGTGCCTGAGGATGTGAATATACAGATTTGATTACAGAGTCAGAATTCCTATTAACAATAAGACAATGAGATATACGCTTGTGCGTTTCTCTGTATACCCACAGATTAGATTTTAGCAGTAAATCGTAAACTTCATTGACACTTCCTTCTATAGAATTTTCCACAGGAATTATTGCGAAATCTACTATGCCAGATTCGAGATCTCTAAATATGTCCTGAAACGATCTCATTGGAATTATTTCCTCACCAGAAAAATACTTCATCGTTACAATTTCGCTATATGCGCCCTTCTCTCCTTGAAAGGCAACCTTTTGTTTCATAAGACTATTTTATGCTTGTGTTGTGAATTAGGCGGAAGGTTTCCTTACCATAATCACTGGTTAACTTTCGCTCCTCTAATGTCCCACATTCTATGCATTTTATGTTGTTATTTACTCGAACTGTGTCTCCACCACAATTAAAACATAAAGCGTACAAAACTCCGAATTCTCTTTCATCGATTGTAATGTGGATTGTTGAATTTAGAAGGCTAAAAACTCGCCCCTTTACAATATCTCCAACTCTGAAGATAACTCGCCCCTTACGATCTCCTCGGGACCATCCGCTACCACCAGAATTTATTTTTGTGGATGCAATCGCAGAAAATCCAGCAAGTGATTTCCTTTCGTTTAAATAAAGTATTCTTATCGACATCATGCTGCCAAATAACATTTCAACATGGCCAACTACAGTGTCTCCAATCTTGGCCAGCATTGGAGAATTTTTCTGCTTAATCTTTACTATGTGCCTTTTTAGATCGTATAGAGGTATTCCAACAGTAGCTGCTCTAATATCACCATTTAGAACATATGTATTCTTTCCACCTTCAAATTCCTCAATTAATGCAATGTGATCGCCAGGAACAATAACC
>JARBAU010000204.1 GCA_029237525.1 Nitrososphaerales archaeon | reverse complement strand
TTCTTCAACTTTCGGATAAAGCAGGTCTTGACTAGTCTTATGAGTTCCAGCAAACATCCTAGAAAATACGTCTTTAGGATATGACACCAATCATAATATCATAGCATGCTCTAAAAAAGAGTTTCTATAACCAATATCTGGACTTGCAACAAACAATTATTTTCTAGACATATTGTTAAGAATCTAGCTAGAATTTAATATATCAAGTATGAGTCATAAACCAACGCAAATAATTGCAGCCTGTTTCTTGAAAAGTGTACGTTATGGTGTTACATACCACTCTTCCTGAATTAGAATTAGCACTATTCAGCAAGACTCAATTCAATTCCATACTTATTTGGGTAATTATCTTATTCTCTGGGTCGTAAATAGAGAGCAGGTTAAGGTAATCTCAATGGCAAATTGCGGACAAAGATTTTTATACATCATATATGCAGGTTACGATAAATTTGATATTTGATGCTCAAAGAATTGTCATGATCGTGTCTGTAGTTTATCTTGTTCTCTTTTTTGCATTAGGTTCTGGATTATTTAATTCAATTATTGAGGGTTCATCCAGAGGCACTAGGTCTTTTATTCTACCTACAAGATCGATCCAGACCATTGGAGAAACTATTGTGACAACAATGATCTTATTTATTGGCATGGCAGGCGCGTTTCTTCTATATAAGGCCGGAAACTCGATCACTCCGAAAAATCAAGGAGGATTGCTAATAGCCGGTTTTGCGACAATCGGTATAGCCATGCTTTTGGGATTCAGATTAGTAGTTATCAAAGTTTGACTTTTAGACTAATGTTATCAGTTAATGTGACTTCGATTAACACACCATACATACAATCCAATTTTTCGTTATATATGACATCGTATTACTTTCACACTTCGATTAAGGCTTCAGATTTCTACCTTGAATTGCAAACTACTTTGTAATAACAAAAGTCATATCCTATGCATCTACTTCTGCGGCGATACTGCCAACCCATAATCAGTTGCGTAAACCCTGGTAGTTCGATCTAATTATTACAGACTATTGCTTGATTTATTCTAAAGCACCATTGAATATTTAGTTCATTTATTTTTTCCTTTGTCCCCTTGACCCTCTATTACTATCATGGTCAAAGTTGATCGAACCTTGTCTATTCTTCTGACATGCCATGTAATAGTTTCTCTAAGTTTATCCATAGTATCCGATCTAATTTTCAGGATTATATCATATACACCATAAACTCCACTTACCTCGATGATTTCTGGTAATTTTTTTAATTCTCTGAGTATTTCTTCTTCCGATCCAAGATCACAGTTAATCAAAACATATGCAGTTGGCATAATGATTTACCCTTTAACTAGTCTCGGAACTATTAAACTCTTTTGAAAATTCGAATTAGTTATGTCGGTTCTTGTTGATATGATATGCTTGACTAGGCGTGTCTCTATTTTTTACTAGCCATAAACACACTTCAAACAGTCATGCCATCAATGAGCTGTTATCTTTTATTTATTCAAAAAAACTCTGTATTATTTGGACAGGTTTTTATTAATTGATGTTATCGTATTGGACTGTGTAACTCAATATTATTACAGAACTGAATACCGTATCAAAAAAGAATGAGGCTTAAAGATCTACTGTTTGCAGCTAAATCTGGTTTTAGTATTCACCCATTCCACCAGGAGGCATTCCGCCACCCGGAGGTCCACCTGCAGATTTACTTGATGCTATGACATCGTCTATTCTCAGGATCATAGAAGCGGCCTCAGTAGCGGACTTTATTATTTGTTCCTTGACACTAAGTGGTTCCAAAATCTCGAGCTTAGAAATATCTGCAATTTTGGCATTTCTAACATCGATTCCTGTCCATTTGGAACCCTTGCTTTGTCTCGCACGCAAATCCGTCATTGCGTCTATCGGATCCATACCAGCATTTTGAGCTAAAGTCAGTGGTATAATTTCCAATGACTCTGCGTATTTCTCAGCAGCGAGCTGTTCCCTACCAGATAATGTGCTTACCCAATCACGAATTTTTGATGCTGCATACGCCTCTGGAGCTCCCCCACCGGCAACTATTACTGGCTTTTCAATTACATCTTTTGTAACCATCAATGCATCATGTATAGATCTATCGGCTTCGTCCACAACCCTCTGAGATCCACCTCTAATTAATATTGTCACAGATTTCGGATGCTTCGCCCCTTCTACAAACACCCATTTGTCAGTCTCGACCTTGCGTTCTTCTACATTATCCGCAAATCCAAGTTCTTTAGCTGTGAGATCTTCAATATTGGTTACAATACTCGCTCCAGTTGCTCTACCTAACTTGGTCATATCGCTTTCCTTTACTCGTCGAACGGTTAGAATATTTGCTTTTGCTAGATAATGCTGAGCTATGTCGTCAATACCTTTCTGACACACGACGACGTTAGCGCCTGCCCCAATTATCTTGTCTACCATACCTTTTAGCATCTTATTCTCTTCCTCCAAGAACATTTTCATTTGGTCTGGTGAACTTATGTTAATCTTAGCATCGAACTCTGTTTTTTCAATTTCTAACGCGGAATTGATTAACGCAATTTTTGCCTTTTCTATTCTTTTTGGCATTCCACCATGAACGACTTCCTTATCAAGCACTATGCCTTTGATTAACCTTGTATCACGAAGTGCTCCTCCGGCCTTTTTTTCTACCTTAACATCGTCAATATCTACCCTAAAACCAGAATCGGATTGATCAGAAACTTGCAAAATTGCGTTCACTACTAATTCCGAAAGTGCCTCAGAATCCTTGGAGACTAATTTAGTCTGCATAGAAGTCTTTGCAATTTTCATCAGTTGTTCTTTGTCATTGTTGCTAACCTTTTGGGCAATGTTGTTGAAGATTTCGATTACCTTGTTCGCACTCTTCCTGTAGCCATCTACGATAATCGTAGGGTGTACATCCTTAGCTATCAGCTGCTCTGCCTTCTCTATAAGTGCTCCAGCCAAGACCACTGCTGAAGTCGTACCATCACCGACTTCGTTGTCAACCGACTTCGCAACTTCTACCATCATCTTTGCCGCGGGATGCTGGACATCTATTTCCTTAAGGATAGTTGCTCCATCATTTGTAACAGTCACATCTCCCAAAGAATCTACTAGCATTTTGTCCATTCCTCTTGGACCTAAACTAGATCGCACCACTTCCGCAATCAATTTGGCCGCTGTTATGTTATTCTTCTGGGCGTCCCTACCCTTAGTTTGGGTAGCACCTTCTTTGAGTATTAATACTGGTACTCCACCAGGCGCATTTTGATTTGACATTCCACATATTCACCTAAAATTAATAGACTAGATGGCATACTTTGGGGTATTTTAAATTTACTAAATTAATTATCAAATTCCTAATCTAAGATTATAGACTAATTCCTGTTAGTAAGTAATTTTAACGGTAGCGTTTATCTAGAAGTTTGGAACATTACCAAAGTTGCGGAGCAAACGAGTAATCAGAAGAGCTCTTTAAATTTATCCTGTTTAATCTCATTATAGGTTTCCTTTGGAGTCTTTTCATCAATTGAAATCCCGAGACTGACGCAAGAACCAATTACCTCTTTGACCGCACTTTTCAAGCTGCTAGCGTATGAATTGTCAATCTTCATTTTTGCAATTTTTACAATGCTATTCATTGTGATTTTCCCTACACTCGCAGTCCCAGCATTGCCTGAACCTTTAGTTATTCCTGCCTCTTTTAATATCAATGCTGCAGTGGGCGGGATTCCTACTTCGACAGTAAATTGCTTGGTCTCTGAGTCCACTTCAACCTTTACTGGAACCTTCATCCCTGGAAATTCCTTTGTTTTCTCGTTAATTGCATTCACTACTTGCAATACGTTAACTCCAATTGGGCCCAAAGCCGGACCAAGTGGTGGTCCCGCACTTGCTTCTCCTCCACTAACAAGAGCATTTATGGATTTCTTTTCAGACATGTTTTCCACGAATCCTACACCTAGATATAAATGTCTTTGAAATGTTCGTACAAATCTCCACCAGGTGTTGGAAGATATTAAGAGATTATATAACCCCTAAGCAATTTGCTTCTAATCAATTCATCCAAATGCCGAATTAAATCCAAATAATAACGAGTCTCCAGTATTCAAGAACTGATTTAAATTAAAATAGTACGTTAATTTTTCGGAATTGTAAATGTAGTCAGCATTACCTATATTTAACACTTATAGACATTTGAAAAAGGTGTGAATAAAACACTTGCAATTGATCTCGATTCAGTACTAGCAGACACTATGAAAATATGGACTTTGATATACAGTAATATTCATAATACTACAATAACAAAAGATGACATAAAAGCCTGGGATATTCGCAAGATTCTACCAATATCTGCTCAGGAGATTTCTGAAATTTTTATATATGTTTGGATTCATAGATGGAAGGAAATCCCTCCAACCGAGCCAGATCTTGCTTATATCATTAGACAGTTACATAAAAAGGGCTACCGGATTTCCATTCTTACAAAACGTGAGAGGGAGACTGTACCTTATGTTGCGAACTGGTTGGATTACTATGACATCTTCTCAGATGATCTTATATTCATTTACGATGCGACACCCAAAGCAATGTATAAATTTGATATTTTAGTTGATGATGCTCCGATTAACTTGATTGATGTCGTGTCACCAAAAGTTGGAATTTTATTCAATCAACCGTGGAACCTTGAATTTGATTGGCCAATCAGGGTCAATTCCATTAGCAGCATAGAAAACACGTTGTAGAGATTCATAAGAACGATTATCTCTCAAAACATGGCCGTAGAATGTGACTAATCTATATCGACATGTGTGAAACCACAAATAACAAGAAGCCTCGTTACAGTGAATTAGCCACGGTGATCCTTTTTAATGCAATCAGATTATTATTAGAATAGCACGGTTAATAGAGCCTAGTCGAATCTTCATCAGTTATGGTCTGTAAGCATTATAACATTTTTATATGTCCATGACTGTTTGATGGGATAACCATCAGTTCTCTCATTTTTGTCAAGTTATCTTCGTGTGGAATACTGACGGGGTACAGATAAACAAAACTATAAAGCAAGATCATTAGGATGATGCCACTAGCGATAAGAGCAATCCCTGCATATATTAATAACCTCTTTTTATCTTTCCTATTTGACAGTTTGCTATGACACCATTCCATTTGGGTTTACTTTAAATCTGTGATACTATTGAAGAAAAACTTATCACTCCAGAATAAACAATCACAATTTAAAAAATATAAACTACAAAAAAGTACTTTTATATTACGCACGAATCCAGATGGTGAGATCTGAAGTATTCGGTAACCTTGCACTGGATACATAATACCCGATCTGAAAATGCAGCTAGTGTGACATCTTTTTCAAATAATTTGCATCGACTGTGACAGGAATTTGATATGGTGAATCAAGTAATACTACGGTAGCCTCTTGCTTTTCGTAGTCTACTCTCGTTATTTTAGCCTTCATTGATTTGAATGGACCGCCGATAACTTCTACGGTATCATCGACACTTAATTCAGTTACTACTGGCTTCTTAACTATGTATCCTTCAATGTCTTTAAAGGGCAATTCTCCGCGAATTTGACCTCTTACATGTCTAACACCAGACAACGCTTCAAAAGCCACCATTGAATCTGGCGCTTCGATTATTATATAGCCCTTAAAGTTATCTAGTACAAGTATAGAATAAATTCCAATTTTTTTAGCCGCGACTTTGTTCTGAATAATATTAGCCACAACACGTTCCTGGCCACCAGTTGTTCTTATTGCAAAGAACTTCGACTCAATCGTCTTGGTTTTCTCTAGTGGCAAATTATAATCAGATTTTTGCGAAGATTCTTCATCTGGAATAGGCATAGATGATGCCTCCTCTTTAACGCCAAGAGTTTCATTATTTTCTTGTATTATTGGATTGTCTTTATCGCTGTCATGCTCGAAATCAGACAAATCACTAAAAACCTCATCATCAGAATGTTTATTTTTTTCAAGATAATTATTCATAATTCCTATTTCATTAACCGATACTCAAATGCAATTTATAAATTTACTTAAGTTGAATCATATAAATTCGCTATTCTGAAACTAAAATACGCACAATAATTCGCTTATGGCATAGGTTGGGTCTGTTCGGGTAGATTTAAGATTTGAGTCTGTTGAGTTCATTGTAAAGTCTATGCTACAAGTTCAGAACCTAATCACAAATATTGCGATATACGCAAGATCATATATCCTGTCTTGACAATTAACCCTTCTTACTTAAACCTCTAATTGAAAACATAAACTTAGGATTGATATCTAACGTATGAAAGATAATCCGAGAACATCGATTTTTTTGTAGACACGATCATTTTAGAAGATAGAAATAGGCGATATTGCCCTCAAGTATGGATACCTTGGAGGAAAGTTATTATACTCTTATGGCTTCGGAAGCAGATCTTGCAAGTAGGACTATGTTAAATTATCTGATTAATGACAGAGGTTTCGAACTTGTAAATGGCAAATCAAACATCTTTGAATCCAAGTTTCACGAAAATGTTAAGCTCTATATTTCCAAGTTTGAACTTATTTACCTAGAGGATGTCAATTCGCAAATTCATAATTCAAAAGCAGTTATTTTCCTGTCTAAACATGAATCATCGAAGAAAATACCATCTCTTACATGTCATTCCACAGGAAATTTTATGGATAATAAATATGGAGGAAGATCGAAAGAACTCGGACTATGCTTTCCATCCCTACAAAAAAATTTCATAAAACAAATTAATAATAAGAAATCTTTGGTTCCAGACTATGAAATATGCATTGAAGCAACACATCACGGACCGACATCCCTGTCGTGTCCAATTTTATTCGTGGAGATAGGATCCTCTTATCCTCAGTGGACTGATACCAATGCTGCTTCACTTGTTTGTGACACAATACTTGAGGTAATCGCTTTCGGCTTGAATTGCGATAAAATAGGTATCGGACTTGGTGGACCACATTACCCTGTCAAATTTAATGAATTGTTGATAGAATCAGAGTATGGTCTTGCTGCAATAGCTCCGAAGTATAATCTTAGTTTTATTGATCATGCTATGCTAACTCAAATGTACTCTAAGAGTATCGAAAAGGTTACTCATATTGTAGTCGATAGAAAAGGTCTAGGTAAAGAAAAGAGTCGAATAATGAACCTTATAAGCCAATCTGGTCTTGAGATTCTGTATTTGTAACCGCTATATGTTAATTCCAGTTCAAAGGCGTATTTTATATGAAGATGATTTACGCTACAAGATAAGTTTCTAAGTTAAATTCTATTAGTAACTCCTAATTGAAATCATGTGTGAATGTGGAGGATAAAACCAAAAACAGAATAAAGGTTGTCACGGTTTTCCTAATGTATGAAGGAAAGATATTGCTTCTCAGACGCAGCGCAAAGGTCAGAACTATGAATGGTATGTGGGCAGGAATAAGTGGCTATCTAGAGGATGTAAATCCATTGGTTCAAGCGCTCAAAGAGATACGTGAGGAATGCGGGCTTTCGGAAGGTCAAATTGATCTTCTCAAGTTTGCAGAGCCGCTAGAGGTTAAAGATGAGCAATTTTCTAATATTATTTGGATAGTGTATCCCTTCTTATTTGAATCATCAACAAAGTCTATCAGGTTAGATTGGGAACATGATGAATATGTTTGGATAAATCCAATTGATTTAGGAAATTACAAGACCGTTCCGAAGCTGAGCAAAGCTTTGGAAAGATTATTGCATTAGTATTGTTGGCAAATTTTAGTGTAGGTCATATTGTTCCTCTTAGAACGAATTTCACAAATGTTTGGTATGTGCCTATCCAATGTATCAAACTATTTCGATGTGAAAAATGACTCTAATGAAATCGTTATCTTCAAGACTCATTCAACTACGGTTGTCTTAGATCGTATCTGGTTAGAATCATTTAGATCGAATACTAAAGTATGAACTGTGCTATCTGGTGCAAAATATGATTCCCTTATGTTCTTGGGAAAATACTCTTTGTGGCGTCTGCCAGAATTTAAATGAAAGCCAGACTTCATACCAATCAATTCGAGATCGTTAAAGTAACTACTAGATCCTTCAGCATCGGTCAGAATTTGGAGCGAACCATTAGTTCGTAATTTCGATGGCATGTGAGAAATCAATGACGTCAATTCTGGATTGTCATTCATACCATTAGAAAAGTGCTTTTTAGGTAAAACTAAAAAAAAGTTATCTACAGATCTATTTGAAATACTGGGGATTAATTTCTTAGTATCTCCCCAAAAGGATGACGCATTCGGTGGATCAAGATCCGCAAATCTTAACTTAGCTCTTGAAACCTCAGTCTGATCTTTTCCAATTCCAATGAAATACTCTGCCCAATTATTTACTGCGATTTCTTCCAAGATGTCTCCCCTTCGCATGTCTACCTCAATATTAACTTTGAGATATAGTTTTCTTGCCTTGTTAATCGTCCTGTTGAGCTGTGTAGATGGGTTACCTTCATGAAAAAATTGGAAAATAAGATTCCATCTTTGCCTAAAGATATCAGGAAACTGCCTGGTCTTTATGAGCTCTTTAAAAAGTTCAGTTTCGGCAAAGTCTGAAAAAAACTCATCTGTTCTTGATACTGCTTCGAATTTGGGAAGGTACAACTCTTCATACAAATTGGTTACTCTGTCCCAGGCCCTAATCGGATCTGAACCCATATAGGTAACTGACAAGTCAGCTAGCCATAGCACCTCGCCAATTAGTTTTATTTTGAATGAATCTAATCCCATCTTATCAAGATTGTTTAAATGTTCTACGAATTTTTTCTGAGCAAGGGCGTGTTTGAAATACGGAAAATCCGTTCGCCAAATCAGTGCCTCGACATTTCCACTTTCTATTTTGTTATTATCTTCAGGTTTGATATATTCAGGGTGCGTTGTGGCAAACTCGATAGGCGGCAATAGAGCAGATTTGTAATCTCTAAAATAATTCTCAAACTCATATTTACCCATAGTAAAATACGCAACATGGATCCCGGTTTCTTGCAATTCGCTAATAGTTCTAACAACATTTGGTCCTTTTGGACCTGCAGCAGGACTTCGATTGGCCTCTAGCTGACCTGGATCATAATCATGTAAGAGCCCTGCTATAAGAAGCAATTCGTAATCAGCCGAATTAAACCTATAGTTATGAAACTCTCGGGGAAGCATTTGTAAGCTTAGATAAGACACCTCTAGAGTATGATGGAAATTATGATATTCGCTTGATCCCTCCCCAATACCTTGTGACGTATACGAATTTTGGAGAAATCGCAATAGCATGCGAATTTTTGCGATCTTGTCAACAGATATTCCTCTTTGTTCAGCAGCTAAGACAAGGGCTGAAATTAGGTCATTATCTTTTGTATTTGCAAGATTTTCGTTGGTAAATGCAATAATTCTTTTTTTAGCTCCTGGTAAATGTCGAATGGCTTCGTGATAAACAAGTCTGATAGGTAGGCTCTTATTTAAGTAAATCACCAGCGTCATGAAATTGCCTGGATATTTGATCCTTGGTTTCTCTCTCTCTATAATTTCTTCTGAAGCCAAAACAAGTTTTCTGTTCAGTTCAGCAATTAGTGTAGCAATGTTTTCATCCTCAAACTGATGACCATTTAGATTGATTAGCCGAGTTCGTTCGGTATTCATGACTATCCACTGCGGTATCTTCACCCTATATCTAAACCGTTTATGCGTTTTACGTTGAGATCCGTATAGTGATATCATTTCTTTATAGGTAACAGCAACATTCCTTCTATCCACTGAAAATGGTAGATCGCTATCCCTTACAACTTGAAGAATAATTTCTTTAGTCCCAGTTTGAAGGCCCAGTAAAATATGCCAATATTTGCCTTTATCAAGCCACGCAGGGACTTGAGTTTCTTTGTCCCAAAAGTCTATTGGACCAAGTGGAAGATAGCCATTTTCATATTCTTTTGTTTCGGGGTTATATGATCGATAATCGTATGCTCCAATCTGTGGATCAAGGTCACGTGCAAGGGCTCTTACATTCACTATAAGGTCTGCTGACCTCGTCAACTCACGATATGCCATTACTCCCCAAATTGTACCTAACGCGCTAAATAACGTGAATATTTCAGCTTCAGTATCTACCTGATGTAGTGCTAGATATCTAGGAGCAAGTGGTATTCCAAACCAACCGGTTGCTAAAATACCCATGAATGCTAAAGTAATGAACAGCCATCTGGCAAGATCGTTATACGTTAGACTGAAGGAATATCTATTGGATTGAATAGGTAAACTACAATAATACTTAGGAGCCCTGGCTGCTCCACTATTTTCTGATAGAAATTGGGAGACTGTCATATGAATTATTCTTAAAATTGCAGCTCTCCCATTCCCTCTATTCATTATTATTTGCTTAGTGTGTTACAATCAGCGACATTATATATTTGCAAAGTTTATGGAAAATAGGATTTAAAGTAACTAGTCTTATCAGGCATGCAGTGACAAAGGGAAATAACTTCCAAACGAAAAAGTGTAAACAAAATTTGTCTATGTAAATGCAAGTGACTATAGTTCAAAAATGCTCAACTGAATTATATTGCACTTTGTCATTATAATATTCCTTGTCTATGACTTGACCACGATCTTTCCTCTCATTGCTTGTGGATGCAAGGAACAATAATACTCGTATACTCCTGCCTTATTCGTAGCGATTGCAGTTATAAAGGATTGATCGGCAGTCAAGTATGAAGTGTTTATGCCTAAAGGATCAACTATGAAATCATGCCTTACAAAATCCTTGTTCAGAACGACTAGTTTCTTTGGATGGTTTGTGCTCGCATAAATTGTCGGATTGGTCCCATTAAATCTATTCTCTTGTGCTATGAGCAACATTCCATTTGCGGTCTTTACTTTTGATTCAATAGTTGTATGGGTTAGATTACCAATTGCCCATATTATCCCGACTGACATAAATGATACAGCAATAATGGCTATTATGTTAGTATTCATCGCACTACTGACCCTATTATATGATATTCAAATTATCATCTATTCATATTTGATATATTAAGCTAATCTCTCAAATATGAAAATGCATGCAATTAGAAAGAATTCTCGAAAAACATATGAACTCAATTTATCTATTACCTATGTCATAGACTCATAGAAACTAAGATTAATAATTACCTAGATCCAACCCAAATTCGTGACTAAACTAGAGAGTGCAAATACCAATATGTTGATTCTCTCTTTTATCTCTCTGAGTTTGATATATACTGTTATGCTTTTTGGTGTTTATATTGCTGCCTCTCATCAGGGACTATCTTGTAACAGTTGGCCGTTATGTCCAAACGGTTTTGGATTTCCTCAAGAGAAATATTTCTTCGAACACTTCCATAGGACGCTTGCCATCATCACTTCAGCTGCTGTGGTTGTAACTGCTGTTTACGCTGTAAAGAAAGTTAGATCTGCACGAAATCTATCAGCATTATCTGTCATAGTAATCATAGTCCAGATCATGCTAGGTATGTTGGTAGTCAACTCCAAGTTGGAGCCTTTGCTAGTTGCAGCTCATTTATCAGTTGGTGTACTTTTGTTTGCAACAATGCTGGTCACGTTTCTTTCAACCTATAAACCTATGCGATAAACAAAAGCAAGATCAAAAGCAATAATGTATAAATGGTGCATTGTGATCCAATCACACAAGAATCGATATTTTTGTACCAAGCTAAATGCACTTTATAAGGTTTTAATAATTTCAAGTAAATAATTTACAACACATTCGATATGATGTACTAGCCTGTCACAGGCAGCCAAAAGCTAAAGGTAGCACCTCCGCCATTTTCATTATTAATCGCCCAAATTCTGCCTCCGTGGGCTTCAACAATATTTTTTGATATAAATAAACCCAATCCAGTACCGCCGTCCGAGCTAGATGCAAATTTCGTGAAAAGCTTTGGTAATATCGCAGGATCTATACCAGTTCCAGTGTCTTTTATGGCAACTACTACGCCATCATGATGTCCATCGGATCCGGCATTGCCTAAACCTTCTTGTTTTTTAGCTGAAATGGTTATATTACCTTGCCTAGTAAACTTGATAGCATTGATCAGTAGGTTTAACGTTACCTGATTAATTCTATTCTTATCTGCTTCTATACTAATCTCCTCTTTGCCAAAGACCGATTCTATTTTTATATCGTTATCTTTACTTTTGTTTGCAATATAATTCTTGGAATCTGCTATTGCATTCATTAAAAGCAAATTTAAATTGAATTTTTCCTTATTCAGTAACAAAGAATTACTTTCAATTCTCGTAACGTCTAGAATATCTTCCGATAGCGTCTGAAGTCTTTTTGCATTTCTGATTATAACATCCAAGATTTTATTCCTTTGTACTTCGCCTTCAGTTTTTTTGTATCGAAGAACTTCAGACAAACCAATGATTGGTTGAATAGGGGTCCTTAGTTCGTGTGCAGCTACATTAATAAATTCCTCCTGCATTTTATCTCGAATTTTCAGTTTCTCGTTGGCTAATGCAAGTTGATTATTTGAAATATCCAATTGATTAGTCCTTCTTTTCACTTCCCTGTTTAAGCTGCCTGTCCATTTGAATAGTAATATTATTAAAAATGCCACAGCAGCAATAGTACCACCTAACAAAGTGAACATCTTGACATTTTCAATTGAAAGTAAATCGTTTACGTCAGAGTATATTTGTGTGGTTGGTGTTACCACTTGCACAAAGTATAACGGTTTGCCATTCACAATAATAGGTGAACCCGTGGTTATCCTCTCCCCTTTTCCGTAATTATAAACTGCAGCACCAGCACCCCCAGCTAGTAATATACGAGTTAGATTATTTAGAGTAGGATTGTGTTTGATAAACTGTTGAGTAAAGTTACCAAAGAAGTTTTGTCCTACCAACGTCTGACTAGCGCCGTTTGCAAGCATTGTACCGTTTGCGTCGTATGCAACTAAAAACTGTCTGTCGATATGCTCGACATTCCCATACCGGGCAAAGAAGGGGACCGTAGGTATTGAGGTAGCAACAATCCCAAGGAATTCTCCATTATTCCTATTAATTATTGGATAGGATATGAAAATCGTGTACATGCCCTGTCTCTCAAAGCCATTTGAAAACACTGGCTTTAGAATATTTCTTGTATCCACGACCCAGTTTCTTTGCGAATAGTCTGCACCCAAAATAGCCCCCTCTGAACCAGCAGGAGAAAAGCTAAGTTTTACAACGTTATTTTTATCAAGAAGAAACAACTTATCTATAACTTTGCTAAACTGAGTATACTTTTCACCAACTAATTTCGAGGCATTATTGCTATAAAAATCACCCTGTTGCAAGTACAACGAGTTTGCTAATCCGTCAAGCATTCCAACTACTAAATTAAGATCTGAACCCGTATGAAGAGAAATACCTTTGGTTGACGCAATCTGACGTTGATTTTGTTGCGAAAGCAAATTTGATTTAATCTCCTGTTCAGTAATATTTTGAATATAGAATAACAAACTTGTCGAAAATGCAACAATTAAAATTATAGAAATAATACCTATTTCCCTTATTCTTTTGGAAATCAAGTCCATATCTACAAAGTCCTCATAATAATGTCTTGAATACCTTAATATTCCTATAAGGCTTTTTATTCTGCTTAAGAATATGTTAAACTAAATTAGCTAGTTTTACAGTTTAGAACCTTTTGTACAATCTTAATTTGATATTTGATCAGAATTTCCATAGATGAGATGGTACAAAGTATTAAAAGGGACAAAGTTCCTTGATGGGATTGATTGTGTCTGGATCGTCAATTATTAGCGGTATTCTAGCAGCTGGAATTGTTCTGAGTATAATACTTGCTTCTACTAACCCGGCCACGTTATCTGCAGTATCTCCGCAGAAAAAGAATGTCATGATAACGGCAATTCTCGATAATTTGGGCGGTGTCATAAAATGGGGTGATATATTACGACCTGCGGTAGAGGAGTTGAAATCAAGACATCCGGAACTAAATATTCAATTAAACTATACCACAACACCTTATAATGAGACTAGGACTAAGCTACTTAATTCCCTGGGTAATAAAAGTGCTGTTGATTTAATCTCGGTAGATCAGATTTGGCTTGGTGATTTTGCTCAAAGAGGGTATTTGGCAGATATATCAAACTACGTAAAACTCTGGGGCAGATCTTCTGATTGGTATCAAACAAATTTTGATGGGGGAGTGTACAAAGGCAAGATATATGGTTTATGGGCGTGGACAGACGTGAGAGGAATATGGTACTGGAAGGATTTATTGAGCAAGACAGGCATAGATCCAAATTCCTTAAAAACCTGGAATGGTTATATGGCAGCAGCGAGGAAAATCAACACTATTCTTGGATCTGAAGGCATTTCAGGTGCAGTTCTCACGGGATTAAATTACTCTCCAGATCTTTGGTATCCTTATCTCTGGATGCTGGGGGGCGATATCCTTGTTATGAAAAGTGGACACCCGATAAAGGGGAGTTATTGGTTTCCTGCTTACAATAGTTCAGCAGGTGTTAAAGCACTAGAGTTTATCAAAGAACAGATTGATTCAGGTATTAAACCACTTAAGAGCAATCCAGATAAGCTGTTCATAAACAGAAAGCTTGCTGTACTACAAAGTGGATCTTGGGTTCCAGGTGTTTTTCCACGTCAATCCTGGTCAACTTTTGTTCAGAGAATAGGTTTTATCCCAGTGTTTCCGGTACCTTATGGACTAAACCGAACATCTACGATGATGGGCGGATGGGAATTCGCCATTCCCCAAACTTCAAAGAATAAGGAATTAGCATGGGAATTAATTACATTAATGGTAGATCCCAGAATAATGAGTCCATGGCTAAAACAAACCGGGTTCCTTCCAACACAGAAGAGTATTGGTTCCGGTCCCCAATTGAACCTTTTAAACGAATCAATTCCTTATTATGGTGATATGGCGTCAATGATACCTATCGGAAAAAGCAGACCTGTAGCACCTGAGTATCCGCAAATTGCAGAACAAGTTCGACATGCAATTGAAGAAGTTTATTATGGTATAAAACAACCCAAACAGGCCCTAAATGATGCCGCTAGAGAATCTGCTAAATCACTTGGCTGGTAACGTTGTAGATTATTCAGCGATCAAGAAAAAGAAGAAGACATAATTCATTCCTATATCAATTAGTTAGTTTTATTAGTAATATCAAATACTGAGAATATGACTACGTGCTCACAATTGTCTTGATAGAAACCAGATTTGTATATATCTCGTATGGTATTAGAATCTAAGATAAAATCTCATGAATGTGTATTCACATATTATAATACTTACTGACTCCATTCGAGAGTAGATAATTATCTCGTAGGCCCTACTAAAATTGCCTTCTGCTCTGGGTCTTTTCAATTGTTTGTATGATGAGAATACTGATGTTTGATGCTTTTGTAGCTACTAATAGCCGATTTAATATAAATACTCCTTAGACACCAGTCTAACGCCTGCAGCATTAAGGATTTGATAGCGAGACAAGCTATAAAAGGCCGCTATTACATACGATTTTGCACTCATGAGTAATAAGAACCCTGAAAAGAAGAAACGAGATGACAGCTTTGTTTCTGTCAATCGACGCAAAAGAAATAGATATCTAAAGATCGTTGGGATTCCTATTGGTGTCGCCGTAATTATTTTGGGAGTGATTGTTGCTATTCAAGCTCAAGAACATGGGTTGGGCGCTAAAATCGTATATCATATACATCCTCATCTCAATATGACTGTTGATGGCAAATCGGTCGTTGTCCCTCAAGGCATCGGAATTAATTCCACCCTATATAAGGATCATTCCCTCGACAAATATAGTACCCCAGAAATCGCTCCGGTACATACCCACGATCGTACAGGAACTATTCATGTAGAATCTACTGTAAACAGACCCTATAATTTTGGCCAATTATTAAGTATATGGGGATTAAATTTGAATAACAAGTCAGTTAACGTTACTGTGGATGGAAAGGTAATCTCACCACCGGATAGTTTTAGAAATCATGTCTTTAAAGATAGAGAAAATATAACTATGGCTATCGGAAAGGCTTGAGGTTTCGAGATCTGAACCGCAGTCGAAATAAACTCTGCATAGAGGTATTTATGGATATTTATGGATCCCACAGCAGACTCCATGAAATCAAAGATATGTAAAAGGCTAGAATGGAATTCAGTAATACCTATAATATAGATAAATTATACTGACATATGGAAGATGTAGATGCCATCGATGGAATGAGTACTGAGATGAACGAATACCCCATAAACAAATACATTGAAAGTACAAATAATATTTCTGGTGCTAGTGCTTCTAATGAGACGCTAAACGATCTGTTTGCCAACATAGTAGGTCACAGTGACGTAAAGAAACTATTCAAATTGTCGATATCTTCGGACATGCCTGTTCATATTTTGTTGGTAGGCCCGCCAGCATCAGCAAAAACCCTTTTTATGCTTGAATGTATGAAGCTTGAACGTTCGCACTTTATCGTCGGGAGTCAGAGTACAAAATCTGGAATGATTGATTACTTGTTCGAGGCACGTCCCCGGTACCTGGTCGTAGATGAAATAGAGCATATGCCCATGAGAGATCAAACAGCATTGCTGAGTTTGATGGAAACTGGGATCATATCTGAAATGAAATATCAAAAGACTCGCAAAACTCAGCTTAAAACCTGGGTTTACGCTACAAGTAATGGGACTGAACGGATGTTAACTCCGCTGCTCTCTAGATTTGTGGTTCTTCGGTTTAAACGATATAAGTTTGACGAATTCCAGAAGGTTGCTACTCACCTGCTTGTAAATTCTGGCGTCGCAGATGAAATCGCATCTACAATCGCAAATGCTGTATGGTATAAAATGAAATCAAAGGACATTAGAGATTGCATGAAGATAGGTCGCCTTGTGAAGACTAATGAGGATGTTAACTGGGTTATCGACGCTCTACGAAAATATAGCCACTAATTTTTTAAATATTCACTTTTTGTGCTGAAGAAACCACCGTAGTTAAAATCTAATCATGAATCGATTAGTTGAAGTGAAAACAATATTGATCAAGCAATGATATATTTGGTATTTAAAAATCACAGTCAAAATAATAGTGAATACAGTCTATGAGTGTCTAGCTTACACCAGCTGGTTCGTGGCTGTGTTCGCTATGATCTAGCTGTTTGTGTGCGTTTAAGTCTTCTGCATTATTGAAGACCCTTCCACATAGACTGCATCGTTCTTGCTTGGACTGCTTGTTAGGGGAGGAGGCCGCATAACCCATATTATTTAATCGATAAACTTATAATTAAAGTTGATACTACTACTTGCCGTCGACCACCTTAAAACCATTGAAGAGTAAATGCGATTCCCAAAGATTTGTACTACTAGAATGCCAATTTTTCTATAGGAATACTTATGATCAATGATTATCTTCTGCTTTCAGATCTTTTCTGGTATATTATTTCAATTTGTTAAAAGAAGAATCAATTCTGTTCTTATTGCATATTATAAAACATAATTGCACATCGGTTTGAACCCAAGGACCAATACTAGTCATAATTACGACGAAATAACGCTTGGCGTCAAGATCCTACCTAACCTATCAATATTTAGCAGTCCGACAATAAAATTTCTCTCGAATTCTGAATGTATGGATTATGTGACGCGAATCTGATCATTCTTATAAACCCTATTAATTTTAGAGATAATTAAAATTTTTATTCCCAAGAGTCTACATGAGTACATGTCAAAAATTATTCAAGATATAATGACTAAAAAAATTGTAACGATAACACAAGAAAAAACTGGTTTGGATGCGGCAAAGTTGATGGATGAGAATGGTATTAGTTCATTGATTATAGAAAACGATAAGAAGCATATGGGGATTATAACAGAACGAGATTTTGTCAGCAAGATCTGCTGCAAGGATTTACAGCCCTCAAAGGTCAAAGTTGCTGACATCATGTCCGATATTCGAGTCTATGCGAATCCAGGTACTCCGATCGAAGTCGCAGTACAAAGAATGATCAATCATAAGCTCCGACGATTGCCAGTGATCGAAGAAGGCAAAATTGTAGGGATAGTTACAGTTACGGATTTGGCCAAGGAGCTAAGAAAGACGATATTAGAAGAGGGATTGCTATCAGAATTATCAGAATAAGAAACACTGGCGCGTATGCGTAACGCCTCCTAGATATACACTATCATTCAATTAATAAATCACAATCAATCATCGTCATTCATGCGAAATGGGTTTTAACGATAGTTTGGAGCATGCGTCTGCCTTGAACTTTAGTATGAGTTTATTAGCGGGGGGTTGATTTGAACTTGCGGCCGCTTGCCACTGGCAATTACGGTAACCGCTCTGCGGGTTATGAGCCCGCCGGGATAACCTAGCCTCGATTTATGGTATGGAACTGGCTTCCCCACCCCGCTGAAACCAAATCGCTGAGGCGATTATATATCTATTTTCCTCCTAATACCGGAGGAAATAGTACGTCTAGACACCGAATACATTAAAATGGAACGAGTATAAGTAAAAATTCTTCATACTAATTGGACTATTTGCAGATTATTTAGATTCAGTAGTGGAGTTATATTAAAAGTCACGCTTTCAATTTACAATCTAACTTAGATGACTCTTGCTATGTCCTCATAAGCTAGAGCCCATCCCGTTGGACCTATCCCGGCCACTTTGATAACTCCCTTAACAGCGATATTAGACCACGAACCATCCGTCTTCTGAACCAATATTGGGTGATCCATATGCCGCAACATAGAGGCATCATTTTCACTATCTCCTATCCCAAAAAATATAACATCCTCATTGTACTTTTTCTTGAATAACTTGATTAACAATTCAACAGCTTTCCCCTTATCATTACCCATTGTCACATCAAAAAACCTCCCGCCATGAATTATATTCAAATCCATATCTCTGGCTATATTAGTCAGTTTAACTAGGTCCCTTTCATCTATTTGTAGTATTGTTTCGCCGTATTCTCTACGTGACATCTCTTTTGCATGATTAGTGCTTAGATTAGTCAAGCTGGCTAGTTCTTCCATTGAAGTATCTGCAACGCCTTTAAAATTCAAATTAAATTTCGTTCTAATATCATTAAGTAATTCTCTAATTTGCGTAGCTGGTTTTCCTAGTTCTATAACATACTCATCATTATGCTCCACAAAGCGGTGATTTCCAAGTATTAGTGGATTATCAAAGTAGCCTTTTTCAAAAACTATCGCACCACCGTTTTCGATAATGAATGGATCATTCAATCCAAGCTCTTTTCTGATCCGAACTTGTTCCGCTAAAGTTTTTGCAGAGCATAAAATTACGGGGACGTTATCCTTCATGAGAGAGCTGATAATTCTAGGAGTATTTCCGTACCCACCAGATTCATCTAATATTGTCCCGTCTATGTCTGTGAAAATAACCTTCTGAGTCATAATTGCAGTTTATCTTATATACTTTGGTTAGTTAAGTTATCTACCAAGTAAATGAGATTGCGGGAGGTGGGATTCGAACCCACGAACCCCTAAGGGATGAGGTATCCCAGTCAAACTAAACCTCTGAGCTTCGTGCATAAGAATTGTCTCACGCCGTTGACCGGGCTTGGCGACCCCCGCACTAAGCTCGTACTATTTCACACATTATTTATATTATGACAATAAATCCTACTTCAGAAAAACTCTAGGCTATAGAAAATGTACTGTTCCTTAATTACCGAAACTAAGAGTGAAAGACTTCCACAGTTAACTAATGAAATTGATTTGGCTATGTTATAATATCTCCAGGATGGATTATTGTTATTTGGTTAAATCAATGCAAAAAATACAAAATTAAAGATTGGAACTACCAATTATCAAGGGATAATAGATTAAGATAATAATCGGGAAAGTAGTACCAGATACTACCTAGAAAGAAACACTTTATATATTATCTATTCTTGCAGACACTAACGTTGCATACTTAATAGGAGTTAATGTTATCTATTTACAAGATCCACAATGTATCATGAAAGCTGACTTAAGCCACGTACATTGCAAGATTTAGCAGCTAAATGCTACTCAAATGGATCCAATCCCTATTTCGGGAAATTTATTTTGATGCTTGTACTTTATAGCCTGCGATGCGCCCGACTTAGGATAAACTCCATATACCAAATTAGCTTCTGCTACAACAGAATCCTTCAAAGTAACCATGATTATCTGGTTATCTCGTGATCTCTGCAATAATACTTTAGAAAGTCTTTCCGTATTTTCAGCATCGAGATGGGCATCAACTTCGTCCATTATATAAAATGGAGAAGGCCGCAAAGATTGTAGTGCCAACAAAAATATTGTTGCAGCCATGGTCTTTTCTCCGCCAGATAAAGATGTGGATTCTCGTGCACTTTTTCCAGGAAATTGAACCATCAACAAAATACCTCTTGATATGTCGTCAGGATCTTCTAGTTCAAGTCTAGCCGAGCCTCCAGTAATGTCAGAGAATGTTTTTCTTATGTTGTTATCTACCTTTGTAAATGCATCCATGAAAACTTCTCTCTTTTCCTTGACTGTCTCTTCTATGAAACGGATGATGGAGTTTCGTTCAGTTTCTAACTCATTTCTTCTAGTTGACATATCTCTATAACCATACACTACTTCTCCATAGCTTTCAACAGCTTTCAAATTTATTGTATTTCGTATTTGCTCATACTCCGTAGTTAGCTCTTTGATTGTGGTATCGACATCGAATGAGTCTAACAAATTACTATAACCCAGATCATCAAGATCCTTTGTGCGATCTGATTCCTCATTTCTAAGGCTTGAAATGTCTTTTTGATTAATTGCATGATCTCTTTCTAGCGAATTGACTTCTTTAGAGAGTCTTTTCTCACTCTCAATCAAGACTTTTATTCGAGTTTCATAGTCTTGCAGAATTGTATAGGAAGTTCCTGATGCATCTATTGATTGTTGCTCCTGATCTCTGCAGGTCTGAATTTCGCTTTCAATCGATTGCACGATATTCCGAAGTTCACTCACATTCAAATTTTTCTTAGATATTTCATCTTCAATTTGACTTATTTCCTCATCAATCGAATCACTCCGTTCAATTTGCTTTTCTACGCTAGTTTTTAGTGGTGTGGAATTGGTAATTTGCTGACGCAGATCAATATCTGTTCCTTCAATTAGTTTAATTAGTTGATTTTTTTGATATGTCGCTTCAGTTAATTCTTCATTGTAGTTATTGTTTTCATTATGTGTTGATCCCTGAATTATTCTATCTGTTGTTGATTTTATTATGGATAATCTGTTTTGGTATTTCTCAAGTTCTGCATATAACTGATCTTTTTCAGTTAGCATTGCTTTATAGTTCGATTCGATCTGACTAAGGGAAGCCTGAGAATCAGAATATGACTTTTGTATGAATGCCAATTCATTATTAATATTTTCTATTTTTGCTTCGCTTCTAATTATTGATGGCTCAAGAGCGCTCAATTTGGATTTTAAATTAACATGGCGTACTGATTTCTTTTTTATTAGTACGTCAAGACAGTCTAGGCGCTGCCTCATACCGCCTATCGAGTCGCGAAGCACTATAGCTTCACTAAGATCAGAAATCTTTGATCCGAAGTCGAAGCATGTTGAAGTTAGATCTGGTTCGAAAAGGTCACCCATAACTGAAACAACTCTGTATCCTCTTTTTGCAAGTAAATACCCTACACTAGGGGTCCTGACAATGAATGTAGTTCCAAATATAAAGTCTACTAGGCTTATGTAGTCAGATTTTACGAAATCGGCCAGATTTCCAATAATTCCTGTTACATTCCGACGATCTTTCCTATTTATCGTCCTCTTTTTGATAGTACTGAGTATCTCAAGGGGAATAATCTTAAGTCTAGGCAATTTTCTTGATTTAGCATACAGCGCCACCGAGAGCATAGATTTGACATCCTTTACCACAAACGCTTTCATCCAATCAGAACCAGCCGCCAGTATTGCTCTTTCGTATGCCTTATCCCAACTCAAGACTTCGTGAACTAAACCCAAAACCCCGAATTCATAATATTTTGGCCTTAACTCAGCGATAGAAGTATCTTCATTCATGATATCTTTTGCAATATTTGTCTGAGCCTCATATTCTAATGTAATAGTTTCAGCTCTTGATAGCACTTCTAGAGATTTAGATATTGTATTTTCATCAAAGTTTTGTAAGTCTTCCAAATCCATTTGTAATTTTTTCTGAGAATCCCGAATTGTTATTTCTGAAGTTCTTTTCTCTAGCCGGGTCGTTAAAATAGTTTTATTATTTTCGATATCCTGTGTTAGTAAATCAATTCTATCAAGGTGTTCTTTTGTTCTTTCTTCGTTTATTCTTATTTTTTCTTCAGCTTTCAATTTTAATACTTCAATGTTATTCTTAATGTTTTCCAATCTCTTATATTTTAGGTCTAAGAGAGAACTAGTCTCTCTAACAGTATTTAACTTGGTAACAATCTCGTCAATTTTATGGTTAGCACTTTCTAGTTCAGATCTCAATCTAGATAACGACTCAGTTTTTTTGATGATGATGTTATTAATATTATTCAAATTAGCATTATTAGTCACAATTTTTTCCGCCAGCCCTTCCCTTTCTAACTTTAGTAATGGTATCCGCTTCTCCAAATAATCAATTCTCTGCTCAGTTTCCTTTAGTAAAGCTCTTTTCCGTTCAGAGTCGTACACTATGTTTGATAGTTTGCTAGCTATTTTGGCCTTAGCCTTATTAGCGGCATCTACATCTTGAATGAATCGAGTTTTTTCGGTGTTTAGCTCTTCTAGTTTGGCCTGGACATCACTTAACTCTAGTGATAATTCTGACATGCGTATGGCGGTGGAATCCAATATATTCTGCCGATCTTCAATCCTTACACGAATTGTCCTCAGGCTATTGGAGAGTTTGATCGCCTTAAATTTCGTAATTTCCTTTTCCAGCTGACCATATCTGAGCTGATTATTTCTCTCAATCTCCAGCTCGTCTATCCGCTTCCTAATCTCTCCAATTCTTGCAAATGCAACCTCTAAACGACGGTCAGCTTCGTCTAAATGTTTGATCGCCTCTCCCTTTTTTTCATCAAAGTAAGAAAGACCAACAATATCTTCTATTATCCTTCTACGTTCATCTAAATTTAATTCAGAAATCCTAGTTATCATCCCTTGTTGAACTATGTTGAGTTTAGTTGATGTTCCCATCACCATTTCAAGTAACTCGATGATAGTGAATCTAGTTACTTTTTTGCCATTTAGATAGTATTGGCTGTCACCCGTCTTGCCTTCCATTTCTCTGGCAATAGTTACAGAGTCAGAATCTACCGGTATCCCACGGTCATTGTTGTCAAAACTCACTCCAACTCGAATTAGCCCTGAAGATGTACTTTGGCTATCGTGAAATAGCGACTGAAATCTATCGACTCTCAGAGCTTTTGGACTATTTTCGCCCATTGCAAATAATATAGCGTCCATGATATTGCTCTTCCCAGAGCCATTAGGACCAGTTACTGCAACAAGTCCTTTGTCGAAGTTTAAGGTTGTATTTTTTAAGCCAAATGACTTGAAACCATATATTTCTAGTTTCTTAATATGTACCAATGATGGATTAATACTATCTTTTCATTGTATATAATATATGTTCTAGTTCAAACTGGATCAACTATCACAAAAGTGGTTTTATAGTCTTCATTTCCTAAATAAGCGTGGTACAATAAACTATAAGCCATATCATTTTGCAGCTTGAAGTCATAAATCAATCTACAACCTGTGCTTATATTCCGGCACAGTGACCTGCGAAATCTAAAAAAGGTTATGCTACACCTAATTGTTTCTTATGGACGTAATGATCGTAGTTCACATTATGACTACGATGCAGATTAGAATATTTCAAATCGATAAACACAAGACCTTTAGATTAGTTTCAATGCAGTGAATTATCGGTGGAATGTGTACACAATTGCAAACTTGTATTAGATGTCTACCTATTTCAATAACTAGACAAATTTTTTAGGACCTGTGCTAAATGTTCTATTGAAGGGACATTTGCGTAAAATTCTCATAACAGGTACTCAACAACTTGTAGATACACTTGAATCAAAGCTACGATACACATTTGATGTTACGACCGAAATTATTCCCGATAATGCTAATGCTAATGAGATTTGTCAAATTAGTGCCAAGATAAGAAGAAACTGGATCACAATCTGCAGTTTCTCCTCTAAAGAAGACCTGAAGAATATAATTACAATGTTTGAGGTAAATTATGCTATACGATCGCGCTAGACTGTAATATTTTACTATCCTTGATACTGTGGGACATGTAACACAAAAAACTAGAACAATGCAGAAGCCGGTTTGCATTGATGAAACTTGTGAACTTTATGATCAAAAGACTTTTTACTCCGCTTCCGAAGATGTTGTTTTCAATCCTACCATTTTTCTATTTGTCTTTGTGATAGTTCGAAGTACAATACACTATTTAAAAACATAGAGGCCGGAATGCGATATGCGATAAACTATGAGACTAATTTGACATCAATAGAGAGTACTAAAATCGAGTATGATTAATACAATATATAGTAGGATATCGGGAAATGGATTGCACCGATATATCTAGCTTAATGAGTTAAAAATTCACTTGACGACCTTAAAAAAGTTCCTTACGATCTCCTGTTCTACTGGATGTGAATTGATAAAAGCTTCAAGGAGCTCCCTTTCTACCACGATTTTGGTAGATATTACATTTCGAAACTTTTTGATATCAATTGGTGTAATGCTTTGAATTGCACCGGTAGTATAAGCATAAATGTACTCATTGATGATTTTTGAGATAAATGATGGAGCTATATCCATAAGCAATAGCAGACCTTTGAACATAGTACTTTCATCTCTATCGTTGTATGTAATCGTTCCAATGTAATCTTTTAATAGTCTCATTCTGTCGTCTATCTCTTCGATAGATGCAGCAACAACCACTCCTGCTTCTGTGAGTTCATAAAATGGCACTCCTTCCAACTGAAGAGCTCTTGGACCTCGTCGAAGAGGCAATCTTCCTCCTTCTTTTACCACTCCAGCGGGTATGAGTACCTCGTCCAAGTCTCTAAATATTCCAGAATAGATGTTCTGCCATAATATTCCATGCTTATTTGCTATATAATGAGCAATCGAAGTTCTTGTACGCAGCTCCGGACTTTGTTCTGTAGCAAGATGAGCTAGTATTCCTCGCTGTCTTTTGGCTTCCCCAGTAAACTTATTCTGTTTTGTCTTGAATGTATTGAATATCGCAATATTATTTTTTCTCTTCATCCAGAGTTAACCAATCCCCCCTACCTCACTTCACGTGTAAATAAGATATTATTTTAATTTGTTGGTGATTTTCGGTATAATTCAAAAACGAATATTATGTGAAAAATAGTTTCTAGACAAAAAATACTAAATTATCAGAAAATATTTACTTGAGACCATGCTAGTTGATATCAGATTCTACATTCTAAACTGGCCAGTATTGACATAATCACTTTAGGGAAAACGCTTATAACGCCACAAAGTTACTAGATAATAATGTAATTTTGACTCTTAAAGAGGGCCTGACCTTTGACGATGTACTTCTAATTCCCAAACGATCGCATATAATCTCGAGAACTCAAACAAATTTAAAAACTAAACTTTCAAGGAACATATCACTAAATATCCCCTTTGTTAGTGCCAATATGGATACTGTTACAGAATCGTCCATGGCTATCGCATTGGCAAGAGAGGGGGGCATCGGAATAATCCATAGATTCATGAGTATTCAAGACCAAGTTGACGAAGTACTTAGAGTAAAGCGATCAGAATCAGTTATCATCGAACAACCTTATACCATTAAGCCAAATGCGACTGCGAAAGAAGCCAGAATGGCCATGAACACATACGGGGTCTCAGGTCTGTTGGTAGAAGAAAGTGAAAAGCTGACTGGGATAATAACTAGACGTGATATAACGTTCTTGGATAGTTTAGATACTAAAGTTTCAGATCTTATGAGCAAGGATGTCGTGACTGCTAAAGAGGGAATTAGCATTGAAAAGGCAAAGGAAGTGCTACATCAGCATAGAATTGAAAAGCTCCCCGTTGTTAACAGCAATAAACGTATCATTGGACTAATTACAAGCAAAGATATTTTGAAGATGGAAGAATATCCATTTGCCTCAAAAGACAAGAAAGGAAGATTACTAGTAGGAGCTGCAGTTGGTGTAAAGGGAGATTACTTGGAACGGACCGAAGCACTTTTAGAAAGTGGTGCTGACTCCATAGTAGTTGATATAGCACACGGCCATAGTGATAATGCAATCAACACTGTTCGAAACATCAAAAAGGCATTTCCAAACTGCGAACTAATAGCTGGAAATATAGCTACAGGAGAGGGTACAAAAGACCTAATCGCTGCTGGAGTCGATGCGGTCAAAATCGGAGTAGGTTCGGGCTCAATTTGTATAACTAGGGTTGTTACTGGCTCAGGGGTCCCACAGTTAACTGCAGTTATGGATAGTGTAAAGATCGCCAAGGATCACGATGTACCTTTGATATCTGATGGTGGAATCAGAACTTCAGGTGATGCAACAAAGGCTATTGCCGCAGGCTCTTCTTCAGTAATGGTTGGAAGCTTATTCGGAGGTACTGACGAAAGCCCGGGTAAGACTTTGGTCAAAAACGGCAAAAAGTTCAAGATGTATCGAGGTATGGCTTCTTTCTATGCTTCACTCGGAAGAAAATTTAGAGAAGAAGGTCAGGAAATTGTTGATTCTGATGATCTTAACGATTATGTTCCGGAAGGGGTTGAGGCTATGGTCCCATACAAGGGCAGTGTAGTCGAAATTATTAGACAACTAGTAGGTGGATTACGGTCGGGATTAAGCTATTGTGGAGCCAAGACAATATTGGATATGCAGAATAATGCAAGTTTTGTAAAAATATCTTCTGCTGGTTTTCTGGAAAGTCAGCCTCATGACGTGGATCTTATGTAGACATTAAAACTACATTATATACTAGATTCATAAATTATGCTGTATTTGCTGAGACATTCAAAAATAATCGCAATAGCGAAAAAGTCTTGACAAATTACAATTAGATAGGATAGCTAAGAACAGACTGTTCTACACGGGTTAATGCTGAACATGATCAGAGACCTAACGTACTTTTTGATCAAAAGATAAAGTTAGCCACTGAAGACCTGGAGCCTTACTAATTAGATCATCTGAAAACGCGCATATCAATAGAAAATGCGCTACTTCGTCATCTATGAGTATAATATTTGCGAGATTGCCTCTTGTACCTGTGTAGATGGAATTATTACTGCCACAAGCAGCACTCGCTGCTATGATCACGAACTGACCAAACTCCAGGTCTTTGTCAGCCTCTATTTTTTAATTTGCCGATATCAATCTGTAATCGATGCAGAATATTTACTATAACTAGAGGCAATTCTTACCTTATGAGATGTCTAATTTAATCTGATTTGATTTTATACCGTAATTAAGTATACTTTATATCGAATATCGATATTGTTTATAAGTAACTGTGCTAGAGGAGAAGAATTGATTGAATGTTTGAGTCAATACTAAACAAATTTCAGTTAAAATTTAAGAATAGAGAGTGGGCCGCAAATGTATTGGCCGAATCACTAAAAGATATACTAAAAAATGAAAAGATAAATAGTAAAGATATATCTATCTTTGGTATTCCACGTGGTGGAGTAATAACTGGAGATGTCGTTGCTCAACAGCTTAATGCAAGTTTTAATATTCTGATGCCAAGGAAAATAGCAGCACCTCATAACGAAGAATTAGCGATAGGTGCGGTAATGGAAGATGGTACCACATATCTGAATGACGATTTAGTTAGAATACTGAATATTTCACAACAATATATAGAGCAAGTTAAATCTGAGCAGATCGAAGAGATAAAACGCAGACGCTCGCTTTATCAAAATAAGACTGTTAATGACAGTTTCAGTCTGACTCAAGATATTATAGGTAAAAGTAAAACTGTGGTCTTGGCAGATGACGGAGCTGCTACGGGTGCTACGCTTTTAGCTGCGGCAAGATGGATAAAAGGTGAAAATTTGCCAATCCAATTAATAATTGCCACTCCCATTGCACCAAAAGAAATCTTAACTAGACTAAAGAAAGAAGTAAACCATGTCGAGGTTATTATATCTCCCTCTACTTCTAGTTTCAAATCAGTTGGTCAATACTATCAAAGTTTTGAACAGGTTACAGATGAACAAGTCATTGAAATTATGAGACGAAGAGGCTCCTTGTGATAAGAAGGTTCATCCATTAATTAATATCATTTCAATTATCAAAACCTAGCTGGCAGCGAATTAATTGAGTTAGACTTTTGAATCCTTAACAAAAGTATCACTTAGAAGACCTTACTATGCAAATAGTAATTTATTATTGTAAATGCCAGAAGAGAGCCTGTTATTCCTGCAAATTCTGTCAGTTTTAAAATATTAGTATCTATTTTCGCAGTACCTGATCCATACATTTCTATTACCCATTACTCAATTTATCCAAATTTAGAAAAGAATCAAATTTTTAGTTGATCCGATTTAAGCATCTCGTAAAATTTGTCACATTAAATACCTTATTGGATTGAGAGATCAAATCTATAGACGAGTTTGGTTATGACAACAAAAATTCGATAGCATTCTATAGAGGCATGCGCCAACGCCAATACTACAAACAAGAATTGCTCGACAAAAAGCCATAAAATTTTGGCCACCACCCTTCTCCACCTTAACAGCTTCTTTCATCTCTCTGATAACTAATTCCATATAGTTCTTCATCTCGACTTCTGTCATAGGTGGTTCAACTCCCGTCTCTCCCATGATATTTGAAGCCTTCTCTGCTAGTGTCAATACTAGACCTTGCAATTCTCTTTCCATTTGAGTACTGCCAATATGGTCTAATAATTTTGATTGCTCCATTACGGATTTTCTAATTGTTTGGCATAACGCCTTATCTTGAGACACTGAAATAGCTGAAAAATAAAATCCACTGTATATCAAGAAGATAATCCAGTAAATGATACTCCAACTAGACCATATGGAGGATATGCAGCCTGAGATACCATAACGGAATCAGCTATATAAAAGAGAACGAAACCGTATGCAGCAATTATCATATTGTTCCTAATAGCACTATCTCCCTGAAGGGTTTTTGCGACCGATAAAAATGCAGCCCCAAATATGACTCCTGCAAGAATTGATGCTCCAGAAGTGATAATCATGTTGGTCATTGCATTTACATTTTCTGATGGACTAAAATATCTTAAAGTAAAAAGAGGACGCCCAGTCTAAAGCAGATTTTCGTTGGTTATCCAATCAAATTCAGGATAAGTAAATCAGAAAACATGGTTATATTAAATGTGGAAAGCGCACTAGAGATAAACTTCTCGACTATGGATGTGAAAAATACAAGAAATGGCAATAGTTGGTAATTAATAGATAATTTTGAAAGGTAATTTCTATATATAATCTTCTTAGATAAAATCTATGTTTAAAACACTAATAACTACTGCACTATTAGTAATTACAGGAGCAGCTTTACTCCTTACACGCTCCCTATAAACAGCAAAGGCCGACATTCCAAGTAATGCTAACAGGGTAGGACAAACAGTAAATAATAATGGATTTCAATCGAGCAGCAATCAACAATACATGCAAACTTGTAAAGGATCTCAAAGTGCTCAAGCATGCGTAACTTCATTAATTGGCAATGGACCATTTACTTCTGGTTTAGCACGTGGCGTCAACAAACCTAGATAAATAAATAAATTGCTAAGAACTAATAACTTTTTTTGTTTTAGCGTAGCGATGGGCACAAAAATTGTGGGCTAGCCAATTGATATCTGTACAAAGTAGCAGCTAGTCGATTCGAATCAGCATACTAACTCCATTAGCCAGCAATAAGTTTCATAAACAGACAGTGTCTGACCTTTTAGTACATTCTGCATAATTATACCGCGAATGGGGTTATAGCTCGAATCGAGAGACGACAGGTATAAAGATCATCAAAAAATGCTGTGACATAGGTCTAAACTGCCCTTTCCATCAGGTCGTAAAGGATATATATTACTGCACAGCATGAGGTGTTTCAAGTTCGACCCCGGTTAAGTAATCCCCCTGAATTAGTAACGTTGTTATTGAACGTACCATTGCAGGAGTTACTTTTTGCAGAAGATAAGCCAGCGGTATGACAGGCTTG
>JARBAU010000203.1 GCA_029237525.1 Nitrososphaerales archaeon | reverse complement strand
TCAACATTATCTGTTAACGGCATACCTCGAGTATGAATTTGTAAAATATCAAATCTGCCCTCTTGATTTGGTATTCCTATTTCGATTTCTCTATCGAATCTTCCTGGTCTTCTTAATGCAGGATCTATCGCGTTTGGCCGATTGGTAGCACCTATTACTACAAGCTTGCCTCTTGCTTCTAATCCATCCATCAGTGTTAACAGTTGTGATACTATTCTTTTTTCAACGTCGCCTGAAACTTCCTCTCTTTTCGGTGCTATCGAATCTATCTCATCAATAAATATTATAGAAGGCTCATTTTCCTGAGCTTGTTTGAATGTTTCTCTAAGCCTTTCTTCACTTTCGCCATAAAACTTGCTCATTATTTCTGGACCTCCTATAGAAAAGAAATTAGCATTTGTCTCACTGGCTACTGCCTTTGCTAACAGAGTCTTACCAGTACCAGGAGGACCATATAACAAAACACCTTTTGGAGCTTCTATGCCTATTCTTTCAAATATTTCTGGATGTCTTAATGGAAGCTCAATCATTTCCCTAACTTTTTGAACTTCATTTTTAAGTCCGCCTATGTCTTCGTATGTAATTCTAGGAATAATGCCACCCTGTCCTGTTCCACTCTTTGGGATAGAGCTAATAATAAATTCAGTAATGTGTCTATCAACTAAGGATGCTGCATTGGACGAAGTCAGCGGTGACACACTAGTAATAACAAAACCGATCTTTCTACCCATTAAATTTAATGGAATAATATCTCCTTTAGCTAAAATGCGCCCTACTAATAATTCTGGTAAATGTTCCTCCAGTCCTACAATATTTAGCTCTTCGGTAGGATACAGGACTATTTGTTCTGCTTTTGTTACGTTAACCTTTCGTATGGCCACATTATCGTCAATTCCTGAAGCTAGATTATTTCGAGTATAGCCGTCGATTCTAATCAAGCCTTTGCCATAATCAACTTGCAGGCCCGACCAAAGTATGCCAAATGTTTTCTTTTTTCCTGATATTTCAATCACATCTCCAGCAGATAATGATAAGTCCTCCATTATCTTTGGATCAATTAAGGCTAGACCCCGACCAACAAACTTTGGATCAGTTTCGGCAATCCTAAGTATCGATTTATTACTATTGTTGGAAGTATCACCTTTCACCATATACTCTTACCTCATCTCCAAATTTTTCAAATAAAAATGGGATTTAGCATTCTTATTTTTACTCTACTTTTACTTCTGTAGCCTGTGACTTTGGAGCCTCTTTCAGCTTAATTTTTAGTTCCAGTATTCCATTAGAATAGACTGCTTTTGCAGATTTATTTTCTAGCTCACTATTTATTGGTATATCTGAGTGATAATTTTTATCACCCTTTTCAGCATGTATTGAGACGTAATTTTCGTGAATGTTCACCTTAACATCTTCTTTTGTCACTCCTGGTATCTCTGCTGTAATTACAAGTGTGTTATTCTTTTCGTCTATGGATGTGTCTGCCAATGGCTCTCTAACGCCTGTTTTTTCGATCAGACCCTTTGCGGCTGGTCTAACATTTCCAAATTCTCTTACTCTAGGTTTTCCGTCTGGACCTACCGTAACCTGATAGCCGTAATAATACGGCATGCTGCCTATTTCCGATGGAAATCCTTCTCTCACGGTCTTGAACAGCCGACCGACCATGTCTTCAGCTTCAGCAAATTCTCTATCGACGTCCTCAAAGATTCTCGAACTAAATCTCCACGGATCTCTCCACATTTTGTATTTACACCTATCAGTCTGTAATATATATAACATTATATATTTTTTTCGGCATTGAAAGATAGATTTAATACTTAGAGATATTTACATTACTTATTATTACTATGTCTATTTTTGATAAGCCAGTTTCAGTAGCAGAAATAATTCGTGAAATATTATCATCTAATGCATTATACTTTTCTGCACTTCAATCAGGAATTGCTAATTATGCTGCATTAGCCAAAAAAATTAAGCCCGAAATCGAGAAACATACAGCGTGTGATATCAATATCGGCACAATCGTTGCAGGGTTGAAGAGGATTGCAAATATGTTAATGGAGCAGCAAAGAGACCTCAATTGTTTAGATTACCTGCCATATTTTGATCAGACTGGTAATAATCTTAATACCACAACTTGCAATACAAAATCTTCAATAAAAATATCATTAATCGGAAATATTGTTGATCTAGACTTGGAGGACGAAATTGAATATGATCAGATATCAAACGTATTGGCAGATATTTTTGTCAGAGAGACTAAATATAGTCTATTTCAGACAGATAATCGATTAAGGCTATTTGTAGAAGATGAAGCAATTTCTTACACTCACGATTCGATCAGGTACCTGAAAAGAATAGAAAAAGGATTGTCAAAAATCACAATTACTATTCCATCAAACGAGGAATCTAATACTACAAATCATCAAGAGGCCGATTACCACAAAAATGCTTACGGCATATTATCATCTATAGTTCACATTCTCTACAATCACCAGCTCCCTTTGCATGATGCGTTTTTAACACCAAATAAGATTGTGTTAATTCTGAGTGACAGGGACGCGGCTAGAGCATATGAGACATTAAGAACAAAAATGTCTGGTCAACAGACTGACTGGCGTTTCGTGCGATAGACCACGTGGTCATCACATGGGGATGACGATTGCAACTGCTATTAAGGCTCATCATATATGCTGCGAATTTTTCTGGAATCATAGATTTGGCAATGATATTGAAAGTAGCGGCGCTTTCCCTTAAATATCATCACAATATATATTTTTAGATAATAGAAGCACAATTCTATTCGAGTAAGAATGTTTAGTTCTGCTAATACTTAATGTGACTAAACACCCGACAATATAAGATTTTTTAATGCATCTGAAATAATTATCATGGAATCGTAATATAATCTTCATGCGAGACGCCATGTTAAAAAATCATCAATAAATACTATGTCCTGGGTATAGGGGTATAGACTGACGTCCAGGAATAGTGATACTATTGATCTAACGTCTTAATACATGAGGAAGTTTAAATTTACGCTATAAATAAATTAAATTATTTGATTCCATATTAGTAACATGTATCATCATATTTGTAGAATGAATTCAGAGAAGTTATATAGTACAATATTCTATAGTATGAGATGATAGACGCTAAGACAGTGTGTTTGTGTTCCTGTTGTCTCTTTTTTCCTCAATTAAATGAGAGAGCACTCTTTATCAAAGAGCATTCACTCTTGAGGAGGATGCAGTGGATATTGTAAGTATACTTCAAACTAGCGTAGAAATTGATCAAGACAAAAATGGGTATAACAATA
>JARBAU010000202.1 GCA_029237525.1 Nitrososphaerales archaeon | reverse complement strand
TGTGCATATGCCATGTCTGAGTGTAGGCCTCGTAGAAAAAAACGAATCTTTGCAAATAAGAGTAAATGGATGAGTGAGATGAAGGAGTTATACCTTCACGGAAAATGATAAATTAATACCTGTGGAACCGGTCGTTAAAATATGTCCAACGTTAAAAACAATCACATATTGGTTCGCGAATTGGGTAAGGCTGACCTAGATAACGGTTTTTTTGAAAGTTTGTCCAACTTATCCGATGTCTCTAGGATCGACCAAGGTGAAGCTTTACAGCTGCTTAATTTGATAAGATCGAATCCATATCACGAAATCTTCGTTGCTGTGCTTGGAGACGGAAGTGTTGTAGGTTCAATAACAATACTTATTGAAAGAAAATTTATTCATAGCTGTGGAAGAGTCGGTCATATTGAGGATGTTGTTACTCGTAAAGGTTATGAAGGTAGAGGAATCGGCTCAGCATTGGTAAAAAGGGCACTTGAATTTGCTGCTACACATAATTGTTATAAGGTCATTTTAGATTGTTCAGAAGGGAACGTAGCTTTTTACGAAAATAGCGGATTTAGAAGATACGGAGTATCAATGAGATACGATTTGCCCAACAGATGAAATATCGATTGTTTGATCATCGACCTTGTTTTGTCATTGACTTCGATATTGAATTTATCAAGTTCTCAATAAAGCAGGGACATATTCTATGTTTCAATAAGTAATGAGGACATCATGTCGAATTTGTTGATAGATTTATGTCCAGTTTCTGCAACATGAGATTCCACGTCGGATTTGAATATAAAATCGAATTTGCAATCATCACAGATCCAAATGCTCTTAAGATCATCGTAATTCATTGGGAAAATGTAATGGAAAAACTTTGAATTTAAAGAGTAGGTAAATATTTAGTAGATGTTTTGACGATGAGAACTTATAGAAGAAATCAACAAATTAATCTTCTAGTCTCTTAATCCAGCGAGACGATAAGGTTAAGTCTACCTTTGCTTTCATTTGATGCATTAGGCTGGTTTTTGAATCATTGACTTTAATTTTATTTTAAGATTTGCCATTCCTATTGGTTTTATAATAAAATCTTTGACGTCAATAGACGGAAGGACTTTGCTGAATTCCTCCTGATTAATTTCGAAAGCAGTAATAAATGCAATCTTCAGAGATGAATTCTTCTCCTTGATACGCCGATATAGTTCAAATCCGTTTATTTTAGGCATTCTTATGTCGGTGAGAACCAAATCATAATAGTTTGCCGGGTGACTTTCTACTGCCTTTAACGCATCTTCAGCATTGGAGAATGTCTCTACATAAAATTTGTCCTGTGAAGAATTATCATTATCAAGAAAGGACGACTCCAAGTCCCGTTTGATTATACGAAGAATATCCTTCTCATCATCAACAACCAAGATCCTAGGTCGTTCGTCTTGTAAACGATTGTTGATCAATGCTTATTGAAAAAAATTACTAATATTTAATGTTATCAAACCAACTACTGTAATAGTTTGTCAAGAATTTATTGATGATTATAGGCCCTTAAATTGTTTATTGGCACAACAATATAAAAATAATCTACAAAAAAAGTCTAAAGTACTGGTAAGATGTGTTAATACCTATATAAATTCGATATTGATTAGAAATTCGAAAATAAAGTAAATTAGTATGAGATATGTTACCTATCGCTTAAAAGAAATGCTAGCGGTCAATATTCGTTATGCATCCAGACGACCTGAAGATAATATGGATTTGTCAAGATTGCGACTCCCATTTCATATTTTATTCCGATGTAATTGATCATAAAGAGCAGACTGGACACTCCAGATTGATAAAAAACAATATGATGTCTAATGAATCCATTGAGACATGATTCAGTTTCTATTAATATCATTTTGCGCATGATTTTTCCGCAATATATTGCCGGGCTAAGGTTGAATCAGAGAATTTTAACCCATATCTAATGGAATAAAGAAAGTAAATGTTGCACCTCGTTCAGTATCATTATTTTTTGCCCAAATCTTCCCGCCATGCGCCTCAATTATACTTCGCGAGATAAACAGACCTAATCCAGTGCCGTTTTCGGATTTTGTCGCAAATTTAGAGAAGAGTCTAGGCAGAATTTCAGAATCTATCCCTAGCCCTGTATCTTTGACAGAGACTGTAACTCGATTTGTCGACTTTTGGACCTCTACAGAAATAGATCCTTTCTCAGAAAATTTTACTGCATTACTGAGAAGATTTGAGGCGACTTGGTACAATCTTCCTTTATCAGCTAAAATGTCGATACTAACGGGATTGTAGATGACTTGAATATTTTGGGTCAGGTCTGGATTATTTGAAATCTGTTGTTTAACATCCTGTACCGCAGCTGCAAGAATGTCATTTAGGTCGAACCTTTCTTTATGAAGTTTAAGACTCTTACTTTCTATTTTTGTGACATCCAAAATATCAGATGCAAGTCGATCAAGTCTTTTTGCATTACGAATAATAGATCTAATTTGTTCGGTGTCAAGAAAAGTAGGTTCTGTCCCTGCATTAAATTGTCTTTCCATATACTCTGCATCTCCCAATATGGGCATTATCGGTGTGCGCAGTTCATGAGCTGCTATGTTAATAAACTCTTTTTGCATCCTATCATGGACTTTAAGCTGTTCATTGGCAGTTGCAAGTAATCTATTAGATTCAATCAAGGATTGATTAGCGTTCTTAAGTTCGCTAGTTCTAGTGTTAACTGCAGTTACTAATCTTCGATTCCAAGATAGTATTAGAGAAGCCATGCCTATTGATATACATGCAATAGTAGCAACGACTATAGTACTAAAGTTCTTTTGTTGGTCAATTAAGTATCCAACGTCGCTAGTCAAGGTATGTGGTGAACCTATGAAAATTGTCCAAAGATGTTTACCATTGATTAACACTGGTTGATAAGAAATGGTACTTGTGTTTCCTCGGAAGGTGATATCCTCTGCTCCTGGGCTATCTCCCAGTGATCGTTTTAAAATGTTATTGTAGGATTTTTTTGCATCTTCAGGAATTGTAGATTGGAATTCATCGGATAAATAGTTCTTGCCCACAAGTGTGTGATTTCTAGCATAGATAAAAACACCGTTCTCGTCCATAAGGCCCAAGCTACTTATAAAGTAAGGTGAGAGCCCCTTCTGCAAGAATTTACCTATAGTTTGAACACTAATTGCGGCAATTATTATTCCTCCAAACTTTTTTGATTGAGCGGAGTTTCCAGAATTTGCTCCAGTAATATTTGTGGTGGAGCTGGACATGTTAGTATTGAATATAGGATAAGAAATATACAATCTAGGAATTTTGTCAGGAGACTCAAAGATGCTACTATAGTAGGGTACTTGCAAATCTCGCGGAACGGTAAAAAATTGACGGTCGCTTAAATTAAATCCCTTATATTTTTTGAGAGTTGGAGAATCTATATTACTCCAAGTAATAACTCTACCATCCTTGTCAAGCCAATAATAACCATCAGTTAATTGTTTGGTAGAGTCCTGTGCTGCGTTAAGTAATACTTGACCAGTCTTGACTTCATTAACGTTTTGAAGTGGGGGTGCATTTGTAAGAGCCTGTAAGTTATTAGTGACCGAGTCTATACTATGAACCAGAATCTGGGATAAGTCATGCGCTTCTATCTTTGCGTTGGAGCGCACATCCATAGATGCTATACGCGATATTTCATTTGCTGTAATCGTAGAATACTGGTACGAGATAGCCGACAGAAATATCCCTATAGTGGCGATAGAAAGGAGGATTGCAATATTACTTTTTGTAAGCGTTGGTTTTATCAAGTGTTGATATATAACTCTATCAATTTCTGGTACATAAAGTATGAATATCGATTTTCTATCATAATTAACACTAGAATTTTAAAATGATCCAATATACCAAGTAAGCATGACCAAAGTTACAAATAACTAATAAATTGAGATGTGATTGCATGATTTCGTTATAATTAGAAGTAATTACTTGACTACCACATGGATAGTTTTATAGTCAGGATGACTAAGCTTGGTATAGTGAGAAAGATATATCATTAAAGTCTGGTTTCAATAGGAAATCTAGAGTAAAATTCTTTCTAATATCTTATTACCAGGATTAGTAGGCAACTTTAAGGTTTGCTACCATACATGTTCCGTATTTTGGCCAATATTTCGGTTCTGGTGAGTTGAGTTTAATTGCAGATAAGATACAAATGTAGGAAGTAATTGATTAGTTTTATATCTAATCAACCAGTTAATATTTTCGTGGTTCTGCCAAAATCTTGTTCGTTTAGATCGAATCAAGTTAATTGTTCTATGCCCCCAAGCTATATTATATCACTACAAGACATTGATAATAACGAATACATGATTGGAGCAGTTTGCGACTTACATCAAAATGCCATAAAGGCGAGGATCCAAGCCTTACAAGCTAGTTCTGGAATACCTCAAGGTAAGATAATATTTGATCCGGTGATCATGCTAGGTACAAATTGTTTAAAGATACCCGAGGAAGAATATGACAATTTTCGATGAAATGGGTTCTTCGAATTAGACTCCAATTAATCGCATTTACTTGTCTTGTTCATTTTTAACAATAAATTCAGATTTACTAACTTGTGAATTGATGCTGATGGTTGCTTTAGAATCGATTTAATTCTAAAAATAGCTGCTTGTACAATTAGATTGTGCCGAAAATTCGAGCTGCATCAAATTATGGCTATGCATATCGCATAGCATAGATCGTACAATTGGCCAGCATAACGAATGTGGCTATTAAAAACTATTCAACTCACATATAGCGTACCGTAATGAAATTACATTTATTCATTTGTGTTGGTGAATATGCAGACAGACTGAAGAAATTAGCAAACAACTATCTATCTAGATTTTTCAAATTTCATGGTTCTAGCCTATATCTAAATAGGATCACAGGGATCGGTTACGTAGAAAGACGTTAGCCAACAATTCGAAAGGCTGGCTCCTTTTTATCTTATTACAAATGAAATGTTTAAAGCATCTATATCAGTTCAGCCTTTTTGATAGATGGATCCGACAGATAAGGCCATTCTAGTATCACTATACATATGCTCATTAGACCATACTCAAACGCCGCTAGAAAGGATTAGAGCTCACTATCTCCTGCCCGCTGACCTCTATATGCGCAGGATAGAAGATCTAATCTCCAAAGGATTTGTTGAAAGACATACTAATAGATTGACTTTTATAGGAAGAGACGCAATCAAGGTGGTTTTGGTAGGAGGAGTGTTCGACTTGATTCACCCAGGTCATATTAGGACATTACTCGGAGCAAGATCGCATGGAGATGTTTTAGTGGTGGTAGTTGCACGAACCTCTACCGCACAGAAGATAAAGAAATACAGACAGGTCTTTCATGACGAAGAATTGCGTAAGGAATTAGTATCATCACTAAGTTTTGTTGATTTAGCTGTAATTGGCAGCGAAAGCTCACTTTATGATACTGTGGAGTTCATCAAACCTGACATTATTGCATTAGGATATGATCAGACCCATAGCGAGAAGGAAATCGCCGAAAACTGTAGAAAAAGAGACCTCAATACTAGGGTAATCAGGTTAAACACTCCAGTACCAGGAATTAAAAGCTCAAAGATAAAAGAAGAACTAGGAGAATCGATTTACGGGATCTAGTGGATAACCTTTTAATGTTTAGGGATTTTAGTATGAACACTAATTTTTATCTTGTCCCCATTTTGGATATCTAAATATTCCTTGACACACACTGGGGCTATAACCTCTAATAGGCTATCATCATAATGTGTCCTCTCCAAAACCAGAATTGCCGAATTTGGTATTTTACCGTCATTTATATCTGCAGGATAACACTTAACCCAACCATACGTCCGTGATCCATCACTAAATCCATCAATATAGATATAGGGAGATCGGTCTATATCATGTCTAGAATAAGCTAACATTTGTTCAGATAATTTTACGTTTAAGGTCCCAGGATATGGTTGGTAACCTAATTTTTCCTTGAATTGTGTTTTGTATCCCTCAAGCGACATGTAGTAAGCACCTTCTCCCATGCCCGAAACGACTCTACCTTCAAATGCAATTAGTCTAGACGACGGTGACTCTAACGCTTTTTTTAGTAACGATGAAATGTTTTCAATATGCTTATAGCCTCTGTCTGTTACTCGAACCTTGAATTTCTGACCTGTCCGTGTTCTTACAATTAGTCCAAGGGATTCCAATTCCAACAAGTGTTTTGACGCAGCTTGTTGAGATTTGTTTATTCGTTTTCCTAATTTGCTAGTATTAATTTCTATAAAGTTTTGTCCTGCACCCAACACCAACAATTCCGCAAGAGTAGGTAGATGGACGAAGCTGACATCCGACATTTGGTCAACAACTAGCTAATTTCTGGTGCCAATGTCTCCAAATGTTCTTATTTTTATATCTATTGGCTTCTTGAATTCTGCAGTTCTATGTCCAACTATATATTCAATGCCAGCCCTGTTTGCAGCTTCCACAAGTCTTTGAGTAACTATACCATCTAGAACCAACACTTTAGCACCCTCGGTTCCATCAAGGCGTTTTAGCAAGTCCGACACAGGAACTTTTAAAAGGATTTTTAATGAGCCGTCCAGAACCACTGCCTCTAAAGTTTCATTTATTTGAGGATAAACATCCCTTACGATCGAAACTATTTCCTGGTTATCTTGGCTATCAACTTCATGAGTAGCCGGTATAATTTGCGGCTGCCCCGATAATTCGCGTTCAGCAGAAGCAGGATAATCCTGTCGCTCTTTTCGGTGAGTATGTCTGCGCTCCTGCTGGGGCTGTTCAGTGGTAACAATGTCAGGAATACTAACAGGAGCTATCTCGCGTAATATTTCTGCGAGTTCTAATGGGGTACAATCTTCAACCTCTCTTCCTGGTGGAGCTCTTACTACGCGATCCATCTTTACTATACCCTGTAGTTCCTTTAGTATTAGGTCACCTGCTCTATCGCCATCCAGAAACGCGACTACTCTCTTTCCCTCAGTGAGCTTAGTTATAGATTCGTCTATTTTCGCTCCCTCAATTGCAATAGCATTATCAAAGCCTGCTCGGAGAAGATTTATCACATCCGCGCGTCCTTCAACTAGTATGATCCAATCTGAATCAAAAACACCACTTCCACACGCAAGTTGAGCTTTGCCAAATGTTGTCAACTTTCCTGGCTTGCTAGCGTCATAGACATCCTTGAGCATTTCTTCTCCTTCACTAATGGTCTTTGTTGCCCAATCTTGAACAATTTTCTTTGCTCTATCTACAATGACCTTTTTCTTTATTGCCCTAATATCGTCGATTCCAACAAGGGCAAATTTTGCTTGAAATGGTCCTACCTTATCGATACTTTCGATTGCAGCTGCTATCAGCGCAGCGGTCGAGATATCAGTACTCATCGGGATTAAGGCATCACCTTTTGCCATATTGGACCTTGTGTCAACATTAACTTCAATCCTTCCGACCTTTGAGACTTTTTGGAGCTCGTTCAGGTTCATTTCTGGACCGAGTAGGCCTTCAGTTTGTCCGAAGATCGCCCCGATAATATCGGCCTTTTCAACTAAACCATCAACCTCGAATTTTAATTTAACATGATACTTTACGATACCGGTACTAGGCAATTTCATAACCTCATTATTATTAAGTGAATTTACGGAGTCATCGCTTGAATATAAGTGCTTTGACAATATCCAGGAGAGAAGTATGTTCCAGTCATGTATAGAAGTAGAGATCAAGTCTTGATCCCGTAATGCCTGAAAGGTAAGGTGCATAAGAAGAAAGATCCTCTACGTGTCTGATCTTCCCGTTGTCTATGCCAGCTAGCTTCTTTTTGTACAACAAGCTAACATTTCCACCTCTGCACTGCAGCTGGCTTAATATCTTTCTCGTCAGATGCTTACCTGTTCTGTCCATATCAAATAACAGAATGATCTTCTTGTTGTATAATGAGTGATTGTCTACAAAATCAGATACACCTCTAAAGTGATGGAATACACTTAGATTGCCATTGAAACCAGCTTTAGTTAGTGCTCTTACATCCCTCTTACCTTCAACTACAATAACCGAACCATTTTCTGATTCTTTATTCAACATAAAGATGAAATCGTGCAATCTATCAAGCTTCTCATGATCAATCCTTCTGTAGATCATTTGAATTTAAGTTAATCCGGTAATGCTGGCATTTATCTTTTATGATATTCCTTTTATTATCTGCTTTTAGAGTCTGTTGAATTGAGAGCTGTGGGATAGGCCACACAATAATATAATTGGAGTTTCCCGCCGGACCCGAGCCAATAATGAAGCAAAGTTATAATTATCGGAAACCCGTAATTTGATTACAGTAGTGTTATTCGGTTCTTTCGTGATGGAAATTGGTGGGTCTGAATGGCTGATAATAATATTGCTTGCTTTGATATTACTATTTGGGTCAAAAAAAATTCCCGAATTATCAAGAACACTAGGCAGGGCGGCTGGAGAATACCAGAAAGCGCATCAAATGTTCAGAAGCCAGATCCAAAATGGTAATTTTGGTTATTCCGATGATTCCAGTTTTGTTTCACCAAAGATAACAGGTCCTGTATCCTCTGAGAAACAGAAATTATCTGCAATAGCTGATTCACTTGGTATAGCTTATACGGATAATACCACTGAAGATCAATTGAGAACTATGATATCCGAGAAAATGCAACAGCAATAATGATGTGTATGTGTACTAGTCAATAGCTGAACAAATTTCAGAAATTAAACTAATCTTAATTTAGGATCTCAGGGCCATAACACGACTTGTCCATATTCAACACTTAAATACATCGAATTTTTCAAAACAGTGTAATGTCAAAATCAAATACAGATGTCACCTTAAACCCATTTGAAATAGCGCTAAAGCAATTGGATGAAGCAGCTAAGTTAATAGACCTTGAGCCAGGCATGCGGGATATATTAGCTAATCCTAAAAGAGTCCTGACAGTTTCACTACCTATCAAGCGGGATAATGGAAAGATTCAGGTCTTCACCGGTTTCAGATCCCAACACAATGACGCGAGGGGACCTTTTAAGGGTGGTATACGATATCACCCTCAAGTTACAATAGAGGAAGTTAAGGCACTATCGATGTGGATGACATGGAAATGCGCAATTGCTGACATTCCATACGGAGGCGGCAAGGGCGGGATTATTTGTAATCCTAAAGAAATGTCCGAGACAGAGTTAGAACGGTTAACGAGACGGTATGCTTATTCAATAGCTGACATTATAGGTCCGAGGACAGATATACCTGCCCCAGATGTTTACACAGGTGGGAAGGAGATGGCATGGATTATGGACACATATTCTGCACTTAAAGGAAATTTTGGTCAGCCAGAAATAATAACAGGCAAGCCCTTGGCAATTGGTGGATCATTGGGCAGAGCTGAGGCCACGGGAAGAGGATTGACTTTT
>JARBAU010000201.1 GCA_029237525.1 Nitrososphaerales archaeon | reverse complement strand
TCAAATTAGTTTTGTTGTGGATGTGGAGGCAAGAGAAATAGCGTTAGAGCGATCGACACGAATTATTAAAATTAGCCGCGAACTAGGTGCGAATTCGAATACTGTAGAAAGTACGATTCAGAAATTGAAGAGTGAAAAAGAAATGTATTTCGAAAATCTGAAGTTCCTAACAAGAGAAAAACTTCTAGGTTTGATTCCTAAAATACTGAGTACTAATCATCATATTTCATTGATAACTGGAAACTTTACGTGCTTGTTAGATGGTGATATCGGCACGTATGTGTCGCAAAAAATAAATTGCAACAACACCATAGTTGTTATTGCAAACAAATCACGATCATCTGAAAACGATCTAGCCAGAATTGTATTCGCAAGATCTTCTTCCATACCAATAGATTGCGGAGAACTAATACGAGAGACCTTACCCTCAGCTAGAGGGGGAGGAAGTCCTGGATTTTATGTTTGCAGTGTGAATAATGATGAGGTATCGTATGCAATCGAAGTTGTAACCAAGATAATTTCCGGACGTCTAGCCAAATGTGATGCTCATACATTGCAATAACTTAATCGGCGCTATTCGATATATACATTAGCAGACTATACAGGGAACGCTGGATCATTCATACCTAAAGATCGAAAAGATTGTAATCTTTCAATACATGCATAGCAACTTCCACAATGTGTGTAACCGTCCTTATGGCAGCTCCAAGTTAATTTTATAGGAACACCTAATCTTACAGCAAGTAATATTATTCTCCTCCTGTACATGTTGCTTAGAGGGAGTATTATGTTGGTTGAATCTTTATATTGCGTCTTAGAACCTTCATTAAAAAGTCTCGTCAACCTTTGCATATAATTCTGTGAAGCATCTTTGAAAAAAACTGCATCATGCCGGTTATGTCCTCCTATGATCGAGCTTATACTCAGATTCTCTGCATAATATAGCGCAATAGAGTAAAACATTAGATTTCTTGCTGGAATATATGCAGACAATTGTGAATCATATTCAGACGTAACCTTGTCTGAGGTCGATTGCAAGTGTTCTCTTACAAAGGGAAGATCTAATTCTATCAATTCTGTGATATTGGCTCTTTTAGCAATTTTGAGTGCTGCAGTTTTCTCGCGCTTACCTCTGTCCTTATAATTGAAGGTTATGGCATAAACGAGAGAAAACCTATTCTTTGCCCAATACAAACATGTAGCCGAGTCGAGTCCTCCAGAGAGAAGAACTATCGCCTTTCGATTCTTCATTATTTGTTACTTTTTATCTCTGAAATTATATGGGCTCCCTTGTTTACTCCCTCGTAAATATATACTCCTAGTGCTTCGATATTTTGGGGCATCTTGGGTGCCATGAGCTTGATGATCTCGGTTGATAACGTTTCTACCGTGGCTTCTCCATCAAGAACAAAAGTCGTATTTTTCGGAAGTTGTAGCCTAAATTCGCCTTTGGGTCCTGCAAAAGAGATCAAGTAGTGTGTATCATCTTCCTTTTCTAAATATCTCCTACTGATAAAAAACTTGTGGTCTAGGGTTTCCAGAGTGTCTTTTATAATTTTCTTTGCTTCGCCAAAATCAAGTACTAGATTATTAATCATCTTGCCTATTATTTCTACCATGACGGTTGATGTATGACCGTGTAATATTGAACACTTTTCTACCAACGGCAGGATATGAGCATAATCGAATGCCAATGAAGGATCTTCAATGAATATAGAGCTAGTTTGACTACTTTCTGAATCATAAAAGTAAAAGGAGTGGAATTCACTTACTTTGGCTGCATATTTTGATTGACCAACCGCTATGATGTCTAAATCTGGTTTATGTTTCTTGACGAGCCGGAATTTTTCCAAATCATGATCTGATTCTACTACCTCCAAAAATTTTCCACCAATTTTGAAGTCAATATTGACTTTAGTGACATCATCTAGCGCAAGCTCGAAATTATACTTATATTCGTGACCAAGATTGGATAAGAATTTAGACACGAATAACTCCGTTCTAGTTCTTAACAAATTGCCTTTTTCATCAATGTATCTCAAGTCTTTCTCGAGTGCAACTCTTTCCATTAACGTCGTTCCTAAATCGATCTGATTACCCCATATATCAGTTATTCTATCTCTGGTTTCAAAGTAAATATACACTTTGCACTCTATATTAAATGACGTCGTTACGGAGTAAATCAGGTATATTTGATGTTACAGCAACCATCTTATCGAACAATAATTTCTCCTTTACCTGAATATTGAGCAATATACTGCGGTACTAAAAGGTCTTCGAAGATACATTATATGATATTCAATACAAAATTTTTCAGATAGGCTCGACGATTAATAAATTGCTGCGAGCTTGAATTTGCACTATACTCAATTACTACCTAAACATCAATTTATGATGAGGTAATGATAGCTCGCTACATTGTATTTATTCAGTGCATATGAATAAAACCATTTATTACTAAATTATTACCTTAGGTATCTATATTCTGGCTTAATATAGTACAATCTAATTGTTAAAAATACAACTACTTTTAGTATCCATATTTTGAATGGAAATCTCAAAGGTATCTATGTAGTAGTAGAACATTATTCGATGTAATGAGATATGAATGAGTTTCCCAGAGCAGAATTGGGAATCACAATATATGGACCTGGTTTAATATTAGCAGTTATGTAAATAGTGGAATGGATCAAGTATAATAGACTCGAAAATATAATAGACTCGGTAGATTCATTAAGGAATGAATATGAAGTTGACAAGTTATCTCGACGTTTCGGTAATAGTTCTTTAAACCAATTCTATAATGATTAGCTCGTCTGTTTTCACAGAATATCTCAGATTACGATAGTGGGGTATTTATCTCCTTATACATATCAATTAAACAAATATGCCGATTCTTCCCATTGATTCTGGACGATACGGAAGTACAGAAATAAGAAAAATTTTTGAGGAGAATTCTAGATTAAAATATCAACTAGAATTCGAAACATCTGTAGCAATGGCTCAGGCACAAATACGAATGATTCCTAAAGATGCTGCCGAAGAAATCAACAATGCGGTAGTCGCTAATCTCGTCAGTCTAGAAAGGATTAAGGAATTAGAAACGATAAGCGAACACGATACTGCCGCAGTGATCGAAGCCTTGAGCGAACAATGCTCGTCAACGACTAGACCGTGGATACATTATGGTCTAACTAGTAGCGATGTTGTCGACACAAGTATTTCGATGCAAATCCGTGATGTACTTGTTCTGGTTGAATCAAAGATCTTAACTCTGACTGAAACACTATTAGATAAGGCAAGCAAATTTGCTAGTCAGCCAGCAGTAGGTAGGACACACGGCCAACATGCTAGTATTATTTCCTTCGGACTTAAATTTGCTGTGTGGTCGCTGGAATTGGCTAAGCATTTGGAACGAATCGAAGAGGGAAAAAAGCGGTACTTGATCTGTAAAACCTTAGGTGTAGTTGGGACAGGATCCTTGATGGGCGAACGTGCTCTCGAAGTGCAGAACTTGGTGTCCAAGAAGCTATGCCTCTTTCCGATCGATGCAGGCACTCAAGTAGTTTCAAGGGAGAGATTAGCGGAAATTCAATTCATCATTGCACTCGTCGGTTGCACGCTTGACAAAATTGCAACAGAAATCAGGAATCTACAGAGAACTGAAATTGGCGAATTATCTGAGCCATTTAAGACTGGACAGATGGGTAGCAGTGCAGTACCCGTCAAGCGAAATCCAATTAAGAGCGAACGAGTATCATCACTTGCACGCCTTCTTAGGCCACTAGTGATAGTATCTATGGAAAATATTCCCTTGTGGCATGAAAGAGACCTAACAAATTCTGCAAATGAGAGATTTACTATTCCTATGGGCTCTATTTTAATAGATGAGATGCTCAGCTCGATGATAAAGGTCATTTCAGAATTAAGGGTAAACCGAGACAAAATTACCGCAAATATTAATTTAACCGACGGGAAAATTTATGCCGAATTTGTGCTAGACGAACTAATAAAGAAAGGCATTCCAAGATTTGAAGCTTATCGCGATGTGCAGAGAATAGCCTTTTCGGAGACGAGTTTAACTTTCGTTGATGCGATTCGACAAGATTCAAAGCTAGCTAACCTACTTAATGAGCATGATTTGGCGAGGATTTTTAATCCTCACAATCACCTTGCTGCTTCAATAAAGATAATAACTAACGTTTCCAAATTGGTAAATAGAACTCGAAGAAAGATGAGTTTTAATAATTATTCGAAGTAATATATTTTTAACAAAAAGTGCAACTATTTCGATTTGAAGAGTCCATATCTTTTTTATCTTAGATCTAATTCAGCTGTTCGATGAGTAATTTTCAAATACTAGATATTGGTACCACTGATTCGATCATTAGGACATGGAAAGGACATTTTGATCGTTACTAATCCAAGATACTAATAATCGATTCAATCAATCTAGACTATATGAGATAAAAATTGATTGGACCTCAAACTGACCATAATCCTG
>JARBAU010000200.1 GCA_029237525.1 Nitrososphaerales archaeon | reverse complement strand
CAGCAAGATACCAATAACAAATCCCAATTCCCCACAGCAACAGGGAGGAGAAAACCAATCGGCTTTGGGTTCAGGTTTTGTTTATGATAAACAAGGAAATATAGTTACCAATAATCATGTTGTAGGAAATTCAAAAGTAGTTGATGTCACATCTATTGATGGTAATAGATATACCGCTAATGTAACAGGTCGGGACCCTTTTAGCGATCTAGCAGTACTAAAGATTTTGAATCCAAATGACAATGGTACTCAAAAGTTATCATCGACCTTTCTTTCTAAACCCATCATGTTAGGTAATTCCTCAGAACTTGAAGTTGGTGATCAAGTGATAGCTATTGGTAATCCATATGGTCTAGATAATACTATGACAACAGGGATTGTAAGTCAGATAGGTCGTTTATTTCCAGATCCTAGTTATGGATATTCCATACCAGACATAATTCAAACCGATGCCGCTATAAATCCTGGTAATTCTGGCGGTCCTTTGCTAAATATGAAGGGTGATGTTATAGGATTGAATACTGGTATTCTTTCATCTAGTGGAGGATTTTCTGGTATCGGATTTGCAATTTCGTCCAATACAATAAAAAAAATAGTTCCAGTCTTAATTGAAAATGGTACTTATACTCATCCTTATCTTGGACTTACAGGTGCATCACTTACATCTGATTTGACTCAAAGATTCAAAAATTTACCATCTGATCTCAAAGGTGTCGTAGTCGATAGTATAATGAAGAATGGTTCCGCTGACAAATCTGGTATTAAAGGATCTACTACAGATCAGTATGGTCAAAAACATGGCGGAGATATAGTAACATCAGTCGATGGGAAAAATATTACACGATTTGATGATCTAGTGTCATATCTCGAACAGAATAAATCCCCTGGCAATAATATTACATTAACTGTATATAGAGACGGTAAATATGTACATATGAATATAGTACTTGCAGGAAAACCAGCGTCATTTATAACTTCTTCTGTCCCATATCCTCCACCAAATCCCTCACCAATACCTCCAAAGCCACCTAATCGTGCACCACCTACACCATAGCATTGACAAATAGTGATATGACAGGTACCGAAAGCTACTTTGATTCTCTTAAATATCATTATTCTGACAAAACACTCTTCTACTCCTCAAAAGCTCTAAGTTAATGGCATTCATGCGTATGCTCGTACTTTTTTGAATTCAGTTGAGTTAGTTCCAGATCTTCGGTCTTTGAATCCTGATAATAATAAATCTGCTTACAAATTCTTTTCGAAATACCTCAGATTAGCTTCATAATTATGTATCTAAAATAACAAATAATATATTGGAATTATTATGAAAGGATTAAAATATTCTTATTTATGACAAATCTTAAATCTATAAAAAATTCGTCTAACAATAAAATCTAACAGATTATATATCATATTTACCTATAGCTGAAATAAATTCAATTTGCTTAAATAATCTATAAAAGCAGATAAAAATATTCTGATCACATACATCTTAATGGAGTCGATGAAAAATAAGCCAATCAGTTCAGTAGTCTTTCTGTTTCAGTTAGTGGTATTACTTACACTTACACTATTCATTACAGTAAATCAAATTCATGAAGTAAATGCTAATAACAATAATGATAAAAGGTTAGAGCTATCATGCCTTACCTCAAATCCCTGTCTTGGAGGATTGTGCTTGGGGAAAGATTGTAGTACTAACATTTCGACTCGACATAAAAATGATAACGATGTGAATGACATTAATAAGATTTTGGATAACCAGTTGCTAACTACAACCAATTTTCCTTCAAATGAAGGACAAACGACATTCAGCAATCCTGCCACTACGTATTATGGTGATAACAGTAATTGCGAAGTAGCATCTATCGCATCTGTTACTATTAGTACACCAATAATAAATGATAATAGTAAAAACATGCCTATTAATACCATAGATAATAATCTAGAAACAAAATGGAGCGCAACAGCATTCGGAACATATCTTCAACTTAATTTACATGATATAAAGAAATTGTGTAGTGTAGATATTGCCTGGGATAAAGGTGATAGACATGAGAATAATTTTATGATATCAACTTCGATAGATGGTAAAACATTTACTGATGTTCTTAAAGGAACTAGTTCTGGCTCTACTAATGGACTTGAAAATTATGATATTATTCCACATGTAGACGCTAAATATGTCAAGATTACATTCTATGGTCACTCTGGACAAGGCAACAACGACAACAATAGTGACAATTCTGTAAAAGTTTCAGAAGTAAGACTAAATACTGCATAAATATAATATCTTGTAACATAACTGAATAGCTGTCATAATCTTTCAACTTGATAAAATGACTCTACAATTGAAGAGATGATGTATCAAGGATAGAGAATGACGCTTGAATTATTTACAAAATTAATGTTGGTCCATAATGAGATTATATATTCATTTCATATGTCATTTTATAGAATATTGTATATTATTTTAATTTAAATTACTTAGTTGAGGATTTAACTATATTAATATGTATTGTTACTATATAACAGTATGCTTAACGAATATAAGATGTTAAGATGTTATGACTTTAGTATCATATGGTTGCAGCATAGTTAATTTACTATCTATTGTCCATAATATGGATATGACGTAGGAACGTGATTTCCTATGCATATCAAATCTTGTAAAGCAATTCTGGTGTCATAGTGCATATGTCTATGTTGATCTATGTATTTTACAAAATTCTTGATATTCTTTAATAATATTTCCTCAAATTATGATATGGTAAATCAGAGTACAGAGGTATTCACATTTTATTATAACTTGTATGGATTTCCCAATATGAATCGTTCACGTTCAGATATGATGCAAAAAGGATCTTTTTCCTAGATTCTAAGTACTGATTATTTTTATACTCGTAAGCATTTGATTACTAGAGAGGAACATTGTATGTATTCAAATTATAGTATCAATCTAAAACTAGTCGTGATTGTTTTAACACTGATCTCTTCGATATCTTTTGGCTTGTCACTAAATACCCTTCCTACAATGTTAAATTTCAACAAATTTGCCTTCGCCCAGCAGAATCCTATTTTACCAAATTATAAAGACCAATCTTCTAGCGACATTCCACCCAAGTCGCTGATACATTACCAGCCTATAACTCCTACAACCCACTATACTGACAATTCCAACGAAGCAAGTGTACGCAGCTTCCCGACATCGACAACAGATATGATTAATTCCTCTACTCCCTCTAGTTTTGTTCAATCTGTATCACTGACACACTATCAACCTATAACTCCTGCAGATTCAACCGGCTCTATCCCAAGTCCAGATAATAGTGATAATGAACCTGTAAGCACAAATGATGATGGGCATCACAGCAGCAACAATAATGGCCACAATGGGGAAGGTCATTCCGGTAGTGCACATCACGAGTCTTCATCCAGTCACAATCATGAACATAGTGGGAGCTCAAATCATCATCATGATAGCGGCCATTCCGGTAGTAATCACCATGGAGCATTTGCCTCAGCCGGTGGTGGTGGAGCATTTGCCTCAGCCGGTGGTGGTGGAGCATTTGCCTCAGCTGGCTAATTACATCTGGGCATATGAACAATAGTCTGTAATAGTACAAAAAACGAAAAGAAAAAGAAAAGCTGATACCGTAGATATGTCTACAGGTATAGTAGATATTGAAGACACTCCTGACGTTGCTACTTGGAATAAGAAAATTCACATTAAAGATGATGCTGCAGATATAGTAGTAGATGATAGATTCCGTAATACCGAAGAAATACAAACACCACTAACTACTGGGCATTGGTCTTAGAGATAGGAAATTATCTAAAAAAAGGTTTGATTGTAGATCCAGCTAATAAAATAGAAGTAGAGGAGGCAACCAAGTCTGCTTCTTCATTAACAAATGAAGCAAAAGATTTGTCCTAGCAATGAATAACCATGGTACATGGTTCACTCAGCTTTTACTTATAATTTAAAAGGTGTATACGACAAGCGGATTTTCATATCTAAGATCGATTTTGATAAATAAGTTTTATTGACCATATGATAATATTACGATCGGAGTTGGACAATACGAATAGCGGCAAGTCATCGATATTAACCATGGCTAATCTAGTCAATAATTTTCCATTTACATCCCAGCGATATAATCAGACTTCAGTATTGAATCAAATTTGTGACGCCTTCAACTCAGGTTATAAACACATTATATTAGAAGCTCCTACTGGATTTGGTAAGAGTCCCGTAGCCATAGCAACTGCCATGACTTTAGGCTCAAGCTATATATGTACTTCTACCAAGGATTTGCAGACTCAGTATTCAAGGGATTTTCCTTATCTCAAAGTAGCAAAGGGAAAAAACAATTTTCCATGCTTAGTAAAACAAGACTTTATTAGAAATGGCCTATATCAGTGTGGAATTTGTGTTTCAGATAATGCAAATGAATGCTATCACACTTCAGTAGAATATGGTCCTTGTATGACAAATGAATCATTCAATGATGGTGGATGTAAGTATAAATCCTTTCTAAAAGATTATAAATTAACCAATAAAGGAACGAAATATGAAGAGGTATTCATTGATAGGGATAGTCAATATTCGTACCAAAAAGAATATTCAGAATGGTTGCATCTGAGAAACCTCACAGAAAAAGGTCCTTGGAAACCATGTGAATACTTTGACCAGTTAAATTCAGCATTAACCTCAAGTCATTCTATATTCAATTATTCCATTTTCTTGGGCTTGTTGCAAAACAAGAAAAGTTTACCTGAAAGAGAATTGTTGATATTAGACGAGGGCCATCTGTTACAGACAGAGATTGTAAAATTTAGAGGATTAACTATATCCAAGAAGAGATGGAAAAGATATGTTCATGATTTAAACATTATTGATTATGGCTATGAGGATATAGAAAATTGGATTGATTTTCTAATAAAACTTGAAACAAAGATGCTTGACTTGACTGGCAACAGTCCTATGGCAGAATCCTTAGCTATAGAACGAAAAGTCAAATATAATTATGACGAGAACAAGTCTAAAGGTTCGATAAAGAAGAACAACTATAACAAGAGAAAGAAAATAATCTCTGCATCAGATTTATTTGATAACGATGCAGAAATTGCACAAAAATATACTAATGAAAATGTTTCAAGAAAATCAGCAGCAAAACTTGGAGATGAGCTTGCTATCGATGCGGTCAGGGATGCAGAACGACTTACAAGAACAATAAACAATATCCTTGCAAATCAAAAGAACTGGGTAATATCTGAGATAAAGAAAGAAAATTATGAAGTAGTTAAAGTTGAACTAAAGCCTTTAGATGTAT
>JARBAU010000199.1 GCA_029237525.1 Nitrososphaerales archaeon | reverse complement strand
ACTTAAAGTTATAATTCAATTGACTTGCTGCAGATTCAGTTTTACTGGATCTACAACAAATCATAATTGTCTGAAAGTACGCACTAGAGGGTTCAATTTTTTATGAGTTTTTTCTCATCTTGATCAAATTGCTTTCTCTAACTAATCTACATCAGCTAGTTACATTAAATTTGCATGGTGTTTGACACAAGGTTGTCTCCATTCTCATTTCAATCCGGTTACCATCATGGTCATTATGCTCTTTAAAGATATTGTATATTTTTGTAGCTGAAAATTATTATCTAGCTTTCTCTTTCTTGCTGAAGTTCTTCTTTAGTACATTAATCATCTTCGGGTATCTTCAATGCATCCTCTTGTCCTTGTACTAATAACTTCTTGATAGTATCAATAGTAAAATCTGTAGACTTACCAAAATAATCTGCTTCTTTACCGGTACTTGTATCAATGTCGTTAGAATGCTCTATTCTTACTACGCGATTTAATCTAAATTTCCCTTTTGTTAGATCCTCATATTTTTTCCTCCTACGTTTCAAGCCATTACTTTTTCCTTCTGTTATCATTAGAAGCTTCTGTAATTCGTTTTGAAATACCACGCCTTCATTTGTATTGACAATGTGATCCTTGAGAGCTTTTAATTTACGTATTAATCCTATAGAGTTATTTAATGTGTCTTCCAATTCATTGTATTCAGTTATAACATCTGTTACCATTCCATCATATCCAGAACTCCTATCCGAATAAGTTATATTATTTACTATATCACTAACTCCATCATGGTCGGTAGGAATGATATCTCTTTTGGAGGGACGCACGTTTACTATATATACATCCAGATCTGGAATTTTAGCTTTAACATTACCTGCTACTCTAGTCCAATAATCTCTGTGAGCTTGCAAGAGTTCCCTCAACGGAGTATTACTTAAGAAACCTCCATCGTAGAGACTTCTTCCATGTATTACTCGGAACTTATAGAAGAGTGATACCGTATCACTTGCCATAATATGATCTATAGTAATCCCATCATCCTCATACACTCCTCTTTCGAGATCATCTTTTGTATGAAAGCTATCAAATACTATGGTCTTACCTTCAGACGCATCTACACTAATAACAAGTAGACGGGGTTCTTTCTTACTCCAATTAGTAGCAATCCTTAATTTTTTGTTGTCATCCTCTTTTGAATATCTTTCTATTGTATGTTGCAGTGGATCGCTATTGTGAACAAACCATGCATTATCTGGATCTGCAAATTTGAAATCTGATTCGCTTTCTGGTGTCGAACATACATTTGGTATCCCCTTTAGTCCAAGTTCTTTTACAGAATAATATCGTCTCACAGCCTCAGCTGACGCCCTAAATGTCTTTTGTTTCCCTTCATCACTCGGCCATTTGTTTATGTCAGGAGTAGACGAAATGCTATTTTGCTTGTTTGTCCAAAAATCTTCAAGCACTTGTACTGCTTCTTCCCAGGTCTTGTGTCTATTGACTACATTGCTCACGAGCACTGCTGCATTCATTGCACCAATAGAACTGCCTGCAACAATATCAAATAAGGGTCTATATTCTGTATCCCTTCTTGTATTGTTAAGGAGCTTTTTACACAATATCTTCAACACACCTATTTCATAGGCACCTAACGCTCCCCCTCCTTGGAGTACTAATGCCCTCTGTTTAACGGGTATGTTATATTACTTATAGTGCTTTGAAGAGTTTTCTTCAGTCATATGTTGATCTCAATAAAACTGGCTTTCTTATTTTATAGTACCGCGATTCTACGTTTTTTAAAATTGATAACGATATTTAATTTTAGATCATGTGACAACTTGTTGGTATTACTGATGACAAATGAATTTTATAGTATATTCGACGAAGATCTCTACTTCACATGGGTTTCAAAGCATCTAATTCGTACTTCAACGATTCAAATTTTTCCATCAGCTTTAGAGACACATAGGCCTGAACAGTTATACCGTTTCTATGTAAAAGTATAAGCATATAGATCATTCGTAATATCAGTTAACACTTTCTTTGAATTATCGAGGCCATTGTATTGAGCATCGACATCGAAAAATATGTTAGAATATCCACATACTTAGTGAACTGCTTTGTCAGAATCTATCTTTTACTAGTATAATAGGGAACAAGACAGATAAAGTTGCACCTAATTAAATCGGTGATTAGTAGTTCACTACTGCTTAAACAACTTTTTTATCTAATTCAAAACAGCGTTGACCATAAACGGAATTCTACATAACTGATATTTTGCACCATAAATTGATTATTACCTGGTTAATTTTCTAGTTTAACTATTTTTATGAATTTATTTAATCCATGCAATAATAACAATTTAATGTATATAGTTATCTAAATTATTTGCTGTTTTATCCATCTACTAGAATGATAGGTTCATATGACACAATATCTTTACTAAGAGATGGAAAATAAAGCGATAATGCGGATTTCTAAGTCGATGTCGTCTGCTGTTCTAAAACCGATGAGATTAATAAATTCGTTACGAACTTATAAAGGAGGAAATCACTAGGCTATGATAAAAGTTTTTACTTCTTTGAGAGTCTATACTGAGGTCAAAGATTCCCATAAGCGCAAAAACAGATTCTGTATAACTTGTGGTAATATAGCTACTACTGAAGCATTATATGATGTTGGAGAAGGTGTTGAGTTAATAGAGAAGTACTGCGATACGTGCGCAAAACAATTGAAGTAGCACCCATACCTTTTAAATAAAACAAAATCATTTTGCATTATAGAATTGTCATGTTGTGATTTTTAACTAGCAGCCTAATGCATTCATAGTCTCTCAAGTTTAAGCATAGGTACCATAAATTAGCAGATTTACCAAGTTAGGAAAATAAAGTTAGCAAGATACAAATTATAGATCTATGTAATACGAAAATAATATCAAATTTCCATCGCTTATCTTGTAAGCTCATCTGACTAGATGTGGTAGTATCGATTCCATAGTCTTGAAGAATCAATTGCATCCATTACACATTAGATGGCATGTGTGCCAAAATGTACTTTGCAATAACAAAATAACAGATTTGTTACTATTTGACAAGGTAACTAATCACATACCTCAATAGTTACCTTAACCCTCTTTCCTATCATTGAAGCAGGAAGAATAACATGCGATGAAGTACCACATTTTCTTACAGTATATTCAAATGTCATCGAGTCTATTTTCCTATTCTGTTTTGACATTACTCTTATTTAGCCCTACTTTCCCCCATTAACTAATCAGGTCTTTTTATTGTTATTATTTTAACACCTTCTCATAATATTCAATATCATATCAAGCAATGCAGTGGCATAATATTGATGTTGCCTATGAAAAGACCATATTGTTTCTTT
>JARBAU010000198.1 GCA_029237525.1 Nitrososphaerales archaeon | reverse complement strand
TGCTGTAGGAATATGCCACTGCTGTAGGAATATGCCACTGCTGTAGGAATATGCCACTACACTAGTATATTTATAATGGGATCGCTCATCGTCACACCCTCTTCTTATAGGAAAGGAGTAAAAGCTAGGAACTTCGCTTGAAGACAAAACCAGATATCTGAACATCAATAAAAAGGACAGTATGGTCTCGGCTATATCTATAATTGAGTATGGCTAAAAAGTCTTGAAAGAAATTGTCAAATCAGCTCAACTACAGGCATGGATGGGTTTTGGTTCTACCGAACGACATTCAAAAGACGTTAGCCCATAGTCTTCGCAAATACAATATCGCCAGGACAGGGGATATTTGCTAACATCGACCAGACCACTTGATTGCAATTTATATTCACTTCAGACATGTCACTATACATACGACTTCTGCTTGTCAATCAAATTCAGACAACCACGTTATGCCATTCCAGAAATCCCGGACGACTTGAATAGTAATCTATATCTGGCAATTAGTTCACTATCGTGTACCAAAAATTGGATTCAAGTTTTAACATGCAGTTACAGGCAATTAATCTCGCCCTGGGAATTATAATGATAGCAATTCTGGGCACTTGGGTGTATCTGCTGTTATATTCTTTAAGGTCATATAGAAGGTCACCTGTGCTAAGCAAGACTATCCACAAGCTTCCAAATGCCCTTCCAAAGGTTAGTGTGATTGTACCAGCACTAAACGAAGAGAAGTATATTGCAGAATGTCTTGATAGTTTACTAGCACAAGATTATCCTAATTTTGAAATTATAGCTATCGATGATTCCTCTACTGATAGAACAGGGGAAATTATGGATCAATATTCGAAGAAGGAAACAAGAATCATAGTAATACATGCTGATCCTGCACCTGAAGGTTGGGTAGGGAAAAACTGGGCGTGCTACCAAGGTTATGTGAGGTCTAATGGTGACATTTTATTATTTACCGATGCAGATACTGTCCATAACCCTCAGCTTATGACTAGTGCCACTACTGCCTTAGTAATGGGGCAATTAAAAGCATTGACAGTTATACCACGATTGATGTGTAACGAAATATGGACAAGAATTACAGTACCGATGCTTTCAATCTTTTTGCATACTCGTTTTTCTGCTCTTCGGGTCAATGACCCGAATACACGTATTGGCTACTTCTTTGGAAGCTTTTTTCTAATAACAAGACAAACATACGAAAAAGTTGGCACTCATGCAAGTGTAAGACAGGAACTAGTAGAGGATGGCGCATTAGGGAGTAAGGTTAAGCAGGGAAAGTTTGAAATGAAAATGTTCCGTGGCGAAAGTGAAATCCAGGCCGTGTGGGCAAGAGACATGAAGACCCTGTGGAACGGATTGCGACGGTTGGTGATTCCAATGTATTCGCAACATAAGAATCAGACTATTTTGCTGACTATTGCTCTCTTTTTTTTACTGGTAAGTCCATTCATTGTATTACCATACTCATTATTTCTGGTCTTTGCATCCAAACCAGGAAACATTTTGGATTTTATACTTTTTGTTTCGAATCTAGGCACGATTGTATTGATAATCATAACCGATGCTCTACAACTGAAATTTGGTATACGTGAGAAATCGGTATATGCTCTTGGTTCGCTAATAGGTGGCGCAATAATTTCTGCATCTTTTATATCATCAAATCTGGATGCAACTAAACAAAATTCTATTGATTGGCATGGCAGAGAATATACAGTAAAACGTGACCAGCATCCAATAAGTTGAATGTTCTGTTCGCTTTTGCCACAAGTCACGTAATTGCAAATGAATTGAATAATCGTATTAAAATTAGCCTCATTCGATCGCAATATCTAGTCATTCGAACAGATAGATAATTGTTAATAATGAGTTAGGTTATAAGATTTAAAGATGTTTTCGTGTTCGGTCGAGAAGGAGATCACCGAAGTATTACACAAATGCATGGAAGATAGACCAATCACAAAAACAGAATCTCTTCTTCTTCTCCAATCTGAAAATACCAATTCTATCTTGCATTCAGCAAGATCGATAAGAGACAGATTCAAACCTGGGCTTATCACCTATTCCCCCAAAGTATTCATTAATTTGATCAATTTGTGCCGCGATACTTGTTCATATTGTACTTACAAGAAAGCACCCACTGATAAAGCCTTGTCCATGTTGAATAGAGAAGAGGTGCTTTTGATCGCTCAGAAAGGCAAAATGGCAGGATGCACTGAAGCTCTTATCGTTACAGGCGAAAGACCAGAAACAAGGTATTTGGAAGCCAGGGAATGGTTAAAGTCATTAGGTCACCACTCGATCATTGACTATATACGAGATGTTAGCGAGTTGATAATACGCAAGACTGGACTGTTACCACATACTAATGCGGGCAGTATGACCAAAAAAGAAATGTCATCATTAAAAGATACGAACGTGAGTTTGGGTGTGATGTTGGAGTCAGCAAGTGATAGACTCACTGAAAAAGGGATGCCTCATGAAATGGCTCCGAGTAAAAATCCAAAAGTGAGAATAAAGACGATCCAAAGTGCAGGGGAACTTAAAATTCCTATGACAACTGGCCTTTTAGTTGGCATAGGTGAAACTCCTGAAGAACTGATTGATTCATTGCTTCTATTAAGGGACATTCAGAACAAATTTGGACATCTCCAAGAGGTGATCATGCAGAATTTTTCACCTAAAGCAGACACCTCAATGGCCATGTTCGATAGACCTTCTCACCCTTACTTTGTAAAATGCGTGGCTGTTGCACGACTGGTCTTGAAAGATATGAATATTCAAGTTCCACCAAACCTGAATCCCGGCTATCTTGGAGATTTTCTAGAGGCCGGTATTAATGACTGGGGAGGGATTTCTCCTGTCACGATAGATCATGTTAATCCTGAGTATCGTTGGCCAGATCTAGAGAGCATTGAGAGGATAACTACCCAAAAGGCCGGCGATTTGAGAGCACGCCTGCCTATTTATCCAGAATTTCTAGACGAATCATTGGGTTTTGTATCAGAGAGCCTAAGACCATTTGTTGATTCACTGGTAGATGAAACCGGTTTAGTAAAGGAGCACGGAAGGAATTGAATCTGGATAGCATCTTCAAAAATATCGATCCCGTAATTTCTGCCATTTTGAATAAATCACTTAGTCATAAAGAAATTTTGGTTCAAGAAGCTGTAGAGCTGTTCGACACTACCTCCAAGGAGATGTTCATGGTCTCCGTTGTGGCTGATGAATTGAGGCGGCAAAAGGTCGGAGATTATGTTACATATGTGGTTAATAGAAATATTAATTTCAGCAATGTGTGCATAAAAAAATGTGGATTTTGTGCTTTTAGCAGGGACTTTAGGGAGGAAGAGGGATATTTTCTACCAATAGAAGAAGTCGTTCGAAGGGCAAAGGAAGCTTGGATGTTAGGTGCAACCGAGGTCTGCATCCAGGCAGGTTTGCCCCCCAAGATGGATGGCGATTTGTATATACAAATCTGCAGAGCCATAAAAAAGGAAATTCCAGACATTCACATACATGCATTTTCTCCGGAAGAAGTACTATACGGGGCTATCAGATCTGAGGTGAGTGTTGAAGAATATCTGAAGAGGTTGAAAGACGCGGGTGTAGGTAGCCTGCCAGGTACGGCAGCAGAGATCCTGGACCAAGATTTGCGACAGATAATCTCCCCTGGAAGGATTTCCGTTAAAGATTGGATAAGCGTTGTTAGATTTGCACACTCCATGAATATACCTACGACGTCTACCATCATGTTTGGGCATGTAGAGACATCATTACATAAAGCTCGACATCTAGAAACAATAAGAGGGTTGCAAAAGCAAAATGGCAGGTTTACAGAGTTTGTTCCTTTAAGCTTTGTGCACCATGAAGCACCAATGTTCAATTTTGGACTTGTTCAGAACATGAGACCAGGGCCAGATGGCAACGAGATAATCAAAATGCATGCTATATCAAGAATAATGCTTGATGGTTTGATTGATAACATCCAAGTATCGTGGGTAAAGGAGGGACCGCGTATGTCACAGATACTTTTGGATTGTGGAGTAAATGACTTTGGTGGAACCTTAATGAACGAAAGTATTTCAACAGCAGCTGGCGCTCAACATGGACAACTCATGAAGCCCAAAGAGATACGCTCCATAATTCGTTCTGCTGGTAGAATCCCGGCCCAAAGGTCCACGTTATACAAACCCATCGATTCAAAGCCTCAAGTAAACGACTCGGATAACTTCGCGCTTGATAATGTCGATCCTTCAGACTTTGGGTCTTATCGCGAATTGATAAAGCTGGATAAATTCAGGTACCATTCCGTAAGAAAGTAAACTTATCTATAGAAACATACTTCAAATTGCGCCCTTTAACCATACGATATTTGCAGAATAAATTTATTAATTTGGCGCATCCGAATATAATAGAACGTCTGCAGGTAACCTTTAAGAGTAATAAGCTAGGAGTTCACACAAAGTAGATGGAGTCTTCAGTTACACTTGTATCCCATAAATGGCGTACATTACAACATAATGGGGTTGCATTTCCACCTTTTTACACACCGAAAGGATTGAGCATTTATGTAAAAAATGAAAGGGTATTGCTTAGTCCTAGTCAGGAAGAATTAGTCTATGCATGGGCAAAAAAGAAAGATACGCACTATGTAAAGGATCCAGTATTTCAATTGAATTTTTTGTCGGATTTTAGTAAATTATTGCCTGAAAAATACAGAGATGTTAATGGTATAGAAGAAATCAATTTTGAGGAAGCATTTACTTTAGTGGATAAAGAAAAGAGCATCAAAGAACAAGAAATTGAGAGGGTCAGGAACCTAAGTCGTGAGGAGAGAAAAAAGATATCTCTTGCAAAAAAAGCTGAACGAGAGAAATTAAAATCCCTTTATGGCAAAGCGATCGTCGATGGGGTTGAAGTAGAAATTGCCAATTGGTTGGTCGAACCTCCTGGCATATTTATGGGAAGAGGACAGCACCCATTGCGAGGTAGATGGAAACCTAGGGTGAGGCCTGAGGATGTGATTCTTAACTTAGGTGAAGACGCAACGGTCCCCGAAGGTTCCTGGGAAAAGGTGGTCAATGATCATGCTTCGACATGGTTGGCCACATGGATAGAAGTACTCACAGGCAAAAGAAAGTATGTTTGGCTCCATGATTCATCTGCACTGAGGCAAAACAATGATAGAGAAAAATATGACAAGGCCGATAGGTTAGGAAATCATATCGACAAGATCCAAAATGAGATAATAGAAAGAATGATAACAAGACGAGATCAGAGTCAACGAAAACTTGCAACCGTCTGCTATCTTATATCAAAACTCGCAATGAGGGTAGGTGATGAAAAGGATCCTGAAGAGGCAGACACAGTGGGTGCTTCGACGCTTAGGGTCGAACATTTAAAATTTCCACAATCAGATGGTAAACAATTTATCGAGTTCAATTTCTTGGGGAAAGATAGTGTTCCTTGGCAAAAAACCCTCGAAATTGGTTCGCGTGATATGCAGGGGCTATACGATAATCTAAGACTTTTTATGAAGGACAAACAGCCCGGTGATCAAATTTTTGATGGGATAACCTCCAGTAAAGTGAATTCCTTTCTGCGCACTCTTGATAGTAAGAGGGTGCCTGGTCTTACTGCAAAGGTGTTCAGAACTTACATCACTACTAGTACAGTAAAGGAGTCACTGGCAAACCTATCAACAAAATTAACCATTCAGTCTTCGGAACCACAAAAGGTGTACGTCGCTAAAATGGCAAATCTAAAAGCAGCAATAACTTGTAACCATAAAAAGGGAATAGATCCGAACAATCCTGCCAGCAAAAAGGCATTAGAAAGATTTGAAGCCTCTACAAAGTCAAAGGAAGATACTATCAAAAAATTAAATGAGGATATATCTGCCAAGAAATGGAAGACTGAAAATCAGAAAAATAGGCTGGAGGCTAGGCTTGAAAAGGTGCAAGTTCAACTCAATCTTCAGAGAGAAACTCGTGATTATAGCTTAGGTACCTCCTTGCGAAACTATATTGATCCGCGCGTAATGCGAGCATGGCTCGAATTTGTACAGCTTGATTGGAAAAAAATCTATACGTCCACACTACAACGAAAATTCATGTGGGTAGATGCTTACACTAAGACTGAGTTGAGACGATTCTATCCAGGAAAAGATTATGCAAGGAAGGGAATTCAAGTTGTCCAAGAAGAAAGTTAGTGACGATGGCAATTTGTTTTAAAGATAAATTTCGTTTTCTTTTTAGATCACAATTTGTTACAGTGATTTCGCTTCCAACAAAAGAATAAACATTCAAACATTCAACTATTCCATCAATCCTTCTTTATTCGAATATACTTAATCTCATTAGAAAGTGTACATTATTTTCTATTTTGAATAGATTATATATGCTCAAAAGGAATTTCCTTAGCAAATGGCCTCTGAGCTTTGCCGGGGTAGCTCAGCATGGCCAGAGCGTTCGACTCATAATCGAAAGGTCGCGGGCTCAAGTCCCGCCCCCGGCACTGTTACTCAAGTGACTTGATGTATACTTTTCAAACAGGATATATTGATCTACACTATGGTAATCGGTTTGTTTGTTTGTTTTGAATTGCAGTAATCATGCGTAGTCATACATGCATTAATTTCTGTTGATTAATGTTGAGTGAGAGGGTAAACAAGATTTTTCACCACGATTGCAAAACTTACTGCTCGCAAAACAAATATGATTCTATATTTAGGCAGAATGGCTTGCCTCCTCCTTCCTTCGTATTCCATCAGATGTCCCATGTTACATTACAATATCGATATTGCAGTGTGAATTTGATGTACATAGGAAATATATTTGAAAAACGCGCAAGTTTTAATTTATCCGTTCGATTTAGATGAGCTTTAAATTTTTTCCCTGCCGGCAGCAAACCGAATCCTTTTTTCTTTGCACTGTTCTAAACTATGATTATGTCCCAATCGAGATCTTATTCAACTTTCCCTGTAAATATTACTATAGACATCAAAGGTACTGCTGATGTTCATGAGGTTGTTGACAATTTAGTCAAGCAATATGGAGAGCTAGGTGCCCAAGACAGATTCAGTTGTCGTATTTTGCTTCCCAAGGGAGATACAAAAACTACTCAATTAAGCAAAAAAATTGGAATGGCAATACAAACAGGGATTTTACTTGGTTTACGAAAAAATAAGCTAAAGCCAAATATTAAAGAGATAAGATACATTCATGATGAAGATCATTATGGTTGGGTACTAGCGAGCCCTTCAGTACATGAGACATTTGAAAGATCATTTTCATGAATCAAGAATTAGGATTCAAGTTATTCCGGATCCAGTTCAATTTTGTAGGTTTGAAATATCTTACAATTAGTTCAATGCATTTAATCTCTTGAGCCTATTGTTATATGTTATCCAGTTACCTCAACCCTGAATAATGGGGCCTTCGGAGGGATTTGAACCCTCCTCGAGCGGTTTCTTCCAAGATAATAAAGCTCAGTACTCTAATCTTGACCACAGCCGCCTATACTCACCAGGCTATACTACGAAGGCCAACTACCAACTCTAAAACTACGACAATATATAATTGTTAGAAGAGATCCATGCCCCAATGCAGATCAGCAAGGTATGTCGTGTAGTTTGCAATGACGTTCCGACATTTGACAGCTATTTACTGGACTATTTTGCAAAATGAATCATATTGAAGGTATGATACCAAGCCTAACTGTTTCAATTCCTTGTTCTTCTAGTTTATCTGCAAGTGCATTAAGTCCTATAGAATCACCTGCCAAATGGCCCATGATAACTAGATTTCCACGTAGTTGTTCTTCTTGCAATTTCAATATGTCGCCATAGTCGATATGAAGATAGATCACAGTATCAATCCCATGCTGAAAGTAAAGCTTTGCGATAGGATAGCCTCCATTCGTTCCGGCGGCCACTACTAAAGCCCATCGGCCTACACGATTAGATGAACTTCCAAAGACAGTCTCTACTCTGGTCTCGACGTTTTTGAATTCCCCTATTGTTTCAATTGACTTTATAATGTCTGAAACGTACTCTATACTTTCTGCCATTATCCTATCCAATATTGTTCTTCGCATGACTTCATCACACGGCTGATGAATGTTGACAAGTGGCATCTTCAGCAACTTGGCTGCATGGACAACCTGATCGTAAATAGCTGCGTGTGATCTTGTGCTGACCCTCATCTCCAATCTACGAGTAGCCTCTTTAGCTAGATCTTTTGGAATCCCATTCTTGGTCATGTATTCCAAGTGACGGTCGAATACCTTGTGAAAGTTTAGAGAAGAAATTCCTATAGGATGATGTGCTATTACACCATCACAACCAAGATTCTTTGCTAGTATCAATTCTGCGACACCCACATCAATCGCAATTAGAACTTTGTGGATATTGTCTCCACTAACATGTATGTTGCTGTCTGCTGGTAAGCGTACCCAGTTTGCTAGTTTGAGGCTGGTTTTAACGATCTCCTCGGTGTTAATCCCCAATTTATTAGGCGTAATTTGTGATATTACTATTAAATGCTGACTGAGAAGAACATGTCAAATAACAGCTTATCTGACTATAAATGATATATAGAAATTGCAAGCTTTAAATTCAGAGGAACCTATGACAATCTACGATCTAGAATGAGTTGCTCCGATGAATACGAATATGCCTCTCATAGTACCCAAGATAATCTTATCAGGATAACCCCGCAGGTCAAGTCAAAATTGCAGAAGGCAAAATACGGAGTTTACAACCATTCAGCCGTGGAATTGTGTCATTGGACTAAAAAGTCATTTGCAGACCAAGGTGATTGCTACAAGCACAAATTCTATGGCATTTCTACCCATAGATGTATGGAAATGACCCCGACTGCAATGAATTGCGAAAATCGTTGCATATACTGTTGGCGTCCCACTGAATTTTATGATACCTTAGAAATGCCGCCGGAATTGGTAGACGAGCCAGATGTTATAGTGGACAATCTAATGGAAGCTAGGAGAAAATTAATCAGCGGATTTTACGGACATTCTAAGAATAGCAAGAAAAAACTCAACGAGTCTCTTTTTCCAGCTCATTATGCTATATCTCTGTCTGGCGAACCAACAATGTATCCAAAATTGCCGCAACTAATCAAGTACTTGAAATCATTAAAAGCAACAAAGTCGATTTTTCTCGTCACTAACGGTCAGGAACCAGAAATGCTTACTAGATTAGTAGCTGAGAACGCGTTACCAACTCAGATATATCTTTCGACTAACGCTTCAAACAAAAAAATGTTCTATGCAATTAATCGACCACGTCATAAGGATGCCTGGGAGAGATGGTGGAGAAGTCTCCATATTCTGGCATCTGTCCAAACTAGAACGGTATTACGCATGACCTTAATTCGAGATTACAATGATTCTCTAGATTTTGTCGAAGAGTTTTCGAAGATGATGGAAGAGGGAAATCCTCATTTTATAGAGTTAAAATCCTATATGAATATCGGTATGTCAACTATGAGACTAGAACGCAGTAACATGATGGAAATGGATGAGGTTCGAAACTTTGCAAATAGACTCTGTTCGAAATTACAAGGATACTCTGTTATGGACGAAAGCGAAATATCTAGAATTGTTGTAATACAAAATAATATAAGATATACTGATAGGTGGATAAAGAGCTACCTTGCGTAGGTGGTCTATCAATATGTTTAAGGTCTGTGATCATAATCTATTGTTTTGAACGTTTATTATTATAATTAGGTAGAAAAATTTCATAGCACGCAAAACCGGTCCTTTTCGTGCGAAATTTCGAACCTTCTTAATATAGTATAGTGAGATATTGTGAAGTAATTTTAATTCTTAGCCAAATTCCGTTAACAACCGATATTTTTATAGTCATTTTTACATCCTACCCAAGGTCAATTAATTGAAGCTTGAGAAATTCATGTTAATGTTGAGCTTTGGGTTAATAATTTTCTCTATTGTATCAATAGCTGCTGCGAGTGCTCAAACACCGACACCTAGTGTGAAAATCACTTCACCCACAAAGGGACAGAAGCTTTCAGATGGAATCAAGACACTAACGATTACGGGTACTTCGTCAGATAGACCTGATATCAAATGTACCGTTGGGATTCTTATAAATGATATTAAACCTTACAAGACTGTCCTACCAAGTGGAACAGGTAAGGGAGCAGAGGATTTCTCTTCTTGGAAATACACCTTTACACCCTCTGATAATTCAGCGATAAAGGAGGGAAATAATAGAGTGACGTCGAAAATCACATGCGCAAATGCTAAAGGCACCTCCACCACTATTCCATCGACGCAGTCTGTTAAATATTATAGTGTGAACTTTACAGGCACATCTGCTTCATATAAACCGATTACTCCGTCACAAGGTGTTAATTTTGCAGAAATGAAAAAGCCGAAAAATGCTAGTCCTCTATCTACGGCAGCAGCAACTCGCCTAGACAATGGCATAAAAGAGCACAAGAATGCGGTAGAATCTGCACTAAACAAGTCAGCAAATAATGGCAGTATGGAGCGTAAGAATAACATAGCTGAGAATAAGAATGCCATAAATAATGGATTAAATGTATCGCGGCCAAGCTCTGCATCTAGTGAGAAGGGAACAGTTTTCGTTCCACCATATAATATCAAAGCAAATTCTGGTACTAACAATAGTATTAGTAATACTAGTCCAAGTTTAACATCAAGTAATCAACCAACAGCAGCTAATGCTACTAATGTTATTCCGGGCAAAGTCGTAATTTCAAATCAATCACCTTCCAAACCAAACTCTACCTCACTTACTCCAAAACAGACTAACAACCTTCCCGCAAGCAATCTAGCTACGTCTACTCCTACTAATGTTATTCCGGGCAAAGTCGTAATTTCAAATCAATCAAACAATCCTACTACAAATACTACAAGTAACACTAGTACTGCTCCTCCGTCTCAGCCAAAACCTGCATCGATCCCAACAAAACCATCAATAACTATAACGATCAATAATAACAATAGCGCGCAAAAGAGTCAGAATACAACTAGTACAACCGATATAAATTCCCATAATCGTAATTCCAACATCTCGAACAATAATACCATAACCACGATAATTAATGAAAGCCAAGGCCTTGGCAGTTCAATACCTGGTAGCCTACCAAATGGTTTGGCTCCGAGTTTGATATTTCCAATACCGTTCCACGAATTGGAAACTACTAAATTGCCGAACCCACCTTCTCAGCTGCAAACAAATCCCTCAATATTAAACAGTAATATTGGACCCGAGAAAACCAGCAATTACAATAGCTCATCACCGAATGTCGCAATTAAGCAGTCAACTTTAGTTGTTAATGGACAGGAGAAAGTCACATTAGATGGAGGAGCAAGTAGCTCTCCTAACGGTGCGATTGTATCTTATTCCTGGACCCCACTAAGAAATAGTCCACCACTAATAGCCTCGCAAGACACTAACTCCCCAGTATTGTCCTTTGCCGTTCCGAATGTTCAATCAGATAAACAATTTGCCTACAAATTAACAGTGACCGATAGTACAGGACAGTCATCCTCTGCAACTGTGGACATTCTTGCGAGAAAGTCTGGTCCAACTACAACTGCTTCCACATCATCGACTAATCAATTATCATCTAACCCCGTCACGCACAGCAACGCAAACAGTCAGGTACAGGCTAGTAACAGCAATAGCAATCAGAATGTTAATGTCTCTACAGCAATTGCGCAATCTCAAAATATCCCATCAAAATTTCTAGTTAACAATAATAATAACCAAGTAAACACACCTAATCAGTACAGTACAAATCAAAATAATTTAACTGCGGTAAATATACTCCAAAATATGTCTCCTACAGCGGTAAACGATAACACAAATCCTGCTGGACTATCAGCCAGTCTGTCAAGTAACTTGGCTACTAATCAACCAAATATCGCTGCTCAACTTGCTCCCCCTTTCACTTCAGCTACCACACCCACACAAAATATCGGCTCAACGCAAAATCTCAGCTCTTTTGGTAAGGTAGTACCAGTAGCGGTTGCTGGGCCGGATCAAATAGCAAATGGCGGATCGACAGTCGTTGTAGATGGCAGTAGAAGCCATGACCCTGCAGGTGGATTTCTGTCATATAAATGGGATCAGATATCTGGGCCTCGTACGGCCGTAGGTGGATCTGAGACTTCCGGATGGTCATTCAAACTTCCCGAAGTTTCTGAAAATGCACTATTAAAACTGCAGCTCACGGTAACGAATAAGGATGGTGTGTCTAGCACTGATTACTTGAATATAATGGATAGGGCAGTTACCGATAATTCTGACAAGAACCACAGCCATGATAGTGATGGCGACCATCATAATTAGTTTTCAAAATATGCAGTGAACAATTTTTCAATATACTATCCTATAACGACATATAGTTGAGCTTTTTCCCCTTAATACACTATCAAACAAGTGAATTTCCTTAGGGTGTAATGTCATACACCAATGTCACCAGTAAATGTTTTATATGACGTTTAGTTAACACTCGAACTGATGAATCGTCTAATTCTCCCAGCCCTAATGGCAGGAGTATTGGCAATGGGATTAATAGTGGGTCCTTCTCTACTACAAAAGTCTCAATCTAATTTTGCCTATGCTCAAGCTTCAGCGGGCGCGAAAAAACATGTCACTCTTATCGCGAGCGAAAAAGAAGTTCAAGTTGCTCCTGATAATGCTCTTCATCCTGGCGGGATAAAGTACAATGCAATGGTATTCAATGGTTCAATCCCTGGTCCATTAATTTCAGTTGATCAAGGAGATAACCTAACACTCACCCTTGTCAACCAGGGAAAGCTTGTACATAGTGTTGATACACATGCCGGATTTGGAACAAATTATGCAAACTCAGGTCCTGTATCTCCAGGTCAATCTAAAACATGGAGCCTTGTAGCTTCAATTCCAGGATTCTTCTTCTATCATTGTAGTGCTGATGCGCTCAACGGTATATGGGAGCATGTAGCAAGCGGAATGTACGGAGGTATGGTTGTACATCCAACAAATGAACAAAAGGCAAAGGAATTCTATGTAGCATTTGGTGAGATCTATGGCTCTAATATTCCAGCTCCATTGTCTGGCAAGAACCAAACAGGTCCAGCCAACTTTAACATTAGCACATTCTTGGAAAACAATAATAATCTAGAACTCACCAACGGTATGGCATTCAAATACGTCCCAGCAGTAGGCAAGGTCGCAAAGATCGAACTTAACAAGAATGCTACCGTATTTAATGTAAAGCCCGGTGAATTAACAAGATGGTACATTTCAAATGGTGGTCCGAACCACTTCCTAGCATTCCACTTCATAGGCACCATGGAAACAATTCGGGATGGAACTAATAACGCAGGCAACGACTACGGCACAGTTGACAAGAATGATGACACTTGGACAATTCCACCAGGTTCCGGTTCTGTTGTTGAAGCAACATTCCCACAACCAGGTCTCTATGTTGGTGTTACACACTCCTTATCTGATGTGGTAAAGGGTGGTGCATTCGCGGTCCTTGCTTCAAGCAACGCCACTGACACAGACCATCCACCAGGAACATGGGTGCCTCCAAAAGGCAGCACCATGGTATCTAGCGACCAACAACCAAAGAAATAACCGCAACGTGCGGTTATACTAAATAGGTTAATTAGCTAGTCAGTAGCCTAACAAATGAAAAGGAAGAAATTTTTTCTTCCTATCTTTATTTTTATTTTAGTTCTTAAGTATTAATTATTAATTGGCCGATAATTATCAATATTGCAACTTGACTTGATATTATTAAAACCCCATCGGGTCGAATCAAATTTCATCCACTCGATTCGCCCTGAACTTATGGACTTGACCTTTAACATAAGGTTTCAACAATTAAAGCAAAGTGTCTATTTAGAAAAGTTTGAAGTCATGGATCAATCATAATATCTATTCAGCTATTCGAATACATGCCACAAAGATAGCTAATCATCCAATTTTCAGAGTGAAGACGTCAAAGGTATTGATCCTGATACTGGACGGTACTACAATTCACTTTATTCTTGCGTCTTGACACATATTTATGAAGTAGTGACTCTTGCTCTCAACTGCACTGACTATCAGCGTTGATAAGTGCTATCGCTTAGCTGCATATCCACAATGGTGTGACGTTGTGACGTAGTATCATGACTTTGTTCGCTTCTATAGATTCTGCTCAGTACTACTGTTCATGTTAGTTTTGTGATGGTGATCTAATAAGGCTGATCTTTCTTTTTAGTCTAACTGGCTTGTCTTCCACTATCCAGCTGTTAACAAAGCACAGAATAATTGATTTTTATATTCATGATGAAAGAATTTCTTAAAAAGCTAGAAAATTACTGTTCAAATTCAAAATAAAAAAGGAAGTTTCTTATTCCTGATTTTGACAAGAATTAAGAATCTTTTACTTAGTCATGTTGCCGCCGGTTGCATTGCCACCGCCGGACATATTACCACCAGCTGCTGGCGGAGCTTGTGCGTGGACTGGACCAACTAGGTTTCCTGTTGTTACGATACCTGTTGTTGCCACGATACCAAAGGCCAATGCTGCTGCAAGTATTACTCCTAATGTTGCAACTTTTAGATTTCTGTTCATTAACAGAGTTAGTTGATAGTATTTTATATAAAGATTATGAATAATTTTCGGAAAGATAAATTTCATAAAACTAACGTATAGTTTATTGTATACTACGATATGATCAATATAATATCATCAATATAACTTAGAATTATTTCAAATATAATTAGCTCGATGTTGCATTTGATTGATTTTGTTGAACTCACTCACGTTTCGTGTTGTACCATTCTACAAACTGCAACAGAGCATTACTTCGATGGGAAAATTCTTGTTTCTTCTGAATATTTTGAAGTTGACCGAAGGTTAGAGTACTACCATCAGGAATAAAGATGGGATCGAATCCCCATCCGCCCTTAGTTATACCTTTAGCTATCTGACCTCTTATCTTGCCCTCAAAAATTTTTTGTGTCTGACCATTAGAATATGCTATAGTCGAAACAAATTCCGCAGATCTATTCTCATACTTCTGAAGCAAATCCAATATACCCATGTTGCCAATGGTCTTGGCCACAAAGGCAGAATATTGGCCAGGGAATCCATTCAATCCATTGATAAATAAACCGTCATCTTCCACTATGACTGGGCCATTTATGCGGGAAAATGCATATTGACACTTTTCAAAGGCTATTTCTCTCATTGAATCTGATTGTATCTCCTTAATTTCCATTTTACAGAACTCTATCTCTAAATTATGTCTCTGGAGAATAGATTTTATTTCGATATACTTATCATCGTTAGTGCTTGCAAAGCTAAGTATCATGAATTGCTATTGTATTGAAAGCGTTAGGAATATTAAAAACCAAGCCAGGTCAAGTTGGCAGCTAGCTAATGACCTGACGGCCTAGATGGATTTGCTTATCCGTGTCTTGGGTTTGGGTTCGGACGTTTATTCGTCTCAAGTTATTTTATAATCTACCTTTATCGCTATTTTCTGAAGCTACCGCATCTTCGCCTTTACTAAAAGCCATTTTTATTGCTTGAATAGCCGTACCAGACAATTCCTGTATGTTAGCTTTTAAATTGCCCATAAACTTTTCCATCTCATCAATTTGAGATTTGCGAATCTCTTCTATACGACAAACCTCTTCTTTAAGAGATTCTAACTTCTCTTCTATATTGTGCAATTCTTCAATTTTTGTGAAGAATGACTTTACCACCTGCACGGTATCTGTAGATGTATCTTTTTGTTTCTTATCTCCTATGATCGCCACCAGCATGCGCTTTAATTCAGTAAGCTCGTGCATACCGAATCCCATTGATTCTAATTCCTTGGAATATTTCCATTTCGACTCTATTTCATCCAAGTCAGTTTCTATGATTTGCAAACTTTGCTCCATCCCTCCCAATTCTTCTCGCTTTTGAGCTATTATTCTACGCAGATTATTTTCTTGATCGTTAAGCGATATATTGTTCGAAATTTTCTGCGCCATCTGTTTCACATCGAAATTAAATAGAGTTGCATTTTGTAGGGCGATCGTGAGATGGTGGAGATTATTTATGTCTACACCTTGATTTGCAAAATATTGCCGAGTTGCTACAAAGTTTTGCAGTTCTTGAAGTTCAGTCTGAGAAGCTTGAAGGCGTCGATTGAGATCCGACTCTACGATTTTTCGCCTTCTATTTAGCTCAAATATTTCACCTTCTATTTTCGACTTCTCTTTCATTTTCGCATTCAAATACGAAGAGATTTCTGTAGTCGGCATAGTTTTGGACAGTTCCCAGATTTCGCTGGCTATCTCAACCAAATTTTCTGGTGAAACGTTAAAGTATTTGGATTTATTATATATTTTTTCCAGAAATATTTCAAATTGTTTAGTCTCTTCATCCCCACTTATTCCTTGTAAAAATCGTACGAATCGAAGGCCTCTAGCGCATTCGCGAATCGATATGCCAGATCTCCGTATTTCTAAGCTTAATTCCCTAAATGATTCTGCTGTTGGAGCTCCCACTTCTTGAATCCATAGGTTGACAATATTGCTCACTGTACCTGCACCGATACCAAGTTCTCCAGCTATTTTGTCTCTAGGCCATCCACTGAGCCACTTTGCAATAACTTCTTGTCTTGTCTGTTGAGAAATCGGGATTCTCAATATATGACTTATATGCTCATGTTCTATTTAAATGATCGTCAGTATCGTCGTCATCTTGGTCGTCAATTTAGAGAATTCAAAATTATACGCTTGTATGCAACAATGCCGATCTCCTAAATTCCATGTATTACCAACATGCTCCAAACGAGAACTTGTATGCCTTTAATAGCTAGTTTGAATTTTGAACGATTGCCAAAGTAAAATATTCACAACCTAAGTTAATCTTGCATATCTGCCCCGTTTTTCAATTTCTTGAACTGTATTCAGAATCTTGGTCGTCTGCTGGGCATCACCACTAACTTCCTTGTATCCAAGTAAAAAACTAGAATACAGCTCTTCATACCGATCTGCATAAGCACTCATAAAAATCTCTTTGATTAAACGGACATCAACAGCTTTGTCTTCAAATCGTTCGGAGTAATAAGAGAGCCCGAAATCGATTAAGGTCAGCTTTCTCCAATTTG
>JARBAU010000020.1 GCA_029237525.1 Nitrososphaerales archaeon | reverse complement strand
TCTTCTCTTTGCTGTTGAACTGTCTCCATGTATTCCAGTTGACCGGAGTACCATTGAATGTGTGCTTGGACGAGACTATTAGTCCAGTCCTAGCATTGTGCAATTGAATTTCGAGATTTTTGGTTTTAGAATAAGCAATTTCTTCAATTGCTCCAAGGAGAAGTGGTGTTGGATGAGCAATATGTTCGATAAAGATTTTGGAATTATAAAGTCTTAACTCAGCTAATTTTTCCATCAATTTTTCGTTATAATCAAATCCAGCATATTGTTTATACTGCTCATCGTTTTCTGCAATGGAAATACTTTCGTCAATTTTGCACCACTGTTCAAGATTCAATTCAAATCATGTATTTTGTATGACATATTATTAACTATTGGCAATGTGAATTATCTACTTACGTTAGAGGTAAGCAATATGATTTAGGTGACAATAGCATTGAATAAATTTTGTTGAGAATCTGTCATCAATCCGTTTCATCCTGATGGATAAATCTTTTTACAAACCCAATTGATAAATTGATAATTTTCATGCTGCGATAGAAAGTCATAGTTAGAAAAACTGGTTTTCAGTCAATTTCTTAAGTTTACACTTGACATCTAATGCAAATCTTTTTACATATTTTTCAATCTCGATTTGATAGATAAGAATGAAAACATCCTGCTTGAACTATCTACAATAACATCCGAAGAATTTTTAATCAGACTCTAGTGCACCTAATTTTTGTAAGAATAAAATAGATCTGGAGCAAGAATCCTTACAAGAATTAGCTTTTGGCAAATACAATCAATTACAGCTCCGCGAGTAGGCCATTCATAATTGCCTCTATCACTCTCCTATTCGTCGGATCCTTTATCGGATCAATCTGGATGATGTCTATATTTGGCACAAATTTTACATTGTGGCTTCGTGACATATTTCAACTTCATAAAATACTACAGGTAGACGGTTTTCTAACGTTGCTTATTATGGGAATAGGCTATATGATAATCCCTAGATTTAGAAATGTGCAGATTTTGTCTGTTAAACTAGTTTATATTTCATTCATTTTGATACTACTATCTTTAGGCCTTCAAATTATACAATCTATCGGAGATATATCAAATCCTTTACCATGGATTGTGATCTCGAGGATTGTAGGAATTCTAATCTTCGTAATTGTATTGTTTTGGACATTAAGAATTAGGCCCAAACTCTTAGGATTATCAGACTATTTTGTTGCTCTTTGCCTAATCACTTTACTAACTGTTAATCTGATTGATCTATCAAAATATAGTTATTCAAATTCTTTAATACAGATTTTATTGTGGTTACTTTTTCCGTTACTTATGATTTTTGGAATCGAATACAAAACACTACCGTCTTTTCTTGGATACATAAGACCACTGAAAATCCTTGCAGTAGTTTCACTACTTTTGATATCTGTCAGCATAATTTCGGGGCTAGCTTCTCTAGTATACCTAGATATATCATTACTTCCAATAATCTTTAGCGCAACATTATTTGCATCAGCAATGATATTCGCAATCGCGATCTATGCGTTTGGAGGATTTGATAATAGTGAGATTCTCAGTCTAATTAGTGGAGAAAAAAAGGCTCGTTATACCTTTATCATTATTCATATTAGGATATCTTTTGCTTTTCTTCTTATAGGTATTACTATGGTACTATTATTTTACGTAGTAGGTCAATACTACATTTTTTATGACCTTGCGATCCATATCATAGCCATAGGGTTCATTGGGCTTACCATAGCATTATACTTACCATTAATGCTTCCGCCTATCATCGGAAAAATAATACACTTTACTAATTTCAATAAGATTCCTCTTATTTTAATTATTATATCCTTATGTATGCGAGTAGGGGGCGATCTCCTACTAGGTCAACCATACTCCTCATATTCAGAGGATGCTATGAATTCACATCGTCTATTGTCATATTTTTTCGGCATGTCGGGTTGGATAGTAGTCGCGGCTATGTTTGTTTTCGTCATAATGATAAAGAGATCTATGAAAGAACAATCTCTTGTTGAATAATGGTAGTATTAATGTTAATTAGGAATATCCTAACCATAATAACTCGTGACTTCCTATTTCAAGTGTATACTATCAATTTAGTTAATGTTAATCTTTTACTTGTATGACTACTGATAACTTTCTAAATGTAGTCAACTAGACTACTCATTATTGGTACAGATTAGTAATTACACACTCTCGTCAGAAACCTGAAAATGTTTCACTAAATTCCTTATAGATGGAGTCTAAGAATTCTAAGAACTTACCATCTTTCGATAATATTGTTTTCATGGTGCTTTCTTGTTCATATAATAAAAACCTTTTATTTTCATCAGTTATATCCGGGTTACCAGCTAACAAATTTGATTCATTATACATTATTGTTAGCTTAGTTCCTAGAACTTTAGCTTCTCGTCTCAGCTCATATTCCAATTGTACTAGACCAACTTCTATATTATTGAGCAGTTTGAATTTGTATAGGCCGTTTGAGGTTATTCTACAGCAATCATTTAAATACTGAGTTATAATGGCGTAGAATCTGCCAGTACTCTGCCTAATAGTGTTGGGTTGTAGATATTGATAGAGAAGTGCTTTTAGTATTGAACTATCTCTATGATCTGTCAGTAGCTGTGGTGAATAGTTCAAAGTATTGGAAAAGATATAAAATAGTCCGAAAGTGGTCAACTTGTAATATTTCGAGTCCCGAAAAAGTGATGATTGTTGTATTTCTTTAATAAAGTGGTATTCTTGCAGTCGCTTCATGATTGGAATTTGGGATTTGTGTTGTGAAGTAAGACGCTTTACGTTAAGATGTGATGCGATTCGACGTGCTGAGGATTCGTACGTATTCATAATCCTATATAATAAGAACTTTTCAGTTTCTTCAAGATTTGGCTTATCATATTCTGATATTTCAGATAGGTATGTTGTATATTCATACATTTAACGTAGTCTGAATCTTGAGATCCAGGATGAGGATGATATATAAACATTCTTATATGAACTTAAAATAGTTAGGCTGTCAATTCTGCTTAGAAAATACAGATGATTCCTTCATACTGCACTTTTGATCTAATCTTTTTTCGTTCTAATAATTACATGCTGCTGCAAATCCTTCTCATTTATGAATACTATTGTAGCGTAATCACCATAATATGACGGTATATTTATAGAAAAGATAAACAATTGTTTTTCTTCTTGATAAGGAACGTTTAATAAACCTCCAAAGAAAATTTTCCCGGTTGAATGCCTAAATTTAAATCGACTCAGGATATCATTAGAATTGTTGGGAATAAAGACCAGATTCGTAATTTTGGTGTCATCGCACACGTTGATCACGGTAAGACAACGATGAGTGATAGTCTATTAGCAGCATCTGGTATTATTTCTCCCTCAGTTGCAGGGCAAGCACTCGCATTAGACTCGATGAAACTTGAACAGAATAGACAGATGACAATACGTGGCGCAAATGTTACATTATTCTATGAAAATGAGGGAAAAGAATATGTAATAAATATGATTGATACACCAGGACATATTGATTTTACTGGAAGGGTTACGCGAGCACTTAGAGCAATTGACGGCGTAGTTGTAGTATCAGATTCAGTTGAAGGTATTATGACTCAGACTGAGACTGTGACTAGGCAAGCACTTGAGGAAAGAGTTAGGCCAGTTTTATACATAAATAAAATAGATAGACTGGTAAAAGAATTAAGATTAAATCCAGCTGAAATGCAGAAGTGGCTTTCAAACATAATTGCAGAATTCAATAGACTAATTGACATTTACGCTGAGCCAGAAATTAAAGAGAGATGGAAGGTAAGTATACAAGGAAATAGTGTTGCTTTCGGTTCAGCCAAAGATAGATGGGGATTTAATTATAAAGTTGCCCAGAAAAAGGGAATCAGCTTCAAGGATGTATATGATGCATATACCTCTGATGATCCAAATGCAATTAAATCACTTGCGCAAAGTGCCCCTCTGCATGAAGCAGTTTTAGGAATGGTTGTTCAGCATCATCCTCCGCCACATGTAGCCCAAAAATATAGAATTCCCAAGATTTGGCCGGGAGACTTGGATTCAGAAATTGGAAAGTCTCTCCTTGCATGTGACGAAAAAGGTCCAGTAACTATGATGGTAACAACAATAAATGTAGATCCACAGGCAGGAAGAGTAGCAACTGGTCGACTTTTCTCTGGTACGATTAAAGACGGCGATGAGATCCGTCTAATTGATGCCAAGAGACTCGGAAAAGTTCAATCCGTGAATATATACATGGGTAATACAAGGGAAGTGGTGAATATGTTACCCGCAGGGAACATACCTGCGCTACTGGGACTCGATTATGCAGTAGCTGGCGAGACCATTTCTACGGTCAAAAGTATTCCCGCATTTGAATCCATCAAATACGTTTCAGAACCCGTGGTTACTATTGCTGTGGAACCAAAACATCCAAAAGATTTGCCTAAATTGGTCGAAGCATTACGTAGAATCACCGTAGAAGATCCAAATCTTATAGTTAAGATTAACGAAGAGACTGGCGAGACATTGATGGCGGGCATGGGTGTATTACACCTTGAAATTGCTACTTCTTTATTACAAGAAGCAGGTCTTGACATAACCACTACGCAACCATTGATAAATTATCGCGAAACTATTCGCTCCAAAGCTGGACCTATAATGAGCAAATCCCCCAACAAGCACAATAAAATTTTCATGCGAGTAGAACCGCTCGATGAAAATATAGTTGATTTGATTAGATCTGGACACGTAAAGGAAGACATGGATAGAAAAGAAGTGGCAAAAATTCTTAGAGAAAAGGGTTGGCCTGCAGACGAAGCTAGAAGTGTAGCTGCGTTAGATGTTAGCGGGAACATATTAATTGATGAAACTAAAGGTGTGCAGTTTATCCAAGAATCAATGGACTCTATAAAATCTGGTTTTGATGATGTACTTCATTCAGGACCTATTGCCCATGAGTCGGTGAGAGGTGTGAAGTTTGTACTACATCACTTTGTGCCCCACGAAGATCCCGCTCATAGAGGTCTTGCACAGTTAATGCCTGCAACTAGAAGAGCTATGCTGGGATCTATGCTAATTGCGGACCCAGTCTTGCTCGAACCATTGCTGGGAATCGAGATCAAATGTCCACAAGAACAAATTGGCATTGTTGCTGGTATACTGTCGGGTAAACGGGGTAAGTTGTTGAATGTTGAACAAAAAGGAGTAGTCTCGATAATTCAAGGAGAGGTTCCAGCATCCGAAACATTTGATCTTTCAGAGGTCATGCGAGGAGGGACCGCTGGTAAAGCTATGTGGAATACATTTTTCAAAACATGGCAACCAGTACCACAATCAATATTTAAAAACTTGATAGTGGAAATAAGAAAAAGAAAGGGCCTAAATCCGGAACCCCCGACTCCAGATGAATTCATAGACAAAGAATAAGAAGAATAAATCAGAAGATCCTATTTTATTTTTATTTTTAGAAAAATACATCGTCTTGTCCAATATTTTTATACTTTAACGTTCCTTCAACCATGAATTTATTATGTTCGAATTCATAAATGTCACCTAATAGTTATAAGCAGTTATAACGCTTCTAATCGTATGAAATTGGACCTTCCACGATATACTGAGAGGTTTGGAGCTATAAGTCTTCATGGAGTTCAACGTGTATATGAATTAGATTCTGGTTTCAATAATGGAAGAACAGCTTCTGAAACAGTCCAAAGCATTGGAAACGATGAAATCTCAGAGATTGAAAAAAAGATGGCAATAGTCATACCGATCAAAGGTGAACGTCTAAAGCTTTTGGAAGGTGTATTAAGTGGTATTCCTCACGATTGTCTTACTATCATTGTATCTAACAGTCCCAGGCAGCCCGTAGATAGGTACAAATTGGAAAAGGAAGCATTAGAACAATTTAATAGATTTGTAGGAAAAAATGCCATAATATTACATCAAAAAGATTTAGGCTTATCAGAAGCTCTCAAACAGGTCGGCCATACCACCATTTTTGGTCCAGATGATATAGTTAGAAATGGCAAGGCCGAAGGAATGATAACTGGAATGCTCCTAGCCAAGATGGCAGGAAAGGATTACGTTGGTTTTATCGATGCAGATAATTATGTACCGGGAGCTGTCAATGAATATGTAAAAATATTCACCTCAGGTATTGCAATGTCAAAATCACCATATACTATGGTACGTATATCGTGGATCTATAAGCCAAAAGTTTCTGAAAGTGGATTATATTTTTCAAAGTGGGGAAGAGTATCAGAAATAACAAATCAATACCTAAATTCACTAGTATCATATTATACCGGATTTGAGACCGAAGTTATGCGGACGGGAAATTCAGGAGAACATTGTATGTCGATCAAATTAGCCGAACTATTAACATATTCTTCAGGTTTTTCAGTAGAACCGTATGAAATAGTAAACATCTTGGAAGAATTCGGAGGTATATTGCCTACAGAAAACTTTGATGCTATGGATAAGGGTGTAGAAGTAATGCAAGTCGAAACAAGAAATCCACACTTTCATGAAGAAAAAGGGGACGATCATCTTAAAGAAATGTTTAATGGATCGCTTAGTTGCGTATATAATAGCAAGATCTGTCCTCCAAAATTAAGAGAAAAAATTATTGAAGATCTTCGCGGTAGAGGGATACTCGACGAAGGACAGGATCTATTTCCATTAAAAAAGATCAGTCCTTTCAAAGATATTGATATACATCAATTTGCAAAAATTCTGCATGAGAAAGCTACGAGTTTTGTCCACTCTGTGTAATGGTTATATTCTTAGTAACAGAAACACTTGGCTATTCCATTATATTCCAAGAAGCAATATATTTGCCTAGATCTAGACTAAGTAGAATATCTGTGATCTATTTGAGAATTACGAAACAATGCAAAAAAGATAGTATCATGGTTCGAAGTAGAATTTATTATATATAATTGAATCTAAAGTTGTCTACAGATTTAGATTATAAACTAGAACGATCGATTATTTGTTTATAAACGAATGTAACCTAGCTTTAAGGGCTGCTTCTCGCTTGTTGCAGTGTCGTGATCTATAACCGTTTTTGTTATTGGATTAAATTAAGCTTGATCCAATTATGGTTTGCCGATAATTCGAGCTAAATGACTTACGATGTGCTGTAACTAAGCAATTTACACCCGCATTAGACCACTACTTGAACTAGATTTCTTGTCCTCAACTGTTCATAACAAACCTGCTATTTTGATTTCTGTAGTTGAAACGAATTTTCAAATCAAAAATAATGCTTAATATTTTACATTCGAATAATATTATATAATATTATATAATATTATATAATATTATGACCAATTCTAGTTTGGGGACATGATTGGGATAATTTCAAAAATACATGGAATTCATCGTCGAAACTCTAGAAAATCCAAGCAATTATCACCCTCACCACCATTCACCTTGGATGAAATTTGCCCTACTTGGGCTACTAAACTTAAACTTGGCTTGACTAATAAGGACAAACAAGTACTCTCGTATGATTCTAAATACTGTTTGGTAGGCGAAGCTTGGGGATTTACTGGTAGACAAGCAGGATATTATTTCGCACCGCTTATTCCATTTATAGGATGCTGGACTTGCATAAAATTAGGAAAAGACATGGGCAAACTATCCAGAGAAAAAATGACATACAAAACAGAAGACTTTCAACCATTGATTAAGAGATTTCTTGAACACTGGAATCAAAGACACAAGCTTATCACTGAGAGGATGAAAGAAATATGATATATATGATATATCACATATGATTTACATTTTCGTAATCTAGTAACTGAGTCTTGATTATTTCATATCTTGATTTGTAGACATTGATGCTGCCATGAAAGGTTTTTGGTTATATCATCAAAAAGATTTTAACAGCTTCTCAAAAGATCAAAAATGTCTCGGACATATAGTAATTCATTAGAGATTTGAAAGTCAGAAGTGATTTAGAAATATTTGAAACCCGAGTCGGACGCTATTGTCACAAACTCACGATTTTAGTTATTTATGCTCTGCCTGGCTATTCAGTATGGGGCTAAAGATGACGAAAAGCTGGAAATATCAAGGCAGTATAGGATTCTGATTGCAAAAGAATTGACATTATAATCGAATCTTCTGAACACCTCAAGCTAGGATCTAAAAATCCTAACCCATAGTCTGTTATCTGATCGTAGTGTCAATCTGGTGATCATCTGCGCTCGCTTATTCATTTGGTAATATCACTGATTATTCTAGGCCGAATCTTTTCTTATTGGTATTATTCTGCACGAAGAAATTAAATGATGGTTCTAGTTGGTATATATTTCCACTTCGGGAATTTGGACCAATATCACGATAATCGATATATGTTAGATCTTCATTCAATTAGATAGATGGCACAGAGGCTGCAGACACTCGTAGTAGGAAATCATGTTATTGCAGTTTATCCTACTAAGGAAGAAAAATTTAATGAAGCCTTTGCCTTTCTAAAAGAGGGCCTACAAAGAAATGAAGTTCTCGTTCTCACAACTACTGATTTGCTAAAAGATGAAATTCGTGTCAGAATGAGAGATGAATGGAAAGTGGATGTCCTAGAGCTTGAATCAAAGGGTGATATTATTATTAGAACTACCGAAGAGTTGTATTTTCCTGATGGTGTGCCAAATATTCAGAGAACGAAGGCATTGTGGTCCACTTTGGTGGAAAACTCTCTTAACAAAGGAAAAAGAGGACTGCGAGTAGTTGGAGACATGGGAGCATTTTTCAAGAATGGATTTACCAAAGAATTACTCGAATATGAATCATGTTTAGAACAAAGATTTAACTTTCCTGTTATCGGCATATGTGCGTATGATTCTAAAGATTTTAGTAGCTTAACGTCAGAACAAGTAAGGCAGCTACAGCAAAACCACAATCCGGTCTGGATGCAAGATTATTAGTCGTAATAATCTAATAAATGGAAAAAGACTGAAAATAGTATTGTGTTCAATAATTTTTTATAATGCCGCTGGAAAAATCATCCCAAATGTAGTTCCCTGAGTATGATCATTATATACCCTATCTCCAATCCAAATTTTTCCACTGTACCTTTCAACTAAAGCTCTAACTATTGATAATCCTAATCCTGCACCTCTTGCTTTAGAATAGTATCGTTCAAACAACTCCTTTTTCATTGGATCTGGTATGCCATTACCATTGTCTGAAATAGTTACCATCCAATACTTTGCTTCGCCAATAAAATAGTCCTTTATCGTCACATCAATTTTCACTTCTGATTGATCTGTATATTTCATAGTATTAGAAAATAAATTTATAAAAATATCTACAAGTAGATCTTCAGCCATTATATTTATTTCCCAAGTATTATCGCCATGAACCATGCTTAATGAAACTTTCTTACCATGTGGATTGTTATTATATAATGTTCGTTCTACCATGGAGTACGCATTGTTAATTGCATCTGGTACGTTCTTTGATACTAGTTTTAGATTCTTTTGTGTATACAACCGTTCTAATCTGCGTACGTTATCTACAAATGACTGACTTCTAACAAGTGCATTTTCCGCGGTAGTAAGAAGTGAGAAAATTCTTTTACTAGCTGGTGACAAAACACTAGTTTTATTTTTCTTGAAGAGAGAAATTACAAGTCCAAGACTAGTTTGTATTATTTGATGATAATTTCTGATATCGTGTGTAATTAGATCGACTAAAAGATCGGAGTGTTTTTTCTCCTTTAAAATTTCATCATAATTATCTTTTTCTCTCCATATGACATCAAAGCAATAGACAGTATTTTTGACTAGTGCTACGTTTCTAGAGTACAGCCAATCGTTAACAGAAAGTATGGTATCATTTATGTTTTCTTTACCATATTGTCTTATATCAAATGAAAAACAAAAAATATCCTGCTTATCCCTTATTAAAACTAATAAACTTGCTGATGGTATTGCAGCGATTGCATTCGATGATGGTTTTATAGATTTATATCCGATAAAGGGAACTATCTTTTTTATTAATGCAATAGTACTTTCATCATAAGTGCTTAGTATCCTAGTAACAATATTTTTACTTAGTTTCTGTGATATCAGGTGGTCAAATATTTTAGATTGAAAAAGGAAGTGCAATGATGCTGGATGCGGCAGCATGATATCTAGCTCGGATTCAACTGAAGATATAAATTCAAATAATGCATCAGAAAACTTTTTGTTCATAGTATTTAAATTGTGGTTATTTGACTCTTTATTATACATTTTTTATATACCCAATTAACTTGCTCAACAATTGTTATATCAAATATATAAATGACATTAAATTATCAAATTAAATTAAATCACATTTCTCTCGACGCTTGATGTGAATATGATAGTAGTAGATCAAATATACTCGAGTCTGGTGGCATTTTATTTATTTGAAATATAATAAAATCAATTAAGACATCTCTCTAGGTAACATTGAATCTCAAAAGATACTTAACCTGTTAATCAGAATTCTAGGTAAAGAAAATGAGGTTTAAACCCGTTATGTGTCTTTTTTTGATCGAATCCAAACCGATAAGACTATGTTCGAATGAGTTAATAGAACGTTTGATACCATGATTGAGTGATCAATACATGCCTGCTAATATTGTGATATAATGTCTAATAAACCAAGCATTCGCTGAAGAGCTCTATTGTTGTCGAACGAGTAGAAGATTTCCTGTTGCATTATATTTGTTCTCAATACTTTGGTTGGATTAGTTTATAGTCTCCAGCAGCAATACCATTTCTAGGATACCCGATGATTAATCTTACTACTCGGAGGATATGGCGCTTCATTGATTGACAAGACAGATCCTAGTCTTATAGCAAATCAATGATTTTGTCATAGCTGTTGCAATTTCTAACTATTGCGACCTGCGCGCTATGGTCTCTATCCTAGATAGAATAGTGTACTAGTGATAATTATATCGACAGTATATTACTATAAAATCTAAGGAAGCGCTAAATAATTAATTTCATATTTCTGCCATCTGATATAATCAAGTCTGAGCAAGTATCTAATCTTTACAGACATTCGGAGATGTAACACCGTATTTTTTACATTTTATTATCGCGGCGATCTCTAGAATTTTTGTTCTACCAGTCCATTAAAATATAGATGATGACTAAATAATAGAGTACAAATTTCCTGTTAGTAGCAATAAAAAATTGGGTCAGATTATTAGCTAGATTTTATGAGCATTTTTTCATACTAGCCTAATAATCCTGTATCTAGTAGTGGTGATGGTCAGAATGTACAAATGAATCGGTTATCAGAATTGGTGCTGTGGCTACAAATGCAATTGCTATCAATACGATTGCAACTGCGATAAAGATGTTTGTCCAATTCTTCAAGTTGATATAAACCTGCACTATAAACCTTGTTTACGTTACTGAGAAAGAGTACAATTGTCGAATGTACGGTAAATGAAACCAAGCTAACTAAATCCGTTAAATTAAGAACATATAAAAATATGATCTAAAAATATATTTAAAATAATGATTTACTGATTGATCCCAGATCGATTCTTGTATCTGTCACTTAGTATGGTTGTGCTAAATCCCGAAAATTGTTCAGATAACTCTAAAAAGCTAGCCAGCACTTGCCTCTAGTATTTTATTAATTGTTGCAGTTACCCAGATAGGTTACATTTTTGATTACCCTACATGGATTACACTTTGCTGCTTAGCCCCTTATGGTTGATGGATGTAATTAACCTTTGTAGGAACATCTCCGAAGGAGTAAGACTATTGAATCCTTCATGCTCTCTTGCTTCATTGTATGCTTAACAAACATGTCGTATCTTTGTTTACCATCATTTATGCTTGGCATGTCTTATAATGCTAGAAATTCATTCTTCACTATCCTCTAGACTTCTGCCTTTTTTTTAGCTGTGGAAAGCAATTTGGTATTAGTTTATTCTTGATATGATTGTGTACTAGGAAATGCTTGAAGATTCTGGATGCAAACTGCTTTTCATTATTATGCATTACCTTTTTAGGCTTGCATTAATCATTATCCAATCCTCTAACACATTAAGAATATCTACAGATTCTTCCTTTCAGACAATCTACTTGCTACTTTTCAGGAACAGTCATCAATACAGCTAATGAAGTAATTCCTTTAACTGGAATTACTGAAATAGAGTGGTCCAAGGATATCCATCTGAACCATCTCATTGGGATGTCTCATGGCAAACCGATTGTATGTACTAGTTCTTGTCTTACACTTAAGGATGCTAAGACCATGTCTATTTACTATCTTGTATATAGTTCGCGTACTTGATGACAATCCAATAGTTCTTCTTAACCGAAGCTTGATCCTGCTGCATCCAAATCTCTTGGCTAATCGTAGATCAAGTATTGTTTCTTGTATTGCAGATGTTACCTTTCTGTACTTGATATTATGAGGTCTTCTAGAGAGATCTGAGAGTCCATCTATTCACTTCTGTTTGTATCTGTTCTTCCACTTATAATACGTCTTTCTGGATACCACATATCTTGAACAAATAATAGATACGGTATGATAACTCCATTCTTTTTCATGTATTAGGTTACTCCTTCTTTCAGTTTCTATTTGGACATACTTCCTTACAGAAGTATAACCCATCATTGTAAGCTAAATTGTCACCTATGTTAGCAAGTACAACAATTAATCTTGTATATGAATCTGAAGTTTAAGGAAAAGGCAGAAGTGAGTTATGAACAATTGTCATATTGTTAATATTTTTTTGTGCTTCTGTGTTAGGACTTAAATTTGAACAAGTAATGTTTGCAGGCAATGCATTATTTCCGCAATTATTAATTTGTTGTTCTGTATTAGGCTTGAAATTCTTAGCAAACAAATCATTGTTTACTTCGACTCCCAGCGTCGAGGTAAATAGTCCGACAACTACTATCGAAATAGTAACCGGTAGTGCAAGTTTATTTTTTATTTGCAAGCACTAATCAAGTAATGATTTGTTTTTAGGTTTATCTATGTTGGGAGATATTTTATGCCAATTAAAATCTGATATTTGTTCTATACCATAAGCATAATATCTATACGAACCAGATTTGTTAGTATTCTTATATTATATCACTTTTTACAAACATATGTTTGATGCCACCAATATGATGTATAACATGATATAATCATTAGAATGTCTTTCGACTGAACTATTTCGTCTTTGCTCCAACTACATATGGCTCTTACAAAAGCAATTTTTCGAAATACCACGTTGTAGATCATGTTTTTATAATGACATTTTCTGTAGATAACTTGGCATTCATTAATGCGTACGGATAAGTTACATTCAGTATGCTACCGTTACTATATTTTTACTGATTTGTTCTAAGATTAGATTGGATATTGTAATCTATAGATTTTTCCAAATATTGTTACTTCTGTGGCCTTTAGGACATCTATTTCAGAAATTCTTCTATTGTACTCAAAAGGTTAAAAAGGGGCTCGCTGACCTTTAGTGGATCCGATCGAATTGTTATCACCGCACAATCATAGATCTAATGTCAAAATTCAGAATTATTGTAGCAAACCAGTGCTTGTTTTGGCCTCCTCATTAATTCTTTTATTGATTGTTACAACTTCTCCAATAGGCAGTCTTTGCAACAAAATAACTGAAAACGCTTTTGCAGCTTCAAGTCAGAGTACCAATAATAATTCTTCCCAGTTCTTAACATACACCAATGATACATATGGTATAAATATACTATATCCTGCTAGCTGGAATTCAAGCCCTGGAGAGGGAAACAATAAAACTGGCGATTCTAGTACCGATATCGTTTCGTTCTCGCCTAAAGATACCAATTCTTCTGCTACATTTGATGTATCAGTCGATAATGTTGACTCTGGCGAGAATTTAAAGCAATTTGTTTCAGATTCAATATCTGATGACAAAACAGATTTACAGAATTTTAAAGTAAATGAATCATCAAGTAGCGGAAACTCACTTGCAGGGAATCCTGCATACAAAATGCTATATTCTTACATAGACAATGGTGAAAACATTAAGGGCCTAGAAACAGGGACAATTATTGGGAATAAGGCTTACTTTATACAATACGAAAACTCGCCAGAACAATTTGACTCTGATCTTCCATTAGTGCAGAAAATGATTGATTCGCTAAAAATAACAACACCGAAAATACATGGTTAGTTGATGACGTGGGACCTCGTTATGAGCTCTCTTCCAGTGTAGCTTCAACTTTGCATCTCAGTCTAATTCCTCTTTTTTTAACACTTAGGAGCCCATTCCATATTGCTTCATATGAAACTGTCGTTGCAACTTCTGTGCGATCCATACATGCATCATGCTGCTCTTTAATCTGTGGATAATGTTCTAACACTATTCTTTGTATGTTTTCATTACCGTACAACACTTCTATTGTTTCATGGTAAGGGTTTGTCTCACTCAAGGAAATCTCCATCATTGGGATGAGAGATGCTAATTATTAAACAGTATGAAAACTAATTGTAAGTTCTGTTATTCAAGCACCGTATCAAGCATTTTTCGACTTGTTAGTCTATAAAATCAAACCAACGAGGTTGTAATAAAATGAAAGTGAATTTTACTTATATATCTGACACCAGATACTTCTAATGAATCCCTGATGACACGATCTGAGGATAGTATTACTGATGAAAAGACTGCTGTATTTCATTATGACGAGAATGTATTTAAAATAGTTTTACAATGTATCCTTGAATCAAATTATAGAATCTACAAATTTCTGAACCGTACAAGACCTTTCTTATCAATCGAATCGTCTTCAATGTCTTCAAGTTTCTTTAATGCGTCACCTTCGATGATTGTAAAAGTCATTAACTTCTCTCCTGCATATATCACACAACAATTCAGTCCTACCTTCGTTAGACCAAATAACCATCATTACTTCCTTCTTACATCTGGGACATACCATCAAATCATGATAATTCTCAGACATTTGATTTAGTCACTCTCCTTTGTTCTAACTCCTGCTGTGTCGTTGCTTTTTGTTCTCTTACTTCCTCATGCTTTGCTTCATTTGCATTGAATATCTGTTCGTCTGGATGTAACGTTACTTCAAGATTTTCGCTATCGATTACTATCTTTTGCCCAATCCGGATAGTATTTTTTGCTACAAATTCCTGTAGTTTATCTGATTCTGCAGCGAATTCGGCCAAACCGATTACGCTTTGGTCTGTTCCAGTTCGCGTGAATAGGGAACTGGTTGACATTGGACTATGAATTGTGTTTACTCGGCTTAAATTTGTATGGTGAGATACAAGTACTCGTACGCTTTGGGATCTTTTTCTCTCTGAACATAGAGAACAAGAGAGCACCAAATGACGCACATTATAGAGCATAAGTTAGATACTCTTAAAGGCATGATTGGTAATGGCAGTCACAGTAAGTAATACTCTAGGATAACACTATGAAACTTTTCTTGCTGCCCAAATCTACTCTTCCGATTATTCGAAATTATTAATTTAAGTCAAATTGAGATCTTTTTAGATTGATCAGGAATGCATTAGGAACATGTTTGCATCAGAAACTTTCACTAACTGATTGGAACCTTCAGCCAGATGTTCTGATGGCATCAGCATAAAACGTTCTTCAGATGTGGCTTTATCGATCAAAGCAGAGAAACTTGTTACGACGATGAACTGAATGTTCCCATTTTCTTCCCTCACTACAGATCTGATGTATTCTAGCAAAAGTGATTGTAACGTAGATGGGAGACGTAAGCCTGGCATATCCATTAAAACAATAGTATCTGAAAAAGAACTTCCATCAGACTGTGGTGCTAATTTTCTTAGTATCTGGTATTCTACAAGTGGTAGAAATTGAGAGATCATTTCTATTTCTACTCTGCTCAGTTTATCAATGTAGATTTGGTTCGGGGAATGAGAAGTACTACCGGGAATATCTTTACTGAGTATACACCTGGAGAGAAAATATTGCTTATATTGACTTTTTCAAATTTCAAATGTGATACTAGCATAGCCAATAGTTTATTCAGAGGCTCATAAACTTGCATTTTATCTTACATTCGATCTGAATGGAACAATATTTTATTTATTTTATTACTATTTTCCTTATGTAGTTAGTCCATACGATATAGTATATTACTTCAAATCTAACAAACTTATGCCGCAGACAATCAATTCGTTATTTACAAATATGATTCTTAATGATGGTAGCGTATGCAGAATTGTTATCCTAGAATAATACTCTACCTATAACCTGGCTAGGAATTCTTTTAACAGCGGTGTACACAAACGAATACCCATAGAATTAGTACTGATTTGGATTTTTACCTAGTTTAGCATGTGTAGTTACATCAATATAGCCCTGCTTCGTTGCCCAAATATTTATTCTTAATACAAACTTGTATTCTAGCTGGGTATTCTGGTGGTGGCATTAGATCTTTGTATATTTGTACTTGGATTTGTATTTGCATTAGTACTTGTTGTTAGTCCTCTATAATCCTCTATTACAAAGTCAAAATTCGCAATTTTGGTGCCAATGGAATTAACCACTGTTCTGGTTATTAGTGAATCTTTTATACCAGTGTCTTTTGATTGATTTTCAAAATATATTTGAGTAGTGAGTAATGGTTGGCCAGGGACTCCAACCATGATATGAACGGGACTTTGACTTGGACTTGTGCGAAGATCCATATTCTCTACATGCAAACGTCCAGGGTAAATGGTATCTAGAACATATTTACCATCTTTGTCAGTCACGATCTTGCCTCTGAGATTATAGGCCTTATTATCATAGTTTCCATTAGCATCAGCCTGCCAGACATCCAATACAGCTCCCTTAACCGGCTTGCAATCAAAATTGGAGATTACTCTACCAGTTAGTTCTAGCCTAGGACCTGATAATCCATTAGCAAAATTCTGTCCTTGCTTGAATGGCGATCCAGGCTTATACTCCGGGCCTTGCATGGTTGGCTGGGTTGTATCACATTGCGAAATCAGAGGTGTTTGCAGTCTTTCAGATAGTGTCACATTTTTGGTCCCTAATTTGCTTGAATTAATCAGATTTGATGTTGATGATAAGGCTGTTGATTTCGATTCATTACCGCCAGATGTGTTGTTTGAATGTATAACTGCGGTTATTGGCGAAATCAATCCCCTTATTTCACCCTTCTGATGTTCTAGTGTGCGCACATCTACAACCGTTTTACCTTCTTTCATCAATTTCACCAAATCGGATACCATTTTACCAGCCACAGGGCCATTTAGATCGTCTGATGTAATAATGCCACTGGATAATACACCATTTATTTGCCCTGTAGGAATACCAGATTTACCATTATGAATCGCATATGGATTGAATACCTCCGCGAGAAGGGAGCCATTTTTCTGACCTATTCGTGCTCCGATTACAGCGTTGATATTATTGGCAATAATCTCATAGCTTAAAGTATCATTAGAATTAACATTAAATTTAGCTGTTCCTGTTGCATGTGTTTTTATTGGGGGAATTTCGTTCTGTCCCGATAGTTTTGTAGTAAACGTTTGTTGCTTAGCATGTGCATAATTTAGAGTAAAAGTTTCAAATTCTAGTACTTGCACTATTATACCATTAATTAATATTAAACACGCACCCGAAATAGCAAGCAAAATTATTACTTTAGTATTCAAAGTCCATCTTATAGAATATGAAGTGTATTATTTAAGACATGCTTAAAAAAAGTTATCGTAAATCCTATATCCATCAAATTTAGAATATCGAGAAATAAATTATACGAGGCTAGATTATTAATATTAGAATTTCATAGAATCTGCTTGTTGAATTCTTATTGATAATTCAAACCTAGTAGACGGATTAAATCGAGCAAATCAAATCTAATGAAAATGCACAAGCACAACAAAGAGTGTTAATACACCACCGTTCTCCTCTTGATGTCTTATTTTATCCGATAATCTAGAAATAATACTACTGAGTGTATAATTAGAATCGAGTCGACAGATCTTAGCTCAAAGAACAAATAATCATCCAGGACTGGTAATCAGACTTGATTTTACGACTGCGTTCAGCCAAAGCCTATTTGGCCCAAGAATATTAAATAAGATCAATGGACCTCTCTGATTTTTACATCAGGAACATTCTGTTGACTCGAGTTGTATTTTGAAAAAGCAACAGACATATACGAATTATTCAATTAGTTCTATTATATCAACAAAATGTCAATTTCTTCTATCAAGGTCAAAGTTCTATATTTTGCCAATGTCAAAGAAGTTGCAGGAATTCGAGAGGAAGAATTTATCATATCAAATCCCGCAAGTAGTGATCTACTATTGCGTAGAATACAGGAGGTGCATCCTGGTATTAAAGACCTTTTAAAGACGATAACCATTTCCGTGAATTGTAGAGTTATATTGGATGATGTACTCTTGAAGGATGCAGATGAAGTCGCTTTGTTGCCACCAGTTGCTGGAGGATAGATCCACTATGATTTCAGCTAATGATAATAGTGTTAATGACAAACAGGAATTATATGAAATCCAAAGAATTACAGGAGGGGAAATTTCTATAGAAGATACTTTTAAATCCATACAAGATAATAGTGTAGGAGCAACAGTACTCTTTGTAGGAACTGTTCGCAATTTCAACGAAGCGGATATTGTTGTAGGAATGTATTATGAATCATACATTACGATGGCAGAAGAAAGAATGCAAATTATCATTAATGACGCCAGACAAAAATGGAATATTAGATGTAAAGTTCTTCATAGAATAGGTGAGCTAAAGGTAGGAGATATCAGTGTGGTAGTAGCAGTCTCTGCGTTTCACAGACATGATGCGTTTGATGCGTGTCAGTATATAATCGAAAGGATCAAGCGGGAAGTTCAGATTTGGAAAAAGGAGAGGTTGAGTGGCGGAGATGAGCGATGGGTAAAGGGATATCTTACGGAGAAGTAAGATAGATATTCATATATAAGATCAGGCAGTTCTGTTTAGACGTAGATATGGTCATTGGCAAATACACCATTTCTGCTCATTAGTTATGAATAATGTCTTACAATTTGAGATGCGATGTATTACGAATTGCTCAAATACCGAATGATAACAACTGTTAGTTGCCTTTACGATGCACATTAATTATGAAAACAGGGATGTGATAAATTCGATCATTCATCCTGAGTCCAGTTGGTTAAATTGTGCTCTCAGTTCTATACTGATATTAACTGATACATATGCATTCCATGATAAATCTAAATCCAAACAATTACAGAAGATAATAGAAATAATATTCTTGTCTTTTTGAGTAAAGACAATTAAATCGGAGGATTTTATTGTGGTATTTAAGTGTCATACACTTAGTTTCTAAATCATGTCTGTACAATATTAACATGATAAGTCGATATCCCGACTGCCCAAGATCAGGAGAACACAAAGAAGCCAAGAAATGAACACGAAAGAGTTACCGAGGATATGGATAGTATCAACATCTCAAGTTTTTTCGACAGTCGTTGTATACATGATGGATAAAATGCAGAGGAATTACAATTAAAGAATGTAATAAGATAGAACTTTAGTCAATTAATCATTAATGCTGTGGTAATGATTACAACTATTTTTCCTTTTCTGTCTTATACACAAATAGAGTTCTTAATTGCTATTAAAATAATTAAAGGATCAATATTAAGATATTCGGGCTTTGACAATTTGTGGCTTGATTTTTATACCAAATTTGTTACCCACATGTTCTTAATATGTATACTTGTATGCCTAACGCTATACTATTGAGGACCGTTTCTAAATATGATGTCTACGACATTTTATTACCTACCAAATATGCCCTAGTCGATAATTCTGAGTCTAAAGCTTGCCATATAGCCTAATAAGGGGATCGGAAAAGGGGAATTACCTCCAGTCCTACAATTTCACTCTAGTAATCTAAATCTCCACAAATTTTCCTTATGCGGGGAAAGATATGCTATGCAAGACTATATACACAGTTAACTTTCTATACTATGATGAATGGATCGCGAGACAGATTATCTTCTAAAGTGTTTGAACTGTCAACATTACAAGGTTGATCATAACAGAAATGGTAGTAAAGGAAAAATGGATTGTATGATTGCCCCCTGCAAATGTAGAAAATTTGTACCAGATAGGAAATACTATAGAGCAAGTAAAAAGTGATTGGATTTTACCAAACTTTATAATTTTTCTCCATATGCATACATCGCATTTATGGTGAAGAATACGATGCATGCCGCCCACATTTGGACTGAATTCATAATAATCCTAATTAAATTTATAACGATGTGCTTATTTATTATTATTTTTATCATTGTGAATAAAGTCCATCATAAAGTTGTATAGACGTATGTATCTATTTCAAAATCAGGTTGATCTGGATTCTATTTAATTCAAAAAAATCCAAAATATGCCTAAGAAAACTAATTGAATTGAGATTAAAATCCAGTGAATTGAATAAAAATATAAATTTATTTACTCACTTTTCAGGCATACTGACCTATTGCATTTATTTCAAAGTAGCAAGATAGTATAGATGGTATAGTTATTGGTTCTATTAATAATTCATAGAGGGGCTTAATCAGGTAACTCTGGAGCATGGGTTCATGTATTGAATCGTAATGGGAATTTTGATCAATGCGTAGATTCTTATGTGCTTCACAATTTGAATAGATTGTGAGCGAGAATGCTGAACGAGTCGTATTTATTACATCACCTGAAGTCCCTATAGAAAACCCTACCGAATCTTCTTTCAGACTTAGATATGCGAAGGAATTGGAAAAGAAGAGAGTACCAGGGAGCGATGACTATTATGGTCCTGATGAATTGTTAGAAGAGAAACTAAAAGTCAACCAGCAGCAGATGAAGACGCCGGGCCGAAGGGGAGAGATCATAAAGCAAGAAGAAATTGCTAAAGAAATCATTAGAAGGTTATCAATTCAGCAAAAATGACCTACAGGCAACTACAATAAAGATACTAATTAATTAAATCGTTTTTATTGATTTACTATTCAGAAATATGTTGAAGTATTTCAGTATCAAAGCATTAGCGAAGAGACTAAAGGGTTTGATGAAATTGGAATAGTAGAAAGATGTACAAATAAACAACATACAATGAAATCTCTGAATAGAATATAGTTCAGTTATTTACGCCATTCGTGGTGCGATGAAAGATAGTAGATCCCACATACACTAAACTTGAACACGTCACCTAATATGAAATATATATGTGAATCATGCTCAGATTTATTAGTAATCTTTCATAACTACTCATATGGATATCTAAAAATCATAACATGAAATCAATTTCTATCTATAGGATAAATTTTTTGTACTCATAACTTCATAAGCGTGGATAAATATGCCATTATTATCTGAATATAGATTAGCATAAGCCATGTTTTCAACGTTGAAGATTTTATTTATCGTATAAATTGGTCTATGTAAATTAATTGCTGGATTTATACGGATCAATGCTTGGAATCTAAAAAATTATAAATGCGATGTGTGCAGACTGCTGCCAATGTTCAATAAATACACAACAGCACTATCTGCAGTAGTGATTTCATCATTAGTCGTAGCATTAGTATTCGCAATTGGCATTGTACCACAACAAGCATCAGCGCAGGCTAGTGGAAGTAGCGGTGGCAGCAATAACCAGACTGCTAGCAACTCAACTAGCAATGGCGCAGCATCTGGCGGTAGCACGACTGGGGCCAGTGGTAGCAGCAACGGCTATTGACAGGATTGACTGTCACGTGACATCATAAAATTAATCAAGCACCAAAAAGATGTCATCAAAGATAATCATCCTTTTTATTCCTAATAATATGACTTATTCATAATAGGTTAATATTTTAGATATTTCTGCTATTGTTCCTGTTCTGTAGTGGTCCTGGTCTTGGTCTGGTTGAAACATGAGTCTAAATCAACCATCTTCCTTTATTGCTAATCCTCAATCTTGAGTGAGTTTATATCTGATTTCATAAATTCTGTAAATCATTGTGGGCCGTCATTATTATTCCGCATCACATTTTCTTTTATTATTCCCTTATCGAATACTTTGTATTGATACCCATGCGACACTATCTTGTATTATGGTATGTTGTCATCTCTTATCGTGCAACTGTATCGAATCATACTTTCCTAGGTTAAACGATATTGAGAAAAAATGAAAATATCTTTATTAGTCTCATATGGTAATTTTGCATATTGGCTGCAAATAAAAAACATTCACATGAATCATTGGTTATGAGTTGCATACTCATAGTATTACTATCTGGAATAGTATTATTTAGCGGAATCGGCATTTATTTGAATAATTATAGTCACGCACAAGAGCAGCAACAAGTAAGGAATATCAAGGTCAACAAATTGTGGGAGACACCTGCTAACTTAAAGAATCCTGAATCAGTGGCTTATGCACCCAAACAAGATGTCTTGTTCATATCAAATGTAAACGGAAAACCAGATCAAAAGGATCAGAATGGATTTATTTCTAAAGTTTCGCCATCTGACGGCAGAATAATGGACTTAAATTGGGTGACAGGATTAGATGCACCAAAGGGTATATCCATTTCAAATGATGGCAGTAAATTATATGTTTCAGACATTACAAATTTAGTTGAAATAGATATTGCAAATGGAAAAATAATCAAGCGATTTAATGCACCAGGAAGCTCCTTTCTTAATGATGTTGTATCAGATAATAAAGGAAATATCTATGTATCAGATACTAGTACCAATACTATTTATAAGCTAGATGTAAATCGTGTTAATAGTACATCTTTAGAATCTTGGTTACAAAGTCCAAAATTAAATGGACCTAATGGTTTGCATATAGACAATAGTAAAAATAAATTGATAGTTGTTTCTTTGGGACCTTTAAATAAACCTGGAGGAGGCATGGAGGTTATCGACTTGAAAAATAAGACAATAACCAGTTTAGGAAAGGTTGGAACTACCTCCCCTTTTGGAGGCCTTGACGGAATTGAATCGGATACTGGTGAAACACGCTACTATGTTACTGATAATCCTGCAGGAAAAGTATATGATGTTACTGCAGAGGGATCTGGATATGTAACTTTAATAGATCTACACACAAAAGGCGCTGCTGATCTGGGATCTATACAAGGACAAAGTACGATTATAATACCTCTTATGCAGGATAACAAACTGGTAGCTTACAAGTTAGTACAATAGAAACCTGCGAGCGGTTTGTAAGTAATTAGTCCTCTATGGTACTCTCTATCTTGTTGACAAATCGCAACCAAAAGTCCGTTTCGAGTTAGCATTTGTAGTAGTATATTTAGCCAAAGGTTCATAATTGCTCGAGTCAATAAATCTTTTCATATGTGATTTCTCTTATTAATTCGCCTACCATCTAGTTATATATGCCGTTGAATTATATTATTTTGACACTGTCTTGACAACAAATTCTGTCATAATTGAAAGTTAATCGATCGAATTTATGGAAACATATATGATGATATTGTACTGATAAATTGCCTAATTAACACATAACCCATTTAGAAAATTTACTTTCTATTTCTTACAAGATCAATAATATTCTGAACATGAAACAAAATATAAAATCATGATAATATATTATGTAAATTAGACCTAACGTATTAATCCTCATTCCTCTGATTCTTTAGTTCATATGCATCGAAAAGAAATTTCCTACGATTCTGTAAAGTCAGCATTTAACAAACTCAAAGAACGAGCTACCATTATCCCATATTCGGAATCTGTACATATATTAAATGCATACAAACGAGTTTTGGCTGATGATGTGGTTTCAAAATTCGGAGTTCCTCAGTATAATAGTTCTCATATGGATGGCTTTGCTGTTAGATACAATGATATCAAAAACACATCAAATTCAAATCCAGTAACCTTAAGAATTTATGACATCCAACTATCAACAAAAGACCTCGTGAATTTTGTCTTGCCAAAAAGTCATGCTTACAGGATTTCCACAGGCATGTCTTTGCCTAAAGGATCTGATACGGTCATACCGATAGAAAATTCAAAAATTGTTAGAGAAGGCAATTATGAAAAGATAGAAATTCAATCATCAATACAATACGGTTCATTTGTTTTTCCTGCATCTAAGGATATCAAGAAAGGAGAGAAGATATTACTAAAGGGAACAGTTTTGAGGGCACAGGATATTGGACTTTTAACTTTCATGCGGATATTTCAAGTACCCGTATTCAAGAAACCAATAGTTGCAATAATACCCACTGGTAACGAGCTATCAGACAACTTAGCAACCAGGTCTGATAAAATTCCGAATATACATAGTCACATAATATCTTGGTTAGTAGAGGAAATTGGAGGTACGTCTCTAGATTTCGGTGTAACTCCTGATAATCTGCCTATAATATTGAATAAAATCAAAAGTGCAATCACTAAAGCTGATTTAATCTTGACGATTGGTGGATCATCTGTAGGCAAGTACGATTTAGTAAAGGAAGCAATCAGATCAAGAGAT
>JARBAU010000197.1 GCA_029237525.1 Nitrososphaerales archaeon | reverse complement strand
TATTTTTTGATGCAATAATAGAATCTGGTATATCAATTTCTGCCAAACTTATGCTTTGATTAGATGATTCCCCAACGATTGACATTAAAGTTAAAACACCAAGTATACTTATTTTATCATTTTCTTTGGCAGAAGAGGATTCTGATTCAGCAGATTTATTTTTATCTGTTACTACTAGTCTTCTTATTCCTTTATTTCTCATGATTGAGACTGCATCTTTCACTAATGCGTCCTTATCAACTGTAAGGAGTGGTGAACTCATTATTTCCTTTAGTGTGGTATTTGATGGATCCTTGCTTTCAGCCACTACTCGATACAAAACATCCCTGTCAGTAACTATACCAATTGGTTCTTCAGAATTTCTAAGTTTGACAATTATAGAAGAGGTATTCTTGCTATTCATCAATTGTGTTGCATCTACAATATTGGCGTCTTCGTATAGGGTAGCAAAATCTCTATCAATCAAGTCGCCAACCTTCTGGGATAATGAATTTGAATACAATTACTGTCAAAATGGTTTAGTACAATAATAATATATTGTTAAAGTTTGCAGTGCAATGCAAGGCATTCATAAATTAGATATATTATATTAACGATAATATATCTACTTATGAATAAAAACACTGCTGCTCCAGGAGAAGTTATCCCTGTGTCTGAATTTATGACTACCAACGTTATAACTGCTAATGAAAATCAAAATATACGTCATGTGTGCAAATTAATGTGTAATAAAAAAGTTGGTAGCGTTGTCATTTTAAAAAATATGAAAGACTCAAAATCTTCTAGTACTATGAAAAATGGGAAAGTAGTGGGCATAGTGACTGAACGGGATTATGTGCATCTCATTGGATTTTCTGATATGGTAAATATAGATGTTCCAATATCTAAAATAATGAGTGAGCCACTAATCACTATAAGAAAATTTGCCTCTGTTAACGACGCCATCTCGATAATGCAGACAAAAAATATTCGTAGGTTGCCTGTAGTAGACAATACTGGCAAAATGATTGGAATAATAACAGACAAAGATATTCTAAAGGCAATTATGACAAATCAGTCATTAGCTATGAGTCTATTGGCCGACCCGACACTACTTGTCGATCAACAATCCCTGTTTGGCAGATATACTTCCAAGTCATGGTTTAGAGATATTTATCCTACATAACATGATTATTAATTAAATTAATTAGCATAATTCTAATCGTTATGATACTAATACTGTTGTGTAAAGGTAGTCTTGAAAGTTATGAACCTCCAAATTAAAAGTACACTACTGTCGTAAATCGCCTAAATAATAAGTCCTGTTGGTATCATATCGAATGTAGTACCCGAACAGATGATTACTTGTATCAAAACAACGAACTAATAATTGAGTGATGCTATCATAATATTACTTCAGCAGTAGTGGTATTCGGAGTAATTCTAAATTCCGCCCTCACCTGAGCAAGCGACTCAAATATTTGAGTTAGTAATTCTTTTGTAAATAGGGACCAATTTTCACCAAGCTCGTGTTGTATAACAAATATGTGCTTTCTACCGGTTCCAATTTGATGATCCGAGTTGATGCCTGATACTTTCATATATTCTTGCAATACAGATAATACTGTCCATAAGTTGTAATCTTTCTTCATAAACAATACAGCGTCTTTCATCAAGCTATATGCGGTAGTAGCGGCTTCTTTTATGATTTGATCTCTATATAAGTCTAGAGTAGTATCAGTTAGTAGTCCATTCTTTGTTGCTATTTCTATGGCTCGGTCAATTAAAGATGACAACATAAGTTTTGGTACTGGCATCATACCGATCTTGTTTTCATATCTTCCCCATTCGGTATACTTCTTTAGTGTTTGATTTACCAGAACATTTAATGAAATCTCATTCTGGTTTGCCTCTTTTTGCATCTCATCAATAACTTTAGAGTCAAGTCTAAATGAAACACTTCTAGTAGACTTTTTGGATTGATCAGAATTCGTATTGATCGAGGATGTATCGAAAATATCACTCATTTGAATAACGATAATTACGAATACTAGTTTTTAACATTTTTCAGAATATTCTATTAATTTACTTAATAAATTGGACTTGCTCTAATACTGTCAATATTCGTGAACTTAAATTCCTCGAATCAATCTGATTGAGATAGTATATAAGCAATATGTGCTATAAACATAATCCTCGTTACCGGTAGTGCTTGGAAACAATCGCCTTAATTCAATCGTATTGATAGGAATTCACCATATATTAGTAGTACACTTTTCAGTAGTTTAGTAAAACTGGTCAAAAAGATAACATATCAAAATCTGATGTCCTTCATAAGTTTAATTTATAAATTGAATATCTAGACTTTTGATCTTTTTCTCAATTTGATTAGCATTCTTAATATAATTACTATTATTAGTGGCAGGCGAAATTAGTTCAAATGTGAATCTAGCTGTTATTTTATCACCTCGTTCAAATGTTACGAATGCAGAGACTTCTGTGTACTTGTTATTAGAACCATCTATTTTTTCATAGATTTTGTCTATTGTGATATTGCCCTCTACCCCTTCATTAGCCATAACTACTACTCCAAGAAAAGGTTCTATACTCTGTTTGCCATGTAATCCTGTTGTTTTATCTTGAATATCCTCGGCCTTGCTGAATGGTTCGTAAATGACAGCATCGTCTGTAAAAAGGTCTAATAATCCTGAAACATCTTTATCTCTAATACGTCTAAAATATTCAAATACAATGTCATTTTCAGACTTTAGAGTAGTTTTCTTGTGTCTAGACATTTGTAGGTAACTCCAATCTTGTGCAGATGTTTGTCGTCATATGTCACATCCCGGCCAACGACTAAATAATAATTACGTATGCAGTGCAATTACCTAGCTGTATTTCTTACAATGAATAACGAATAATGAACTTTTGCTCGCAAGGTTTTGTTAGTGATTTTATTTTTCACGAATTGATCAGTATACACATAGAGAATAATTAAATTAAAGGTGAAGGTTATTTGAACGAACAGTTTTGCAAAGTGAGAATACAGACAATAACTTGAATCCCAAAGTTATAGTAATTTTTGCTACTAAAAACGAAGAAAACACCATCAAAAATTCTGTCTCAATGGTTAAGAAGAGCTATTATAAGCCTGAGGTGTTAGTCGTTGACGCCTATTCTTCAGACAAGACTACAGAATTCGCCAGGAGTGCTGGAGCAGTTGTAATAAGACAATCAAAACATTTGTTTCCTG
>JARBAU010000196.1 GCA_029237525.1 Nitrososphaerales archaeon | reverse complement strand
TGGGGACTTTTCGGAGAACAGTTATTTGACGCACGAAAACGAGGCCTCTTGCTAAAAATTGGCCAGAATGAATGCAAAGTACAAATTACCTTTGAGCTTGGAGAGTCGATTTTTCTTGTTGTCAGAAAATTAAACATTATTAAAAGATCTGGGCATCCAACTAGCAAACCCCAGAGTTTTGTATCTGATGCAACATTATTAAAAAAAGATAAAGATGGTTTTTCTATAGTAGTAAGTGATCCACGTAAAGTAAATGCAGAGATAGAGCGAATGCTCGGCATGACTTCGGATATAATAGAAAAAACAGTCTATGTGAGACAGAAAGATGTGGATAGGCTTTCTAGGGCAGATAGTGTAGAATTGAGAAGTCTAATTTCGACGTTTTTTGATCTGGACGAATTTGATCGTATCAAGGACAATCTTCAAGACAAGTCAGTAAGGTTGCAGGATTCTATCTCAGGCTTGAAAGAAAGTGTAGCTGCTATGAATATTGTGAATAAAGACTTGAATGAAAGAGAACGAGAATTGAAGATTTGTCAGAGCAAGATCCTGGAAAGAGAACGAGAACTAAAGGAAATGAATACACAACTTTCCAATATTCCCTCTGAAAATGATTTGACAAGAATAAGAGATGTCGAAAGTGAGATCGACCAAGTCCATAGAGACCTTGGATCGATTGATTCAAGGATAACTGATATAACAAAACTGATACAAACCAGAGATTCTAAATTAGATAGATTAAGAACATTAATTTATGAATTAAATGCCAAAAAAGATAAAACCCGTAAGGAGCTTGATCGTCTACCTGCACTACAAGTCTTACACAAATTATCTGAACTAGAAGTACAAATTTATAATACTGAAGCTGGAATTCGGAAAACTATTGCAAAATCTGATCAGACCTCCAGACTTGAACCTTTTGAACGACCTGAATCAATCTTTGATAGATATGAGCGCACCAGAAAAGACAGAGTTGAAATAGAATCTGCCATAAAAGATATCTCTAAAAAAATAGAAAAGATTAGAGAACGATTATCATATAATGAAGCGCTATCCAATCTCAAAGTTAAAAGCATTACACATGTCGAGAGAAATGATAGTTGTCCTGTGTGTACTAAACTAGTTGAAGATAAAGAAAGGCTGATTTCTGCTATAAGGAATGAAATAGAACACACGAACTTTAACACCAAATCAATAAATCAAGAATTAGCACGAGAATTAAATGATCATAGCAAATTGCAACAAGCAGTTATCAATAGCAATAAAGCTGAAAGCATTCTAAATTCATTGTTGCCATTTGTCGATAATCTAATTCAGAACCGAAAAGAACTCGTATCAATTTTATCACCACTTTCTTCAAAGTCTATCAATGAATTTCTAAAGTCTTTTAGGTTTGATTCTATCAATGAAATGGTTTCAACTAGGTCTATATTGGAATCAAATCTACCAGACTATGATCGACAGGTCGAGTCCGTTGAGACAGAAATTAGTAATGAAAAAGAACAGTATGCACAGTACTAGATTCAATTATCTGAAGAAGAATATAAGAAGAATCAAGCGATCTCTAATCTAAAAAATTTGGAAGATGAGCTGAGCGACATCTATCGCGATTTGTCTATGGAGTCTATAGAACAATTGACCTCCAAGAATCACAGTGAGAGTATTGAAAAATTGATCACAAAGCGAAAAGTACTTGAACACTCGATCTTGGATTTAAGAGAAGATGTAATTGAACCGTTGAAGGAATTATCTGCTAATCTAGAAAGTGACATTACTGCTAAAAAGACATTGTTAGGTCAACTTAAAACTATGGAATTAGAGATAAGCCAGAAGGAAAATGAAATTCGTCATGTCAAATATCTTAGAGGAGAGATCGATGGATTTATTTCACACTATGTAGTCGAAGGCAAATTAGTAGAAATATTAAAAAAGGCTACGAATTTCTATTTAATACCATTTACAGATGCAAGGTATACCATTGCCAATATCTATTCTGTAACCAGAAGAGTAAAGGATCGAGAATCTCATGGTTTAGAAATATCTCTATTCGATGCTAGAGACAACCATATAAAATCTAGAGAACAGCTTAGTGGAGGAGATGAAACTGCCTTAGGTTTAGCATTGAGAATTGCAATCTCCAAGCTAATGGGTAGAATCAGACCATTTAGGGATTCTGAAAGACAACTTCCATTATTAAACTTGATTATAATGGATGAACCCATGGCTAGCCTAGACTCATCTAGGCGCCTGGCAATATTAAATAATTTAAAGCAGGACAAGAGCTTTAAACAAATATTTCTTATTTCGCACACTGACAATACCATCGGAGAATGTAATTCAATATTTTTGGACGAGGCCATAGCTGGTCAAAGGCGCCTTACATACAAACCATTACAAACGTAGTGTATGATGATGGTGGAGAATAAGTACATGTTCTCATTTTTGGTAAGTAACTATCCTTTCAATTTAATTTAAGATTGTCTGACTGGTAGTCTTTAGGAAATGTATTACAATTTTATGATATGGTTTATTTTGTGAAGAGCTAGATAAATACAATGAATTTATTGCAAGGCTAAATCGTTTCCTTTGTGAAGTGTAATAACATATGTTATGGTAGTATTTATTAAAAATAATAATAATAATAATTAACTATGCTAGACCTAAATAACATACTGCACAAGTAACAAATACTTATGACAACTAGCCTCAGGAATCGGATTTTGGTAACAGGTGCATCAGGGAGCATTGGCGGCCAACTAGTAAAACAACTATCAATTTCTAAGGCGAACTTCTGTATGGGCGTCCATTCAAATGACAGTAAGAATTTGTTATCAGAAATTAAAGGTGGAGATTTTGTTGAAATAGATTATAACAAACCAGACACTATAAGTCGAGCCTGTAGTAACGTAGATAGTGTGTTTCTTCTTATTTCAGGTCCTCGAGCTTTGGAGTATGTTTCTACTTTTGTAAACGAGGCAAAGAAGGCTGATGTAAGGCACATTGTAAAACTATCTCATTTTCGCGCGGACTCTTCACCTGGGGTTACCATTACACGATTACACAGACAAGTAGAAAAAGTAATCGAAGATTCAGAGATAAGTTATACATTCTTGAGACCAAATTCTTTTATGCAGAATTTTGTTAATTTCTATTCTCCATCAATTAGAAGTAGAAGTGCTTTCTACGTACCCGGAGGAGATGCAAAGGTCAGTTTTGTTGATGTCAGAGACATTGCTTCAGTAGCAGCCAATATCCTCATCAACAAGAACAATAATAACGAAACGACTCATATTAACAGATCATATGACATCACGGGACCAGAGGCGATTTCCTATCATCAGGCTGCCGAAATTATATCAAATACGATAAATAGGAAAATTAGTTACATAAATAGTACTGAAACCGAGGCTCGTGAGGGAATGAGACAAATTGGCATGAATGAGTGGTTCATAAATATTGCATTAGAGCTTTACGATAGTTATAGGAGAGGTTATGCATCAAAAATATCCCCGACAGTTGAATTTATAACAGGAACTAAACCTAGAACATTTGTAAAGTTTGCAAAAGATTATGCCAGCTATTTCAATCAGAATGGATAACCCAATTGAATAGAAATAGGTTTGCCAAATTTAAGAAACTACAAATCATTCGGAACTTTTTGATATCGAATTGGGTTATAGATCACAATGTAAAATCTCAGTTCGGAAAAAAGGTTTTAACACAGTGTTAGCTCGTACCGAATAGTTATATCCAAGAAATCGAAAAAGAAAAAAGAAATGCAGATAAAAATAAGTAGATGTGTAAGCTACGGTCATAGTTGTCCCCATTAAGACAGTTATATTAATAATTTTGCCATTTTTATTGTAACCATCGCTACGATTATTTATACAAATTAGAAAATGAGGACTAGCCGCATTAAAGATGATGATAACAAGGGCACAAATCTGTTTTATATATTCTTAATCTGGGCTATTTCAGATCGAATAAGCACATTTGTGACTTCCAATACATATCACTTCAGATATTCAAAACGAACCTAATCTAACTTTTATAAATATCCAAGGTTTAGCTAGGCAGCAAAAATAGAAGATGCGTCTATGAGAACATTAGACATGATAATAGCTTGGGCAATAATTTGTTATAATTAATTAAAAAATCGTGTATATAACAAATACGTGTATTAGATATACTTTATTAAATCGATGTTAAAAATTGACACAGAAATACATTTATAATAAAATGAGGAAGGATTTTTAAGAAAAATGTCAAAAATAAAGAAAGGCTTAGAAAAAGTAGGAGATGAGGTAAAGGCAGGTAGTGAATATGCAGGGCATGAGGTAAAGGCAGGTAGTGAATATGCAGGGCATGAGGTAAAGGCAGGTAGTGAATATGCAGGGCATGAGGTAAAGGCAGGTAGTGAATATGCAGGGCA
>JARBAU010000019.1 GCA_029237525.1 Nitrososphaerales archaeon | reverse complement strand
GCGTTACCTTTTCACTTGCAACAATAGAGTCTAATTTATCCTTTACAATCGAGCCAGACAACACGAAATCGGCTTCAACCATGTGTCCGATTGCCTCATGCGATATGAGTCCCACCATCCCAGGGTCAAGTATAACTGTGCTTTTTTCGCCCAATACATGCTTTGCCTCTAGCAATTTTATGGCTCTATCGGAAGCCATTCTAGCATATTGAAAATGGTCACAAAATTCAAACAAGTCCTTCCATCCACCGGTAACACCTCTTCCTTCTGACGCCGTTATACTATCGCCCCCTGAATTGGCAATACAGGTAATATTAAATTCAGGTTTAGAATCAAATGTTTCGAATTCAGCACCATCGCTAGTAACGATGATTTTGTGATCTAGTATTTCCAGGTAACTCGAGTATGCAGACTTTATGTATTCAGAATGGCTTCTTGCCTCACTCTCAGCTTCCTTGGTAGTACTGATTTTTGTATCTATACCTATGTCTTGTAGTCGACCTTTAACATCAGGTTCAAAAACACCTTTAGTGATGCGATGTGGCGTTCTCAAACCCCTAACTTTATCTTTCTTCGTCGTGGACAGGGCTTTAGCAGTGGCTATCGAAGTATCTGCACAATTCTCAAGTTTATCATTCGATGTGTTGTAAACGCTGCTAAATCCCCAACACCCTTCCACAAGAGAGCGAATGCTCACTCCAGAGTTTTCAATAGTACTAATTTTTTCTAACTCTCCGTTACTAAAAGTAACTTCATTCAGAACTCTAGATTGATAACGAGCCTCGAGGTAATAATCTTCTTGATATTTCCTTAACAATCTCCTTAAATTTTCAATCGATAATTCGTCGTTCATATTAGCATAATCCGAAACCGAATCACGCTAATTATATCTAACTAAGAAATACAAGATGCTCTGAACAAATCTGTGGAAAATGCATTTAACATACCACTACGTTAACCTTGGGTTCATGCTTCGATTTCTCTAGTTTAATTTAACAACTAACTGAACTAACAGCAATACGCAGCCTATTTTTTACTAGGTGGTGAATCTTAGACGACATTTTGAATAATCCATAATAAAGCGATAATTAGATATGGCCCGAGATATATTTACCCGTCTTATTGACAGATATTCGATCGCGAGAAGTAAGGACTAAACTTAATTTGCTCCGTTGCAGGCCCTTCCTATCTAATTATCTTCGTCCGGTGATGACGTAATATTGGAAATAGTTCCAGCAATTCCTGCTCCAGACTTTAAGCAGATCTCATCTTGGAAAAATTCTGACCCTCTTTCAATAATTAGTCTTAAGGGTAGTGTTATACTTATTGATTTTTGGACATATACATGCATATTTTGTCTTCGAACGCTCCCCTTAATGACTCTCTTGAACAACAAATACTCAAAATACGGACTAAGAATAATTCAAGCTCATTCCGCTGAGTATGAATTTGCTAGAACAACTGAGAATGTCGAAAACGCATTATCGTATTATAAGCTAGATAGAATTGCGGTTGCTATCGATAATCGAAACAAGACCTGGGAAGCTTATGGCGATAGTTACTGGCCCAAGCATGTGCTCATAGATAGTAACGGGTTTGTTCGATATGAGCATGCTGGGTATGGTCGAATTACTGATTTTGAAGTTCAAGTACGCGAGCTGTTGGAAGAAGCTGGAAACACTATATCTGAACCTTGCGAAGAAAACGAACCTCATGATGAAATATATGAAATTTATGGTATGCAGTTTGATGGAATCGCCCCGGAAACGTGTGTCGGATACTCGAGACTTAGGAAATTTGGAAATAGGCAAAAAATGAAGCCCGATGTACTCAACACCGCGATTGATCAGGGGGAGCATTTGGACAACGTTGTATATTTACGTGGTCCCTGGATTTGGGAGAGAGAAGGTGTGAGAGCATCTCCGAAAGGAGATGCCACGGCATCAATCGTGATGAGATACAATGCAGCTACTAGGGTTCATGCTATAATGGGTACAACTGATGGAACCGATGCCACCATAAAGATTCAATTAGATGGAAAACCCGTTGAGAAAAACCAGTTGGGCAGGAACGTTGCTCTTGTAGATGGATATTCACTGTGTACCGTTAATCACCCGTTAATCTACAACTTGATAAATACTCAAACAGTAGGCAGCCATGAGATAGAAATTGTGGCGTCTTCTGACAATACTACAATTTATACATTTGTATTTGGATAGCTGAAATTCAAATCTAACTTATTTTATCTCCTATTATCATAAAGGTCAATTAATGACAAGTTGATATGGAATGGAGTGTACATGATTCCTTCCATATATCCAGGCACGTCAATCAATACACAAAATTTTTGGTATATCGAAATCAAATTTACCCACTTGAGAGCAGTTAATCATAACAACTATAGCAAGTGGTTCATGGAAATGATAGGATAATGGATAGGTTGTAATAGGAAAAGCTTGTTAGACTTGGATACAAGAGCATAGGTTCCAGAAATGATCCTATAAAATACACAGTTAATTCAACTAATTTGGCTTAGAAGATATTAAGGTATAGTGAAGGCTTTATTATTGGTTCAATTCGATATCAAAGATATGGAAGAAACCAGTCAAGGATTTCTGAGCGAAGGTGACAATGCTCCAGAGTTTACATTTGAAGATAATAACTTCAAGGAAGCTAAACTATCTAATTATAAAAATAGAAGCAACATAATTGTGTATTTTTATCCTAGGGATTTTACTCCAGGATGTTCAACCGAAGCTGCCGAATTCACTGAAGATTACCAGGAGTTTGCAAATCTAGGGATCGAAATTATGGGAATTAGCTCAGACACTAAAAACTCACATACAAAGTTCAAGGAAAGATTTCACATCCCATACATCTTGGTTTCTGACCCTGAAAATATAATATCGAAACAGTATGGTATTTTTGGCAAAAAAACTTTTATGGGGAAGGAGTATTTCGGTGTTGCTCGCTCTACTTTTCTAATAGACAAAAAAGGCAAAATAATCAAGATATTTCACAAAGTTAAGCCGTCCGGGCATAGTAAAGAGGTCAAGGAATTTTTTAACGCCTGGATGTCTTCAAACAAGTCAAATATTAAATAAGGTGCGGGAGATGGGATTTGAACCCACGAACCCCTGAGGGATAAGAGCCTCAGTCTTACGCCTTTGGCCAAGCTGGGCGACTCCCGCAACTGCTAAAGTGCGTCCTAAGGACTAATTTGAATATTACCACGCCAATTTAACGTTAAAATCAAAATATGTTACAATGTCAAAAATCTTCGCGATCACAAATCTATTTACCAATCATAATGATTTTTATAAGTGTCCAAATCAACTCAGTTTGTGCTCGTTCCAGTTCGTTGTTTCACATGTGGAAAGATGGTTGGGGACAAATATCCGGAGTACGTTAATCGAATTAAAACAGATGATCCTAGGAACGTAATGGATTCTCTGGGTATTACTCGTTATTGCTGTAGGAGAATGTTTGTCTCAACTTTAGAAACTATTTATCAAGTTATTCCGTATTACGAAGCTCTGCGAAGAAGAAAATCAGAAATCCAATCTGAGATAGAATAAATGCCAAAAAAATGCCTGCAATTAGGTCAGTTCACGGTAGGTTAGTGTTCAACAGTAGAGGAAGTGGGACTATAGAAGTTGACGTATCATCAGATAATGGGTTTGCTGGTAGAGTATGTGCACCTTCAGGGGCAAGTGTAGGAAAACATGAAGTTCAGAGTTTTCCATCTAACGATCCGAAGCTGGCTCTGAAAGCGCTTAAGGAGAATGCTTATAGGTTCATCGGAATCGATTCTTGTAACCAGCAAGCAATTTATGAAGTAATGAGGGAAATAGATTCTACCCCAGAATACTCTTCTCTAGGTGGCGCAGTGGCGTTTGCTCTAAGTATTGCCGCACTTGAATCGTGTTCAAAGTCCTTAGCTAAACCAATGTTTGAGATATTGAAGCAATCGAACACTTTCAAATTCCCCTTCCCGTTAGGTAATGTTCTAGGTGGAGGAGCTCATGCCGGGCCTGGGACTCCAGATATACAGGAAATTTTGATTAGCCCGCTGGGTGCCACTAAGATTGATGAGGCCATTAAAATGAATTTTAAAGTTCATCGACAGGTCGGAAAGGAGATTGAAGCTATTGATCGACGGTTCACTCATGGCAAAGGCGACGAAGGAGCATGGGCACCTAATATGGACAATGATAGGGCGCTAGAGATTGTCGCAAGGGCAATTTCGGAGTGTGGGTTTGTTCTAGGTAAAGAAGTTTGTATGGGAATCGACTTTGCAAGCTCGTCTCTCTGGAATGCAAAGTCACAACGATATGAGTTCACTCGTCAAGGCATAACCCGCACGACTGAACAACAAATTGATTTTGTTAACAGCTTAGTTGACAGATACAAGTTATTTTATGTGGAAGACCCAGTTAACGAAGAAGACTTTGAAAGTATGGCATTAATTACTCGGCGCAATAAGTCCTGCTTGATAACAGGTGATGATATGCTCGTAACAAATGCGTCTTTGGTGAAAAAGGCCGTTAATTACGGAGCTTGTAGTGCGGCAATACTAAAAGTAAATCAGGCGGGCAGTCTCTACGAATCATTGCTATTCGCCAAAGAATGTTGCAAATATGGCATAAGGATAATAACCTCACATCGTTCGGGAGAATCCACAGATCCTCATATATCTCATATTGCTATTGCTACTGATTCAGTATTACTCAAGACAGGTATAATTGGAGGAGAGAGAGTATCAAAATTGAACGAGCTCCTGCGTATTTCGGAGTATGGTTTAATAGAAGGCATGGCTGAGATTCCATTTGGCTAAAAATGAGTAATGATGATAATAACGAAATTCATAAAGAAGGTATCAATCAGAAAGATGTAGAAAACGTTCAAGAGACTGCGGCGGAAAATAATGAAGTGCCTCAGGATTCAAGCAACGTAGATCCTGAAGATAGTGTTTTATCAGATGCAACGGAAGAATCCGAAGACACTGATTCATCTTATTCTGCAGAGGACAATTTAGAGAAAATGATTCTCTCTACTGGCATACGGGTTGGTACACCTGTAAAGACAAAATACATGACACCGTTTATTGTTAGAGCGAACCCCGAAGGACTTTATATTCTTGATATAAGCAAGACATTAGCAAGAATTGATATAGCTGCGAAATTTATAGGACGATCTGATATTTCAAAAGTTGCAGTTGCCTCAGCAAGAGAATATGGCAAAACTCCAGTCGAAAAATTCTGCGAGTTAACTGGAGCGGTTCCAATTCTTGGTAGATTTATGCCTGGGACGTTTACAAATCCATCACTGCCCAAATACATGGAGCCAGAGATTGTAATTGTAACTGACCCTCAGGCAGACCAGCAGGGTGTACTTGAGGCTACTCGAGCAGGAGTTCCGGTAATTGCTATTGCCAATAGTGATAACGTAACCTCAAAAGTGGATCTAGTTATCCCTGCAAATAATAGGGGAAGAAAAGCTCTAGCTACTGTATATTGGTTGCTTGCTCGCGAGGTAATGAAAAAGCAAGGTATTATAAAATCTGACGGTGAAATGAAAACACCAATTGATGATTTCGAAACAAAGCTAGTCGAGGAAATTTCTTGAATTTCGAACAGACAAGATCCCCAGCTGTAGCAGGCATGTTTTATCCGTCCGATAAAGACGAGCTATCTGAATCAATCCATCAAGCATTTTTAGATTCGAAAGTCGGTCCAGGCAAACTACCACCAATGCCAAGATCTGAAGAGCATATCTATGGGATAGTAACTCCTCATGCCGGGATAACTTATTCTGGAGCAGTAGCTGCAAATGGATTTTATGAGGTTTCACCTTCCAATTATGAAGATATTGTGATGATTGGGCCGAATCATTACGGTATCGGATCTAAAGTTGCCATAATGAAAAATGGTACTTGGGATACTCCCCTGGGGACAGTCGCGATTAATTCAGAGTTGGCAGGTTTAATCGAAAAGAATTCTACATTGATCAAAGATGATGAATTCGCCCATAGTAGAGATCATTGTTTGGAAGTTCAGATCCCATTCTTTTTATTCATTTGGAAACGGGATTTTAGAATAGTACCTATCATTATGATATCTCAAGACATGCAGACTTCAGTCGATGTGGGAAGATCAATAGCCAAGGTGGTTTCTGGACCAGATACGCTTCTGGTAGCTTCATCTGACTTTACACATTATGAATCTAATGAAGAAGCACACAGAAAAGATATCAAATTAGTAGACTCGATTCTGACGTTGGATGTTGCAAATTTCTACTCAATTTTGGAAAGAGAGCGAATATCAGCATGTGGTTATGGTGCAATTGCGACAGTGATGACTGCAGCTAAATTGCGTGGTGCAACACACGGCAGATTGTTGAGGTATGCAACTAGCGGAGATGTTACAGGGGATAAGGATGCAGTAGTAGGTTACTCTTCAATAATTTTTACATGAGTAAACTTGGAATTACTTCCTTTGCCTCCGCACCAGCAAAGATTATCCTCTTCGGTGAACATTTTGTTGTTTATAATAATCCTGCAATTTTAGTGGCAATTGACAAGCGTATTCAAGTGAATGCTAGGTTAATACCTGATTACGGCATTCATATTCATTCTGACCTCCAGGAGCCATTCCACTATACATCGATTAAAAGTAGATCGAACAGATTAGATGAAATAAGAAATAAACCTCTTTATCCTATTTATGATGCAATACTAAGGTCGATTCCAGACTCTTTTGAAACTGGAATCGATATTAGAATCAAATCGGAAATTCCCGTTGGTATAGGTCTAGGGTCGTCCGCCGCAAGTTGTGTATCTACAATTGCCGCTGTTGAAAATCTGTTTAAAGTTCCTGAGCGACGTGCTATTTGTTTGAAGGCAATGGCTTCAGAGACCATTGTTCACAAGGGATCATCGGGTGCAGATTGCTTCGCATCTACCTACGGTGGTATAATACACTATATTAAAAATCAAGGTTTTAGTAGAATCAACGTCCACAAGATACCTCACTTAGTATTACTAAATAGTGGTCTAAAACATTCTACGCGGTCGATGGTTTCTAGAGTGGAAGAGTTCAAGATGCAAAATGAATCAAAATTTAGGGAACTATGTAAGAGAGCTTCTGTGATTTGTCAGAAAGGAATGGCTGCTATTCAGTCAGGAAACATTGAAGAAGTAGGCAGCCTAATGAATGAAAATCACGTACTGCTCCAGACCTTAGGGGCATCACACGAAAAAGTGGATGAACTTGTAGATTTATGTAATAGATATGGTGCATTAGGGTGCAAACTTACTGGTGCTGGAGGTGGGGGTAGCGTAGTAGCATTAATGATGGAAAAGAATTTCTCCAAATTAGAATCAGAGGCTATAGAGCTTCAATATGAAGTCTTGCCAGTAACATTAGACAGTCGCGGATTGGAAATACACTAACTTTAAATTCAGATATTATTATCGTCTTCTAGAACAATGCACACTGACCTGGTATTAGTAAAGTTGGGAGGATCAGTGGTAACTTTTAAGGAGAAGCGGCTAACTCCTAATTACCAGGCGATTAATAATATTTGTAATAGTATTAGGAAGTTAGACAAGTCTGTCATAATTGTCCATGGAGGAGGTTCATTTGGTCACTACTGGTCGGTCAAATACGATATGCATACTCGTCCAAAGAAATATGATGCTAAAGGAATTTCAACTGTACACCAATCAATGGTAACACTCAATGAGACGATAATCTCGGCAATGAGAAGATACAATTTGTTGCCATATTCCATTATGCCTAGCTCTCTAACCTTCAAATTAAAGCCGTGTAGTGAAAGAATATTAGATTTAGGAATTATTGCTAGACGAAGAATTATTCCTGTTACCTTCGGTGATGCCGTTCACGTTGAACGTGGTATGTTTTCAATTTTATCTGGAGATGTACTAATGACTATGCTTGCCGGTATTTTGAAGCCTGTCAAAGTAATTTTCGCAGTAAATGTTGATGGTGTTTATCAGAACATGAATACTGGCAAAATTGTGAGTGAAATAGATGACACCAACTTCAAATCACTTGATATTTCTAGAGTAAAATCAGATATCACAGGTGGAATGAGACGAAAGCTGAATGAAGCTATGAAGATGGCTTCTCTAGGTATGGATGTAATAATAGTTAACGGGCTTGTACCTCGTAGAATAATTGATGCCATTACCAATAAACAGGTAGATGGGACTTTAATTAGAGCGCTCAGAGAGGCTAAACATGCCTGATACATCCGATTTTTCTTCAGATTCAAGAATTGTATCTCAACGTAAGAAGGAAGGCATCGAGATTCCGCTGCAGAAGAATGTGCAGGCTAGGTCAGCTTCAACGCACTTAGAATATGTTAAATTCATTCATAATGCATTACCCGAGCTGAATTTCGATGAAATTGACACATCGACTACATTTTTGAATACAAGGTTTGGGGCACCGATCATAATAGATTCTATGACTGGCGGAACAGAAATGGCGTCTACTATCAATTCTAGATTGGCAAGGGTTGCAGAAAAGTACGGCTTTGCTATGGGTGTAGGAAGTCAGCGCGCAGGTCTGCTGAACGATAAAATGGCAGATACATACGGAGTTGCCAGAAAAAATGCACCCAACGCATTTTTGATTGCAAATATTGGTGGTGCTCAGCTGGCGAAGGGCCTAAGCCTGGATGAGATTCAAAAGATAATAGATATGATTCGGGCCAATGCACTGGCCGTACACCTCAATCCACTGCAGGAACTGATCCAACCCGAAGGGGAACCAAGATACAAAGGAGTCCTAGAAAGGATATCTGACCTGACCAAAAGCGTTTCGATCCCCATCATTGTAAAGGAAGTAGGAGCAGGAATATCCGGGGATGTTGCAAGCAAGCTGGAAAAAGTGGGAATATCTGCCATAAACGTAGCTGGGTCTGGAGGCACTAGCTGGGCAGCGGTAGAGAAAGTAAGGGCGGAATCTGCAAAGGATAGAATAAAGGCCCATTTGGGAGAGTTATTCTGGGATTGGGGTATACCTACTGCATCTAGCATAATCGAAGTTAGAGAAGCTGCACAGGATACACCCATCATAGCATCTGGAGGATTGAGAAATGGATTAGACTTTGCCAAGTGTTTGGCTCTTGGCGCTTCAATGTGTGCTATGGCTTATCCATTTTTAAGGCATGCAACAGAGTCGGAAGACAGGTTAGTCGAGTTCACTCTTACATTATTGGCAGAGTTAAAAAGTGCCATGTTTTTGATAGGTGCACCTAATATCCAGGCGATCAAAAAGTCAAAATATATATTGACAGGAGCTTTAGCAACAGGAGTCAAGAATAGATGAATATTGCCAATATTCAAGACGAGCTCGAGGCTAATGCCTTAACCGTGAGCCAGTTTATCCTAAGTTGCTTAAAAGGCGAACCGGTTGAGCTTTACAAGGCATCTACTCATTATCTTGTTAGCGGAGGAAAGCGCTTACGTCCTTTTCTAGTAACCAAATCATGCGAAATGTTTGGCGGCACTGCGAAACAGGCATTGCCAGCTGCAGCTGCAGTTGAGCTAATTCATAATTTTTCTTTGGTACATGATGACATAATGGATAATGATGACATGCGACACGGTGTCCCGACCGTACATAAATCGTACGGAACTGCACTTGCGATATTGGCAGGAGATATACTGTTTTCGAAAGCATTTCAACTGATCTCCGTTGACGGAAAAAAAACTGGAATAGATGATAAAGCAATTTCTGCGATGATTGCGAAGTTAGCTACAGCTTGTATTTACGTTTGTGAGGGACAGGCTATTGACATAGGTCTTGCATCAAATCAACGGTTTTTCCCCGAACCAATCTATTTGAACATGATCACGAAGAAAACTGCTGCTCTTTTTGATCTTTCCTGTTCGCTTGGAGTCCTTTCTTCGCCCTTATCCACTGAAGTAGATATCCTGAATTTATCTTCTTTTGGAAGAAATGTAGGGATTGCGTTTCAACTTGTCGATGATCTGTTAGGCGTGACTGGTAATCCAAGGGTAACTGGAAAATCAGTAGGTAATGATTTACGAGAAGGTAAGAAGACATTTCCAATTCAATTGGCCATAAATAATACTGACGGTGAAGAAAAACGCAAGATTTTGCGAGTACTCGGAGCCAAAGACATCAACAATGATGAATTAAGTGAGGCAGTACAATCGATCTGCTCGTCGGGTATTGACTTCCACATTAGGAATATTGCAAAGTCACATGTCGAAAAGGCCCTGAGTACAATTGATGGTTACCCGAATTCTGCTTCTAAACGAGCACTACAATCAGCAGCCGATTTTGTAGTTGAAAGGAGTCTTTGAGAGCTCGATGTCTCTAGATAGTTCGATCGAACGAACAATTAAACTAGTGACACTTAAAAATGCTCTAGAATATGACGGAAAAGCAAAACTTGAGGCAGTAATATCAAAAACTATGGCATCCAGGCCAGACTTACGTACCAATATCAAAGTAATAATTCCAGAAATAAAACGGTTGTTGGACCAAGTGAACTCCCTTGCAATCAGCGAACAAAAGACTCTTCTGCAGGAGATTTCACCACCAGCAGTTGAACCCGAAAAACAAGTTGAAAAATTTTCTGGATTGCCGGAGTTGCATGGTGCTGAGCTAGGAAAAGTTGTGACTAGATTTCCTCCAGAACCAAATGGTTATCCACATATTGGACATGCAAAAGCAGCGATAATTGATGAAGAATACGCGAAAATGTATAATGGCAAATTAATATTACGTTTTGATGACACTAACCCGCTAAACGAAAGGGTTGAATATTACGATGCAATAAAAGAAGGCATAGAATGGCTTGGCATTAAACCCGCCATAATAAAAAATACTTCTGATGACATATTTATTCTGCAAGATTATGGAAAGAAGCTAGTCACGAGTCGTGGTGCTTATGTGTGTCGATGCGATCAAAAGACAATTCAAATGCTTAGATCAAAAGGTCTGGAGTGTGCTTGCAGAATGGATAACAATAGTTATGAACAGGCGTTAGTCGAAATGTTTGCTGGATCGTTTGAACCAAACGAGGCAACGATTAGATTTAGGGGAGACATGACCAGCCTAAATTCTGCAATGAGAGATCCGACGTTATTTCGAATTATCGATGGAGATCATCCTGTCTTGGGTACCAAAGTGCGAGTATACCCTACATATGATTTCGCCGCCCCACTTGAGGATAGTCTTGACGGTGTTACTCATGCAATGAGGACCAAAGAGTATGAATTGAGAAACGAGTTATACAATGCTGTTTTGGAAAGACTTCATCTCAGAAAGCCAGTCGTATCGGAGTTTTCTAGACTTGAATTTGAAGGTTTGCCAGTTTCTAAGCGCAGGATTAAGCCCTTGATTGAAAATGGCTCACTTAGTGGATGGGATGACCCTCGGCTTCCTACGCTGATAGCTCTTAAGCGCCGGGGATTTCTTCCTGAGGCCATCAGAAAATTCGTGTTGTCTCTGGGTTGGACATTGGCTGAAGCAAAGCCTCCGTTTGAAAGCCTAGAGGCGTTCAACAGAAAAAATTTGGATGAGCATTCTATGAGGTTGTTCTTTGTGCGTGATCCGATTGAGTTGAGAATAAAAAATGCAAATCCCGTAAGCGTTGAACTAAGAAATCATCCATCATCTAATTTAGGATCGAGATCAGTTCGTGTAAATGACACCGTATATATTGCCAGATCTGATGCCGACAGATTATCTGAAGGCAGTACAATTAGGTTAATGGAGCTATATAACGTGAAAATAACGAAAGTTGAACTAGCCCAAGATATAGGCAGAATTTATGCAGATATGATAAGCACTAACCTAACTCACAGTATTCAGAAAATCCAGTGGGTTGCATATGATGACAAACTGCCATACAAGATCATTATACCTAAGAAGCTCTTTTCGAACGACAAATTCAATAGCAATAGCCTTGAAATAGCATCAGGGTATGCAGAGTCCTTTGTTTCCAACCTTCGACTACATTCAAGTGTTCAATTTGTACGGTATGGATTTTGCAGAATAGACAATAGCCAACAAGCTGTATTTACACACAGGTAGAAAACCGATGAAAATTGCAAGACTGCATGATAATAGTTCAGGGGATAGCTATGGTATAATATCAAGCGATGGAAAGAAGATTCTAACTAGAGCTGAAATCCAAGAGCAAACCGGAATACCAATCCCTCCTAGCGTAAAGGAATTCATGTTCAATGGTTGGATAAATGAGCTGATTGAATATAAGGATGAATTGGAATATCGCAGATATGTAAAGGATATTGAGTTGTTGGCTCCTTTGCCAAATCCACCAAAAATCATATGTTTAGCTTTTAATTACTACGATCATGCAAGGGATGCTGGGCTTACTCCGTCTGATGAACCAGTCATTTTTATAAAGCCAAGAACTGCTTTGAACTCTCCGTTTAATGATATAATTTGTCCTCAATTTGTGAAGAGGCTTGATTATGAAGCAGAAATTGCTGCTGTAATTGGAAAGGATATTAAGAAGGCGTCCGAAGAGCAATCTCTAGAGTCAGTGTTTGGATATATGATCCTACACGATGTATCTGCAAGGGACATTCAATTTAAGGATAAGCAATTTACTCGGGGAAAAAGTATCGACACTTTTGCTCCATGTGGCCCATGGATTACAACCAAGGATGAAATAAATGATCCACAGAATCTGAAAATTATGACAAGGGTAAATGGGGAAACGAGGCAGAATTCTTCTAGTGGCAACATGGTGCTTCCGATAAAGAAAATTATAGCTAGTCTAAGCTCCGTGATGACTATTGAGGCTGGTGATATAATATCTACAGGTACTCCTGCAGGTGTCGCTATGTCTATGAAGGAGCCCAGATATTTGAAAGATGGCGATATAGTAGAAATTGAGATAGAAAAACTCGGGATAATTAGAAACCGTATCGTATTTGCCTGAAATTATGTCGGCCAACCATAGGCATTAGTAATACGCTATAGTTCATGATTCTGATTTCTGTATACATTACACCTACTGCTAGTTAACCAATCATAGGGCTTGGCCTCGATTAGATTGAGGATGAATTCTGTTCTTGTCGTATTTCAGATTTGAAAGGAAGAAATTTATAAATTGACCTTGATTAATGATAAAGCAATATTAATGCCTGTCAGGAGTGACTCTGAGTCACTCTGAGATTTGACTCAACTTTAGAATGAATGCTCACTTAACTACGACCATAGTTTAAGTAAGGATGCAGACATTCGTTCTTTAGGCGTGGAAAGTGACTCATCATCCAGAATACTAGTAGTTGATAATATTTCCCCTTATACCAAAGACATCATAGCTTGTTTAGAAGCTATAAACATCAGATACGAGTATAGAAGATATTATGATTTATCAGTATCAAACGATGGTATTGATAATTCGTATTCAAAGGTTATCTTGTCTGGAAGGCGGGTTAGTAGTAGGCAGAATAACGCGATTAATTCGGCACTCTTGAAATTATGTCTCCAAAATAACACACCAACACTCGGTATTTGCTTCGGATGCGAAATAATCGCCCTGACCTTTGGAGGCACAATAAAGAGAATGGAACAGCCTGCTCGCCAAATGACAACTGTGGATATTCTAATACCAAATCCACTAGTATACAATTCAAAAACCATAAATGTCTTTGAGAGCCATGGATATCTTGTCTTTAGGCTACCAGATGATTTCATGAGAATCGGATCATCAGCGTTATGTCAAAATGAGATAATTTCCCATAAATCAAAATTGATGTTCGGAGTACAGTTCCATCCAGAGAAGAGCGGACCTGATGGTTTAGATCTAATCAGAACATTCATCAATCTTTGAATGACTGCCAGCAGATATTTATTTGCTTGACATATAATGTCAAGTAATGCATGCTCAAAGTGAAGATCAAATGATTCAGTTACCTCTCGTGTCTAAGGAGTCAGAACACATCTGCTTACCATTGGTTGTAAATGTGATTTCAAAGTATTGGGGCGAGAATATTGATCCGAATGAAGCCGATCTAGTTGCAAAAAAATACACAGGCATTAGAGGCACGATAATGATAGAAGGTATAGAGTTAGCAGAAAGACACGGTTTAGTTTCGTATATTTATAAAGGCTCTTTGAAGGACATAAAAAAAAGAATCGATCAGGGTATTCCTCCTATTGTCATAATGCCTGGCATACAAGAAACCGTTCAGCATGCTTCCATTGTTTGTGGATATAGCAACGATGAAAGGAGGATTTTTACATATGTGCCAGAGCCTGACACTATAGGGGCAATCCCAGAAACCACGTTCAATAATGATTGGGAAGAGGAAGATTTCATCACATTAGTAATTGTTCCTAAGGACATAGGGGAGTTGCTCGATAAGGAAAACCTATTGTTTAGAGATTCTAGCAAGGTATGCTTTGAAGTTGAGAAAATGAAGCGTCAGATTCCTATGGATCAAGTGATCAAGACTTTAAAATTGGCACTAGATAAAGAGCCAGATAATGTTCAAGGTTGGTATATTTTGGGATCTCTATATAATGATAAGAATATGTCAGAGTGTATTAGCTGCTATAAAGAAGCTATTTCACTTAACCCAAAATGCTTTCTTGCCCACAAGGGATTAGGTAATTATTATCTAAAAAATAAAGAGTATCACAAGGCTGAAGATCATTACTCCAAAGCGATAAGTATCAATGCGAAGCGATATGGCTCAATATATAAGAACCGTGCTGTAGCAAGGTCTGAAATTGGAAAGAATTTGGATGCCAAACAAGATCTTGTCGAATACCTAGCTCAGATTCCAAATGCTCACGACAGGGCATCAATTGAGGAAGCAATCAAACAGCTTTAGAATGATATTAGTAATCTAACTTGTCCTCATTGAATTCAAAGAATTTATATAAATAGAACATTATACCATTTTTCAAAATGTGATTGAAGATTCTGTCCTCGTGATCTTTCCTACATGCGGTAATGATATAAAATTCGCTGAAATTGTGCGGGTAATTATGAAGCGTTTTGCATTAAAAGATATATCCATACAAAGGGTAACATATGAAAAGGGATGTATTGTTTTCGAAGTTAACAATCTGGTCGATGCCATGTCTTCAATATCAGAAATTTATGGGATTGACAGAGTCGCTATTGCTAAGAAGGTGAAAAATGAATTCCAGGATTTGGTAAAGAATATTGTAAGGATCGGAAAGAAACTTGTTGTACCTCACAACTCATTCTTCGTTAAAATCTTGGAAGATGATAATGCAATAATTGATTTTAAAAGTAGGGATGTACAATTTGTCGCATCCGGTGATTTGTTGGCAGACACAGCAAAAAATAATTTCCACATAAAAATCGCGAGGGATGAAAACTTGGCTGATCATCTGCTTATGTGCTATATCGGAAAAAATGCAAGTTACGTATTTATACAATCGGAAATTGGATTAGGAGGCTTACCTTACAATTCCCAGCATTGCAATGCACTGTCGACCATTCACAATCCGACATCTGCGGCATCTTGTCTGGCTTCTCTAAAATGTGGACTCGTACCAGAGATCTGTCTTTTATATCATGATACAAGAGATCTGAAGGACAATGCCAAGCTTCTCGGACTAGTAGCAAATCGAGTCAATCAAAAGAGAATGAAGATTATGGTCGGTCATATTGAGTTTGGAGATGTAGGTATTTCCAGTCGAAATGCCCTACTTAGCGAAGCAGTTGCCATCTGTCTTCTTGCACATTTACCTGGACGCAATATTGTGTTACCACTCAATATTTTTATTCATTCATTTTCATTTGTGGAACAAACCTTGGAGAGGATGAGAAAAGTCAACAAGCTCATACTAAGTCCTCTGCTATTTCTCGATAAGGCAAATATTATAAACACATTAGAAGTTGCAGGTATGACGAATATGGTCAGCAAATCCAAGTCACGTTACACTGCCAGTAAGCAAGAATGTCGAAAATGCTATGAGCGTGCAGATAAACTGTCAAGAAAGATATTTGATAATCTCAAGACTATCTCATTTGAGATAGGGCCTAATTATGTTCACGATATTATCGATACCGTCTAGGTCGCTACTAATCTTCATTACTTCATTCGCTTTTTCTTGAAAAGAACAATCATCCAGAAGCCGATGAACTGCATCTGCGATGTTTTTTGGACTTAATTTAGCAGAAGACATCATTATTCCGAGGCCTATTTTAGATACCTTTTCAGCATTCCCAATCTGTTCTCCGTGGTTTTCGATAGGAATAGTAAGCATAGGCTTGCCAAATTGGATGGCCTGAGATATTACGGCATGACCTCCTCTGATAACTATAATGTTGCTAAGCACAAAAATCTCATCCCTCACAGGACACCATTCAAAATACCAACCGTTTTGTGCTATTTTCTTGAAGTCTGGACTGCCATCTGGTGTCCCTCCAGAAACAACATACTGAATCTCTTGTCTGAGCAACTTGCAAGCAGAAAACACATTTTCCAAAATTCGGAATCTAGTACGTTTTGGTCCACTCAAATGGAAAAACACTATGGGTCGATCTCGCTCGAGCTTCAGATCGTTACAAACCTTATCAAGCCGTTCTTCGCTGACCTCATTTTTTGGAGAGGTAAAGCCTACATAAGATAGTCCGCTTGAAACTGTGCTCGTATCCCAAACGTTCCGTTCGGCTATTGTATAAGGCGGTGGCAAATCAGGAATTAAAATCCTATCCGCCATTCGCCAAAGCAAACCTAAGAATTCTCCATTCATTTTTTCGTAGAGTCTGGCCAAACGGAATTCCCTAAGTCTAGGGGAAAGAAGTAATTTCACTTGGTTTAGTATCAATATTGAAGGTATTCCAAGGATCTTTGCAACAAAAAGGGGGGACAATCTCGTGTCTGAAACTATGATATCTGGCGAATAAGATAGAACGTATTTCATTTCTGTATTCACCTGACGACCAAAATTAGTAAACAGTTGGGGGATGTTTGCAATACTGCCCTTTATCGAAAAGCTACCTTGTGAGCTCCATACCAACTCCATAGGTGGGACCCCCTTGCAATCATATCCATGGACCGTAAGAAAGTTTACTGCTTCCCCAAATGAGGAGAATTTTACTCTGATGTCCGAGGTCGAAAGACGTTCCGCTATAGCCAAAAGTCGACTTGCATGTCCAAGTCCGACGCCGTAAGGAGTAAAGTAGATCCTAGCCAACTTAAATAATTGACTTAGATACTGCATCATATAATGTAAAAATACAAACTACATCTCCGTTCAAGGATTACGATCCAAGATTAACTTTAATAATATCCCCGTTAGGTCGAACTTCTTTAAAAACAAGTGCCTGAAATTTGTATAATTTTGTACTGGGGGATTTCCAGAGATCAGGTGAGCCTCCCGCCTTTCCGCAAAGATGGATCAGGAATTTTTCGACGTTCCAGTTGTACTCTAGTGGTACTTGAGGCAGTAATAGTCCTGATCCATAATCCCAATGTAAGATCAATCCATCACTTCCTATTTTTATTCTGTCTAAGTAGTCTTCAGGATTTTTGACAACAATTTCAGATGGATTTGTCAATATGCTAACTTCAAAAATTACCTCCGATAATTCGCTCACAGTTAATGCACTGAATCTAGGATCCTGTGTTGCTGCTGCTACGGATGCTTCCTTTATGTGGTGACTCAAAGACTCTTTGGGGTAAGGAAAGCCAATGCAACCTCTTAACTCGAGGTGTCCTAGGTTATCATATCGGAAAAGACTTACAAATGCTCCCGCTTTAATATTAGTCAAATTTACATCGTTCTTGAAATCCGTCTTAGTCAGATGGCTATCAACTATCTGCCTTGCGAATTTTACTAATGCCTTTCCTTCATAGTCGGTTATAACAGAATCTATCATAGTAATAGAAATAATGCTTTATGTAGACCAGTCGTTGTACGGGTTGGAACCATTTCCTTATTTATATGTCTACCAAGAGTTTTGAATAGTCCTATTCTAATCCTGTGAATCGTCGCCGAATATCAGCTTCATTTCCTCAAAACTCAACTTTTCCCCACTGGACATTTTTTTAACTGCAGCCTCTTTCAGTAGATTCCATCTTTCTTGATTTTCCTTATTTCTCTTGTTCCGTTCTTGAATTGCTTCGTATCTCTCATCGTGTCTACCGTGACTCCTCTGTCTTCTATAGCGATATTCAGCGGCATGTGCACGAGACTTTTTAAATTCTATAGCATTTAACTGAGTGTCTACCATTTCTAATTTGGCCTCAGCCTCACGTACAATTCGTATGTTCTTCCTTCTATCCTCATATAGACTCTCGCGCAAGTTCAGTAGGGTGTCCAGATCAGTTTTTAACTTGCCTATTTTTTCACCTAATTCGGCTTTGCCATCGAATATCTTATTCATAGTCGTTTTCAAAATTTCGTATTCTGATGAAATCTGTCTGTATTTGTCTTCCTTCTTATTCATAATTTTCATGGTATGTAATTTGGTTGCAATCTGCTTTGACTTCAACACTAACTTGCGTTCTTCGTCCTTCGATAGCTTTCTAGTCTGTAAATCCCGTTCTATTTGGTCAAGAGCACGTGTAAGATGGGTAGCACTAATTCGCTCCTTGCGAATTTTTGCACCTGCTGGAGAAGTTTTTTCATCAAGTGATTTCATCTGATTCCTGGCATCTACAAGAGTGCTCTTGAGTTCTGTAAATTTTGATAAATGTGAATCCTTTTGGTCATTAATTTCTTTAAGCTTTACTCGTAAGTCCTCAAGTTGAATTCTCCCTTCATCGATCTGTTTTTTCGTGTCCTCTATTTTCTTGTTTAGTCCTTCGATGATCTTCTCTCCACTCTTTTGTTCTTCCAAAAGTGCTTTCTTGAATTCCAACAAAGTCTTAAGGTTGGAATCCTCATTTTGTGATGATATATTGCTATTCCGATTTTTTTCCGCAGAAGCAGAGGATGATTCTACCTTTGCTGCGCTGCCAATTCCATTACTATACATCTCGTCCCTCGTCGCTCGACTGTTGTTGGATAACCAAAAATATATCTTTTCTGCTTAGCAACACCTGCCTAGGCTAATACTACATATTTATATCATATGATATCGTAGTTATAAAAGATAATTAATGGAGGATTTTGAAAAGGATTTCCCTGATTTTGATTGGAAGAATATACCTGCTTATAAACATCCTAAGGGAAAAGACTGTCCATGCCCAAAACACGAGTTTATCAGAGAACAAGTAAATATCTCAAAAAATCTGAATAATAGCAGCATCCAGGACTCGAAGCATTCTCCTAAGGCGCAGATCACATTGAAATTGTGTCCGGATCATTACAATGTATACTTCAAAGAGGTCATACCTTCGATGCCTCTAAAATACAAATTAATGACCAAGGTTGCAATTAAGCTGGGGGCTGTTGTTATCCAACAAATATCGTATATGATGTCAGATCAATGTTTTTACTGTAGATTCGGTTCAGGAGGTTTTGACAAAAAGACGGAGCTTCCACCAATCTAACTAGAAATATTTCGATTAGACTGATTATTGTAACATATTTCTTACCATTAATACACGATTTGATGCAAATCCCAACGACAAAAGGTTACGCAAGATCAACCAGAAGAATGGAGTAGGATTCTTCGACTCTGATGCATAGCCTTGAAGGAACAAATTCTCGATCTTTAGATAGACATTTTGCTCTAGGTCTATTACACTAGCAAGGAACGTTGCAATATCCATACCTCTCGAGAATGCAGATGCATTTTTTTGAGTAAACCCTAGATCGGTCCTTATAATCGATTGTAAATTGCTTATCAGGTAGTTTTGGCATTTGTTATCAACAAACGAATAGCCGGCATTATGCAATTTTCCTGTTAAAATCCCTACATCGTAACTTAAATTTATGCCCCTTCCGCGTGTAAATGATCGATAGAGATTCCCGCCTGAAATATACTCCTCAATAATAAGGGTATCGGATATGGACAATAAATTAGGTGTCGGTACTCCTATATCTTTTAGAAACGATCTCATAGGGAAACCTTCGTTTTTACGAGTTAAATGTCCTAAAGAGGGCGGAGTAGATGGATGCATCATTAGAATTGAAATCAAGCCATAGGCTACAACTAAAATGTATTCATGGAATTCTTTGCTAGTCTTATTCCTTTTCACAATTACCTTCCTGCCATTGACAGTTTCAATGGAAATATCTCTCTGCCAATTAACAAAATGCAAGCTCTTACTAGTTATGAATACCGCTGGGTATATACATTGATAACGTAACAAAATCTATGTAGAATTATATTGCCAATCCATAATGGAAATATCAGTGCCCTTAAATTTTTCACTGCTCAAAACGCCTCTACTTATGATTGGCTAGTATATACAGCGACTTTTGGCCAAGACGATGAATGGAAAAAACAAATTGTAAGAAGTGTGAAGGGGTCTCAAATGATTCTTGATCTTGGGTGTGGGACAGGCATTCTCTCGACTACCCTAAGAAATGCCAATAGTTTAGCTGAAGTAGTCGGTCTCGACTTGAAATTCGAATATCTAAAAGTCGCATCGACAAAACGGGGTGATATACCATTATTGAATGCTACAGTTGAAGAACTACCATTTATCGACGAGGTATTTGACTCTGTTGTAACTTCGTATGTACCGAAATACACACAAGTTGAAAGAATGATAGAAGAGTGTTTACGGGTCCTTAAAAATAATGGAACTCTAGTAATACATGATTTCACCTACCCTAATAACAAACTAATGCAAATGACCTGGAAGTCATATTTTGCACTCTTGAAGATAATTTCGAATATTGTACGATCTTGGAAGGATGTTTTTATGGAGTTGGATCATGTAATTGAAGAAAGTAGATGGCTCAATGATTGCATGAGTGTACTTGATTCAAAAGACATGAAATCAATCAAATGCACCCATCATACACTTGGGACTGCCGCTATAATTGTTGCACATAAAAAATGAATAGTGATAACTCACGAATAAATGAGTGGTTCGTTCCAAAATTTGGACCAATAAAATTTCGGGTCTTTGTAGGGTTCTTGTTCTTACCTTACACTGCAATGTGTATATGCTTCACATTACTTGGCAGTCTATTGTCCCCGATTGTTCACATTGACAGACTGATAGCCTTGGCAGTAATCTATTTCCTGGCGTTAGGTATTTCAGCACACGCAGCAGATGGGATTGGGAATAGACAGACCAAACCTTGGGCAAATTATATTTCTAAACGCGAATTTAAACTGTTGTTAGTATCTGGTTTAGTCCTCGCATATTCTATAGGAGCTTTTTACATTATTAGCTACGTGCCACTTCTCGCATTTATTGCAATAACTGAAGGATTCTTTTTATTAGCCTATAACTTTGAATTATTTGATGGTTTTTTCCACAATAACTTATGGTTTTCCCTTTCATGGGGAGCGTTACCATTCATCGCGGGATTTGTTATGCAAACAAATTCGATCACAATTTTGTCTATTCTATTCTCATTTCTAACTGGGTTTATAAGCTATATAGAAATTAGACTATCACGTGAATACAAAGTACTTAAGAAGACAAGTACCAATATAGTTCGGCAGGGCAAATTAGAGATCTATTTAAAGTCTATTAGTTTGGGTACTATATCAATCACATTTGTGTGTTTTATTATCGCGTACTTTCATAGTATTTAAAATTATTCAAGCTGGATTTTATTATGCTCTTCTGAATATAGAATTTACTCATTGTGGTGCTTAGATGCTATCAACGCAAGTCAGAGTAACTAGAAATCGGAAAATAGTTGAGAGTATGGAAGCCCTAGAGGCTAAAATAGGTAAGAGAATACCCCTACTCTCGAAGATTTTGCTATCGGATACAGGAATACTAGAGGACAAATTGCATATTATCTTAAATTCCATTCCAATTGTTCACGTCATCAAGCAGATAGAATCTGACCAAGTAATTTCCAGACAGATCTACATGATTGATCCCAACTCAAATAGAAGACTTGTCTATGCTCACTCACATATCTGTTCTAACTATCTGCCATTGAGAATAATCGATCAGATTAGGGATAAGAAGTTGGGCCTCGGAAGAATCATGTTGGAATATCATATGGAGATCCATAAGGAAATTCTAACTCTAGGTTATGATCCTCGAAATGACAAACTGTTCAGATCCTATAGAATTTACAACAAGAAACGACCGATAATTAAAGTTAAGGAGGTTATACTTGTTACAGACTATGAGTTAAGTGGCGCAATCATTTTGAAGTGATGGACCGGGTGGGATTTGAACCCACGGCCTCAGCAATGCCAATGCCGTATCCTACCAGACTAGACGACCGGCCCGCAGTATCTCTATGCCTTGACGTGGGATAT
>JARBAU010000195.1 GCA_029237525.1 Nitrososphaerales archaeon | reverse complement strand
TAGTGATTGTGGTAACAATGTGCTTTGTTGTCAAAACTGCGTAATGACAGTCCATCCAATAATTTAACGATTACCCGTTGTCTTTAAAAATTTATGTTACATTGCAGTTACCTATCCCTGTTCTTCAAAATTATTTCTTGGAAATAATGAAAGCCAGTCAATATATTATTAATTACTACTGGCATGAATAAAATCCGTATTGATTTGGATACAGAACAATGTCTGCATCATCAAAATACTATAGAACGGAAATAAACCAGTAGTGGGCATAAGTCCTTCGACCTCCGGCTTCAATTTTGGAACAAACTCTATCTATCATTCATCAGACAATCAATACTTTGTCTTTTACAACTTCTCCAATTCAAAGAAATTCGAATGATAGTCTCTAGATATTTTAAATGCCAGATTGTACTGTGAACGTTCTGAATAATTGATGCTTTTTCATCTGGTGCTGCTCCTCGACGGTTAACAAACTTCCAAGTGTTTTGACTGCCTCAACAATGTGCACTCCATTGTTAAGCATTACACACTCCGCACGTTGGCCCATTATAGCATCACTGGTTTCTGCGCGATTTCTCAAGCCGCTTTCAGTCAGACTCTCCAGAATCTGTGTTGCCAAAATAACAGGTATATGTGCCGATTCACACATGCACATTATATCTTCCTGAACGAACACTAGATTTTCAAATCCTACTTCGACTGCCAAATCGCCTCTCGCAATTAGGACTGCAAACTTTGATAACTCTAAGCCGGCGAGGAGTATTCGTGCCAGATTATGAGTTGCCTCAACGGTTTCAATCTTTGCGACTACACCTAGATCCGAATGAAGCTTCGAAATCTCTCTCTTCAGATTATACAAATCTTCTGGATCCTGTACGAAACTTAGACCTGCCAAATCTGCATATTCAGATATAAATTGTAAGTCTTGGATATCTTGAGCAGTTAGGGCTGGCAACCTGATTGTGGAATCAGGGAAATTAATACCCTTATGAGATTTAATTTCAGCTACAAGACCCTGTGGTGAAACAATCATCAATTCAAGATATTGATTATTTGATGACCTGACGACGGCCTCGATTTTTCCATCATCTATGAAAACCCTATGGCCAACAAGTACTCGTTCGAGCACCTCAGGATGAGTACAACTGATTCCCGCAGGTGTACCTTCAGATTTGTTTGCACTATGGCCTAATCTTGAACTATCTCTATAAAGGCGGAGGATATTTCCAGCTTCAACATTAATTTCAACTGGTTGTGGAATAATTCTGCCCACTGTGAACGAACACTTACTTTCAATATTGGCCATACTATCTGTTTGACATTCTAACCTTACTCCTTCCTTCAGATGTGCAGTGTGTTCCAAACCAACTCGCACTTTAGTTGGACTCAGCCGTTCAAGAACAGTCAAAGCGCGGAGCCGTTCATCTCTTGCATCCCGAAACATTATCTTCTGCCCAATCAATAAACTACCTAACCCACCATAATCAACTTTTGTTACTGCAATAACAAAGCTCGTTGGTTCGCCTTCTGTACTAACTATCCTGGTAACATTAGCCTCGCTGTCTAAAATTCCCTCAACAAGCCGAACCGATCGCCCATGACTATCTTTTAACACGACAATTTTTAATGGGCCAGCCCTATGCTCCATCTCACCTATGCGAATTTTAGGACCGCCTAAATCCATTAAAATTATGCATTTTTGTTTAGTATTCCTTCCACGTTGAATTAACCGTTGCTCTGAAATGCGGATTGATTCAATCAATAGTTTCCATTCTCTCTTCGTATTGTGAGCACAATTAATTCGAACAATATCCATTCCACTTTCAATTAGCTGCTCAATCAGGTCATACTGAAAAATGTCCGAAGCATCAAGTGTTACCATTATTCTTGTTCTCCTCATAGCATGAGCACCTAATGTCATCCGAGTCCGAGTGCTCAATATCGAACAACCATATTGAGGGCTAACCTTGCAAAGCATTTTCGATCTAACGGGTGTAATTCCGAAATGTTTGAGAACCTGTTCCATGCTAAACAGCACATTGTTTTCAATCATGCCTAACGAGGAAAGACCTTCTTCGTCCAAGGAAATCTGTAAATCTGCCATGTCATGCTTCCTCAATGCCAAATAGCAGAAGAGATTGTCTCTGCTACAAATCTGTTCGGGTGTTTTAAGCTTTTGATCAGCTCTCGTTATCATTTCTTCTGCACTTGCTGAAGTATTAACATATAATGAATTAAGCTCTTTACCAAGGCTGTCAAAGTCTTCATGCCTAATTGATCCCAATACTATCGGATTTCATGTAGAGTACATTATGTCTCTTCCGATCAAGACTTAACTACTGAGCAAGATCCGCACCTAAGAGAGATGAGAATGGGAAGGCTGCAACAAGAAAATCATAAAAAATTACCTATACTTTATAGTTCTAGTTCTAACATATGTAATGATATTAGGCTTTTCTAGTAAGTACCATCATCTTAAGAGGCATTAATTATCAGGACCTTGATCTAGGCATATCCAATATCAGAGCGACTATCGACTCAGGATCCAAAGTTATATTGAATCCTACCCCCTTTCGTAAGCTATTGTATTATACTGAACCAATTCCACGTTTGCCCTCCTACACTGTGAGATAAAAAAATAAAACGATTTGCCAGCGATCTTGAATGATGTGTACAGGAATCCAAATAGGATATCTTCGTAAGAAAACCAAAATCAATCATTTTTCTAAAATCACCCAAGTCCATATTAGCACTACCTACCCTATTGTCTCCAACCATTCATATTTGATAGTTCGGCATGAGCTAAAGTTTTGTATGTCATTGATTTTCGTATTTAATTTCGTTAAGTTGAGTTAGTGGAATGCATTTTGATCCCTGAGAGAAATTTGTCACCTGGGACTAAATGATTAATTAATTTTGTGAAGTACGGATGGATATATTGACTTGTTTTGCTGGACCATAGATGTGAGATTTTTGTTTCGCCTGCAATCTTACTTTTAGTTCACGCGTCGAAGCCATTAGGCATTGCTCAGAAATCCTTCTTAGTTCATCTAGACAATTAAATTCGTCGTTATTCCGGGTTTCAAAGTTAATTTGTCAGTTTATAAAAAAACTGACAACCACCTCAAATAGTTCGCCGATTATTTGAATTCTTCACACAACGTAAAGATCACATCAACTAATAATTCCACTTCGTTTGGATCATGATAGACCATCCTCTTCTACGGTTGTATTCCATAAAAGATAGAGTCACAATATGGTAACGACTTTTGTATGTATAGAATGCATCTTGTCGCATGACTCATAATACACAGCATACTTAAATTTATCATCGGCCTGGGATTGGCAATCTCTATATATAGAGCCCAGCATTTTTGATTATATTTTTAACATGCCATTACGCCGATCGCGTCATAGCACTACGTCGTGGTTAATTCTACATCCTGGGTTAAAAAATCGATATAGTCCGATATAGTAAACGTAACCGATATCTACATAACTGCATTTTTTGATTCGCGTGCGCTTGGTAATGTCAGCGATATTGAGTCAGGCTTGACGAAGAGATAACATTCGCGTCTCCGTATCATAATTTGTGTATTTTTGCGCAAGCATATCAAATGTATCACGGTGTCAAGCGACAATGAGTGGCCAAATAGCCATGAATGATGATTAGACGAACTCATCACTATGCTCATAATACTGATTCTAAAAGTTAACAATGATGCTCAATATTAACCGCTAGTGCTGAGGAGATGTTATCAATGTTTGTCTCCTTAAAGCCTATGAGTTAATTTTGGAAAAGAAGAAACAGCTAGCCCAGCTCAACCTATCTGTCTTTGTTAGTTCTGGTTCAACCAGAGCGTCTGATTTTGAAGGGAGGGATTAAAAACAATGAACAAAAAGAATGAATCAAAGATTGATAGAAAGAGCGCTGACCGAGATGCTTTGATAATTGGGGGAAGTCTTGCAGGACTATTTGCAGCTCGTGTTTTGGCAGACTACTTCAACACTGTCACAATTCTAGATCGCGACATCTTTCCACCGACGCCAGACCATCGCAATGGGGTTCCACAATCATATCATGCGCACGGATTGCTTCCAACTGCCTTTCCCATTATTGAGCAGCTCTTTCCCGGTATCATAAATGACCTGTGTAAAGATGGTGCTGACGTTGTCTCTGACATGATTCCTCTTGCCATTGTATCTCCCAAAGGATTACTGCCATTGCCAAAAATGCACGAAGTTTCCATCAGTTTTAGTCGTCCTCTATTAGAATGGCATGTGCGTAATCACATCTCAAAATTTGACAATATCCACATCGATACTAACACCGAAGTCATAGGACTCCTCACCACAAGTGATCGGACTGGCGTTATCGGAGTCCAGATGCATGAACGAGGAGTGAAGGACTGTAAAAGTGATGTAAATACTAGATTGTATTCTGATCTGGTTGTTGATGCCAGTGGACGACATTCGAAGGCTCCATTATGGCTGGCAGAATTGGGATACGGGGAACCACGTGTAGAGACAATTAACTCTAATCTTAGATACGCGTCTCGTTTTTATCTCAAGCCTGTGCAGTTTCCAGCCAATTGGCAAAATCTCATCATCAATGGACGTCCTCCAAACGACCAGAGTGGAGTTATTCTCTCAGTGGACCATGGACGCTGGCATGTGACGCTAGGAGGCATGGCGGGAAAAGCTCCCCCCATAGACGAAGAAGGCTTTCTACAATGGGCACACAGTTTGACGGATCCGTCCATTTATGAAGCCATACGAATATCACAGCCATTAACACCCATTCGAGGATACGGCACTCCCGAGAATCATTTACGCCATTTTGAGCTCATGCAGCGGTGGCCAACTGGCTTCATTGTCACCGGTGATGCGGTATGCGCTTTCAATCCCATATACGGTCAAGGGATGACGGTGAGTGCCTTCGACGCCATGATTCTAATGCGTTGCTTACAGGAGCAACAGAATTCGCCTGGATTGAATTTCGAACAGCATTTCCAACAGCAACTTGCAGGAACTATAGCAACTCCTTGGCTTCTTGCGACCAGTGAAGATCTTCGTTGGCCAACAGTTA
>JARBAU010000194.1 GCA_029237525.1 Nitrososphaerales archaeon | reverse complement strand
TCTCCTAATATATTTGCAGTCGTGCACGGCGATGCTTGGGATAATTCTACTGTAATAAATACTATAAGTATTATGGCTATGCAGACAATGGCTTTGCCCATCTAATGTACATACGCTGTGATGGTTATGACGTTACTCCTAAGCAGACAGATTGTAGAACATATAATCATGATAACTGAACCCTAACTTATGCAAATAGATATTCTATCAGGGAACAAAGCCATAATTCTTTGGATCAGATTTACATTCACAACGATACAGAAATATTTCAAAAATTTATAGAACAGATTAACTCGCAAGCTTCTTATAATGATAGAAAGGGCTTTATGGACGCCATTCCAATTTTTGCATATCATAGCATAGATGACTCGCAGGGACGATCGAGTACTCACATTAAACTGTTTGCTTCTGAAATGAAATAGTTACACGATAACGGCTTTAAAGTAATACCCATGTCAGACCTGCGTTTTGATCAAATTACGAAATACATGTACATAAGAAATAATCAATTGCCATTCATCTCTTGTCATCGTAACGCAGGTACAATGCACATATTACACCATCATATGTTATCAAGTCAAAAAATAGTGTAAATTGGTCGTTTTTTATTTTATTGTACTCGCTATGTACTCAGTAAATTATAATCCAAAAATGGTTTATGAGACACTTCTTGGGATTATTGAGAGCCACCTGGTACTATTCTATATATTGTACCATCGAATGTAAGAACATATAGAAATCCATCGTTAGGTCCAACTTCTAGATCTGTAATCGTGCCAAAACCATGTCCAAATATTACTGGTTTGAGGTCATTCATGTTGTATGCTACTTTACCTTCGAGTGGGCCGTTAAGCAACAGACCTGTTCTATCCGTGTTTAACTTAAAGTTGTATAAATTGCCATTATTTACATCTCCAACATATATCGTATTTTGGTACTGTTTTCCTAATTTGTCTGAATTTAAGAATTTTAATGCTGATGGGCCCACTGTTTGGTTCCAGACAAATTCAGGAGATCTATATACTCCCTTGCCATCAAAGTTTATCAAGTCCTTGGCAGGATTTTCTACAACTGGTCCTGGTAACGGACCACTTACTTGCCAAATACCCATTATTTGATTCCATCCGCTGTTAAATCCAGGTTTGACCAAATTAATCTCATCACCATAATCAGGTCCGTTTTCAGTGTCCCATAAATTGCCAGTAACAGGATCAAAATCTATGCCGAAGCTATTTCTGATGCCGTATGCATAATATACTCTTGTGGGATCTTCTCGTCCTAAAGGATCTGGTACTACTGGTTTGCCATCTTTTGTAATTCTTAATATTCCGCTCGTTCCGTCTAGTTTTTTACCATTCTTGTTATTCTGAGCCTGACCATCATGACTTCCAACGTCGCCTATGACAGCATATATATTATTATCTGGCCCTATCAGCACTTTGCCACCATTATGATTACTTTCACCAATAGGATCAGGTGCATTAGAAGGAAGATTTAACAGATCTACAGGGTTTACCAATTGGTTATTCACTAATTCATATCTATAAAGATGATTACCTGCTGAGACGCGTGGATTTGCGGTAGATTTAGTATAATAAACGAAAACGTAAGTACTTACTTGTCCACTACCATCATCACTAGCAGAATTTGGTTGTTTTGAAATTGCAATCCCAAGCAGACCCCATTCTAGGAATTGTGTTGCGGCATTAACATGCAAAAGTGGTTGATTTATAAGATGACCATTCACTATTCTAAGTACATTTCCTGAATTTTTCTCAAGAACCAAAATATCATTTGGGCCCAGAAATGCCATGCTTGTAGGTATCTTGAGGCCCTTGAATACCGTCTCAACTTTCAGATTCGGATAATTAATTATAGGTCCAGCCGCTGCAGGTACTGCTTTACTATATGCGGCGTTAGCATAGAAATAGGTATGAGGTATTAATAATGTCGAATAGGAAAATGCAAATATAATAATAGTTATGATAAACAAGCACGAAAATAGATTTGATGACTGCATTGAAATTTTAGAAAAACTTGTTCTCATGAGAGCTGGCCCAACCACATAAAATTTTCTTTAGCTATTTTTATGTTGCGTAACATTCTTTACAATATGAATCACTATAATGATCTGAGAGAATGCCGGACAGATAAATCTTTAAAAAACGTTCCTCTAAAATAAGATAGCGTATGTATAGAATATCATCTCGGTATAGATAGGCTTTATTCTTATTGTCTATGTGCCTATCATTATACGGCTATCACGATGCGCACCCAAGTAATCTACATTGTATGGATTGTGATGCTAAAGATGAGCGCCGCATAAGATTGCGTCATAACTCAATACTTGTGAGATATCATAACGGTATACTGAATGTGAAACTTGCTCCTTTTTTTCCGTTAAGGTTATTCTTGGCCCATATGTTTCCGCCATGAGCGACTACTATGCTCTTTGAAATATATAGTCCTAAGCCAGTACCGTCAGAAGATTTCGTTACAAATTTTTCAAATAGTCTTGGAAATATTTGAGGATCTATTCCTAAACCTGTGTCCTTAACATATACCATTGCCATCTTTCTGTTATAAGTTTGCTTGTCTTCTAGCTGCTCTTTTCCTTCATTACATTCTGTTCCGATAGTGATGATCCCTTTAGTAGTAAATTTTATGGCGTTGTTTATTAGATTATTAATTACCTGAGTAATTCGTCCTCTATCTGCTTGCACTAAAAGCCTATCGTTGATGAGATTAGTTTTTAAGGTAATATTTGATTCATTAGTAATGCGCTTACTGAAGTCGTTAGCAATTTTCTTATCAAGTCATTTAGATCGAACTGTGATTTGTTGATTTTCAAGGAATGCGTCTCGATTCTTGTAATATCCAATACGTCCTCAGACAATTGTTGTAATCTAAGAGCATTACGATTGATAATGTCTGCCATTTTGATCCCTTCACTATCTGTTACTCTAGTCTTAAGAGATTCAGATAAAACAAGTATTGGCTGTATAGGATTTCTAAACTCATGAGCTGCTATGTTGACAAAGTCCTTCTGCAATGCATCATGAAGTTTAACTTTTTCATACAATTCAACCTGTTTCCATAAACTTTCGAATATCGAGGCATAAGACTGTACAGTTGGCTTACTATTAGAATACATTGCAAATCCAATTGCATCTCCAATTTCCTTTTCTTCAATTATCAATGATATCTCTTTATCTACTACAACCATGGAAAGTTCAGTCCTTATTGACTTCTCTAAGTAACGCAATTCCATATGCCTAAATAGGTCTGATAGATCGATGGTTCGTCCTTCAGCGGGAATTCCTGTCCCGATTAATATCCTGACTGCTATTCCATTGTCTGCCTTTCTTCTTAGAATGCCTAATATTTTACGTTGCTCATATTGTTTAATCATGTCGGCGTGAGAAAATATTATCTGTATTTCTTTTGTAGCAGAGGACACAACCTTTGAAACTAGGGAAAGTGTTTCCTCAACATCTTGTATCGTTTCTACGTACTCTCTCGTCAATCCTTCTTTGATCTCTCTTATTCGTAGTTGAATAGGAACTGCTTTTTTCCATAACATATCAAAGAAGTATTGTTGTTGATCTACGAATGCACTAACTGTGCTTACTATAAGTTGAGGCGGTGGTGCTGATTCATTATTGTTTGCACTAGCATGATATAATTTCCTATCAGCAATTCCAAAATTTCCCTTGACCTCGTCTAAGTGTCTTATTTCTCCGATCTTCGTCAATTCTTCGCAGTATGATAGATTATCTTTGGTAATTTCTGAAATGAACCTTAACCTTACATTTCTGTTCTTC
>JARBAU010000193.1 GCA_029237525.1 Nitrososphaerales archaeon | reverse complement strand
GATGAATCCGCACTGATCCCCACCGGACTTTCGAACTGGCCATCGCCACTACCAGCAGATCCCCATTTTGTTATAAAGTTTCCATTGCTATCAAACTTTTGAACTCGATCATTGCCCCTGTCTACAACAAATACATTATTTGCTTTATCTACGGCAACATCTGCCGCATTTATAAACTGGCCATCGCCACTACCAGCAGATCCCCATTTTGTTATAAAGTTTCCATTGCTATCAAACTTTTGGATTCGGTTATTCTCACCTAAATCAGCCACATAGACATCTCGTTTGGAATCAACGCCAATTCCACTCGGGTTTATAAACTGCCCATCGGATAATCCCGTTGAGCCCCATGAAGTAATGAAAGTTCCGTTATTAGTGAATTTCTGAACTGCTGTCTCAGCGTTTCCTAAGTCAGTTACATATATGCTGTCATTAGAATCAGCTGCGAGCTGGGCAGGATTGGTAAAAGCTCCAGGCCCAAAGCCTAGGTTTCCCCATGAAGTAATGAATGTTCCGTTATTAGTGAATTTCTGTATTTTATTACTGACTCCTGTGAAATCTCCCACATACACATTTCCATTAGAATCCGCAGTTATGCCACCTGGCTGAGAAAACATGCCGTGGCCTATACCTTTTGATCCCCATTTTCCTACAAAGGAATACTGCTCCGGGCCAGCTGAGTATACCTGGTGAGTAGTTATAATTCCCAATATGAGAAAGCTAATTAGAACCGAACCGCATAGATAGATGCAAAAACCGCTAATTTTAGGATTTTTCTTTTGCTCTAGCATGAATTGGGATTGGACTCTTCCGTATATAAAAAATTAACTATCAAAAATAACATTTCATCTGAAAAATGATGCTAACGACCTCCAACAGCTTAATCCTGGTGGAACCTTCATCTGAAAGTATTCGGATACTTAGTTCGTTTGCAGAACCATGTGCTTGTACCGCATTGAATACTGAGAACAAAGTCGGGATATTTTCGCTAAAGGCTCGAATATAATGATGTTGAGATTCGGCAAAACTTGAGTAGTAGAGCTCAATTAGGGATTCTGACTGATTTTTATAGTATCCATGTGTTGTCGTGAAGGAAAAAATGACGAAAAAGATAGGTGTGATCTAGATGTGGGGTTAGTGACTTGCTCCTCTAGGCGACATTGGTCTGATTTGAGGATTGACCTCAAACCCGAAAATTGGAGTACTTCCATAATGATTCTTAATTTTAATTGGATCCATCCATACGCTTATCACATTATTTCCAAGGAACTTGATGCTCACTGGAATATCAGTAATCGGCCCATTTCTCATACTTGCAGTAACCGTGCCATTGAATTCCTTTGTATTATTACTCGGGGATGTGACTTTCAATAATTTGAAGTTGGTGATTGTGTGAGAATGTAAGGCAGATCCATTTACCATGACCATTCTAAGTGCTGCATCAAATACTGGGGTAAACGATTGGTTGCCCTGTTCAGTGGTGGAGTTCGATAATGCATTTAATAGATTTGATTTCCAGTGTCCGGAAAGAACCCATTCCGGCTTGCCGGCCTTATCAAGTTGAACACTTGAAATAGTACCGAACTTGTAATGGCCTTCTCCGATGGGGTACCCAGGTTGTGCAAATGCCGTCATCCAATTCATTGAACCAATGACAACGACGATTCCAAATGTCGTGACGAGTAAAGTAGCAACGGTGACCATAGTTAATGATTTATTGGTAGATGTATTCGAGCATTTATTTCTCCTCTCTGTTGACATCAGATATCATTATTGATTATGCGTGCTTTATACCTAACTAATACTCAATCTAGAATGAAAATTTGATTATTTTTCAGATGTATTACTTGTGAATAGATATTTCAAGGAGCTCCTCTTTTATTCAAGGCTTGTTTTGTTCATTATGTAACACTACGGCTGAATTCACTAATGCAGAACTTGGCGCCAAAATAGTGTCTCCTTGATCAGATAACAACCTTGTATAAAGTAGTCCTATTTCAACGATTGTCCCTGTATTGCCAAAGACTGTTATTCTATCACCAATCTTGAACGGCCGCGTAAGTGAAAGATATAATCCTGCTATCATATTACCTATAACAGTTTGCGAGGCAAAGGCAAGTATTAAGCCCGTTACAGTAGTGATAGACGCTGCTAGAAATGGGTCATTGCTAAGGTATGAAAGGATTATAGCTGCAAATATGATTGCTGCGGTAATTCTTACGAAAGCCTTTATTGCTTTCGCAGTTTCGCGAAAGTAATCGCGTGTCACCCTATAGATCGCTTCACTTACGACTTCTATGAAGAAATATCCAATAATTCCTACCTCTGCTATCTTTATGTATCTCAGATAGGTTTCGGGAATCGTGCCTTCTAAGAAAAGGGTGATGACACCGACAGACAAAATAAGTATTATGCCTGTCACTAGTGTTTTCTTGAGCGACTTAACCTTTGTTTCGTGTTCTTTGACATGATTTCCGTTCTTGTCTATCCGCCTATCTGTCATGATCTATGCCTAAATACTAGAGTTAATTGGGCCATCTCTTAACTTTGACTATTGTAAGAACCCTTGATTCGGTGCATAAGCTCACGCGACAGTCATATTAAGCTGAATTTAATACTTGCTCTGAACCCTATTAAATCGATTAAATTGCAACGGTCAACAAATTCATTACTGACATATTTTTCAAATCAATAAGATCGATTTAAGATTAAGGCATTGTAACGGTGTCGTAAGTGGACTCAAGTCTGCTAGAAATTTGAGTCTATCTCCTACAGCATAGTACGATGTGATGAAAGCTTAAGCATAGACTGTAAATCGAAATTGATATTCGTCATCGATCTAGTATACAGAAATAGATCAAACCATTCTACGCATCCACAGAGTTACTAGTAACGGGCCTTGCGATGATATATTTTTAAATTGCATAGCAGCCAATTGAATATTGTGCATTATTAGTGGGATATGATTTCGATTCCGATTCTGGTACAGACTCATCTCCTTTTTCCAGAATGTCTGGAAAGAAAATGGCTGCGCTTGCTATTTTGGTGATTATTGGGGCGGTTTTCGGCGTTCAGTTCCTTTTCGGTTTTCCTCTAAAAGATCTTTTTAGGAAGGATGTTACTGATACTGCCAGAGTTGTAATTAAAGATGATCAAGGTACATGTATAGTTGAATCATCCGATCGTGAACCACGCTCAATTCCGAATTGCCATTATAAAGTTGGTGATTTATTGACCATTACATATAAGGAGGGTACTGTACCAATTGAGAAATATCAGTTGAAAAGTTAACTATCCATTTTATTGTCAAGGGAATTATTTATCAAATTTATGTTGTAAAGTGATGCGAGCTAATAATTTAAGTAATGTATCACTATGGAGAGGTTTGTCATAAGAATGTTTCATAGATTAATTTTTGCAACCGCATTTGTTTCACTTAAACAAGATCAAAACTTGCAGTTGACCCGATCATCATTTATTACCTGAATTATACACTTTTAGTTCCATATTTTAACTCGAATATACATTTGAATATTCTGCATTGGAAAGTCACGAATTGTAAAGCCCAAAGAAAATGACTATTCTACGAAAATAAGAAATTCAAATCTACGATTATGTTTGGACTCATATTGAGACGATTCCAGAACTAGAAGACACATCTTTTAATAGTGAAGAACTCGTGTCTCAACCTTACTTTATGACAGTCGGAGGACCACCTAAACCATACATTGTTAACCGTCGTGTAGTATTGATTATATGTTTCATATTGTCTATTTCTGCAATACTTACAATAGGTGCAGGCCTATTTTCAGACATTCCTAAAAATGATTCATTGAAGGATCTATTGAGTAAACTATCGGTTACATTCCACTTGCCATTAACCCCGTCAACGAATTCGAATCCTACATCGCAACATTTGAAAGTTGACAAAAAATTAGTTCTTTTACAACATGAATATGGGTTTAATGGGACTACCGGAGGGCCAACAATTTCTCTCACCAAAGGAGAGATAGTTCAAATCACAATAATTAACGCTGGAAATATGGCACATAATTTTGGAATAGCCAAACTGTCTAAACAGAGCCTAGATCTACTTAATAAAACAAACAATGAATCTCTGACTGAACGCGTGAAAAATATTCCTTATTCGGCTTTGTCATCTATTCCGTGTCCTGGTTGTATCCAGAAATTTGCCAAAGGTCATATCAATTCTTTTATTTTACCAGGTGCACGTGCTCAGATCACTTTTCTTGTTCAAGAGGCAGGTAATTTTAAATACTTTTGTATGGTACGAGGTCATTTATGGTTAGGTATGATGGGAGATTTTGTTGTCCATGACTCTGGATCTGAAAAAATTGGAACATCTTAGAACAAGTAAATCGTCATGGTCTGTCCGCGGCTGGGTAATCGTAATAGTCAGTCTCTCAGTAACATGATAAATCTTGCTGCGGATTATGGATGGGGTCCAGGTACGTTATTACTGCTTTTCTTTATATGCATTGTGACCACGATAGTAATGGTATTTGTTATTATATCATCTACTTCCTATAGGTTTAAGGTGCAAAGCTTTGCATCAAAGACAAGACATCACCCAGAAACATATTGGGCGATTGGAGTTGCGTTGCTGTTGGTCTATTTGTGGGTTGTGAGCTACCCTTGGATGCCTCCAGTGGCATTCTCTTCAGCAAACAAAGTTGGAACCTCTCACAATCCTAGCGATCATATCAAGGTTGTAAATATATCCGCAGGTCAGTGGTTTTGGTTAATGAACGAACAGAATAGCGGACCATTAAAGGCTGGACAACCAGCTTACATCACGGTGAAAGCCGGACAAACAATAAAATTCATTGCTCACTCTGTCGATGTCAATCACGGATTAGGTGTTTTCGACGGTCCCTCTGACGGATCTCCGCTGATGTTTCAAATGCAAGTAATCCCCGGATCCGATAATGTATTTTTATTCACATTTAAACATCCTGGGATATATCTGGTAAGATGTTTGGAATATTGCGGCTATGCGCACCCTTATATGACATCTCAAATAAAAGTAATCTCCTCAAGCTCGAATTCAGGGATATCGACATAGTTCCCAAAATGTTATGGGGTAAGTAAAGTAAATGTTGAAAAAGGATCAAGATCGGTATCCTCAAGAACCACCTCAATTACCACAGTATGATATCTCATCTGATCTCAAGAAATTGGTAATTTTATTTATTGGTATAATGCTGGCAAACTTCGTAATTGCAGGTGTTTGTGCACTTGGAATGCGTATAATACAGCTTGGGGTGCCTCTTTCTGATCAACTACATTCTGCTCCACAAAATATATTGTTTTATGCTCTGCTAACATCCCATGGGCAGGCAATGTTTTTTGGTGTTATGTCCATGAACACAATGTGGTTTGGTTACTATGCCACTAGCAAGTGGGGCAGGAAACCATTGTCAAGTATGAAGTGGGCCAAGATTTCTTTAGGTGTTATGGAGGCAGGTATAATACTCATCTTCATCTCACCTGTGTCCTCATTAGGCGTAGGTTGGTATAATCTCATGCCTCTGATTTTCCTGCCCGGCCAACCAAGTATAACATGGAGTGGAACAGCTGCTCAAATATTTCTAATTGCAGATGTTTTAGTTGGAATAGGGATTACTATTTTTTGTGTTATAATAGTAACTACATTGTTAAGCGGAAAGATACCTGTTGGAACGCAGTTGTTTGCTTCAAGACATGGGGAGAGAGCTGCGAAAAAAGAAGGTGAAGATTATCCACAACAGGACTTGGACCACACACATATGGCATATCTTCCCTCTGCGGTAAGATGGCTGGCTTTACTGGGAATTAATAGTTGGTTCACAAAGAAATTAAGAGATACAACACCAGCAGTACCTATCTTACTAGTTGCAGCTTTTGTGACTGCTATGGTTCAATTAATTGGTAACCCAGGTCTTTTTTTTCAGCTCACACAAGGTTTTATCTCATTACAGCAGAGTTCCACGACAATTGCCCTTGATTCAACTAATTGGCTGTTAACTAAAAATGCATGGTGGTTTTTCGGACATCCTATCGTGTACTTTCCATTATTGATCTTTCTTGGTGCTATGTACTATCTGACACCAAGATATGCAAAGGAGCGAGTGCAGTATAACAAATGGAATTACCGCCCTTGGCCATTCTATTTCATGTTTTCTATTCTTGTTTTTTCTCATCACGTATTTATGGATATGCCTAATCCTGTATGGCTTCAAATAATGGCACAAACTGCCTCTCTGGGCATAGTTTTCCCTTCTGCATTAACGATTTTCACTGCCCTCATGTTCATTTGGCGCTCGCAGATCTCCTGGAACATAACAGCTAGATTTTTTCTGGCGGGACTTGCAGGATGGGCATTTGGCGGCTATCAAGGTGCAGAGATGGGGATGTGGGGGGCTGATATTTATCTACATAATACAATGGCTATGCCATCGCATATTCATCTCATGTTATTGTTAGGTCCCCTTCTTATGACCTTTGGAATCATTTATGCGATTTTTCCAGATCTTACGAAGAAGCATATGAGTAAGACGTTAGGAGAATGTCACTTTTGGTTAACGCTTTTTGGCGGTTTCGGTTTTGCATTATTATTCAATTATATCGGTATGCATGGAGCTATTCGTAGAGAGGCAGAAATTCCGGCAAGCTTCGACTGGGCAATGCCCTGGCTATTATTCTTCGCCTTGTGCATCGGGATTACTCAACTTATATTTGTATACAATGTCATACGAACATTAAGAAGAAAGCCAGACTCCTATGAGCTTGAAGAATATAATAGGCTACATTTAGCACCTACACGTATGGATATAAACGAAGGCGGAAGCTAGAGTAGCGCAGTTATAATTGGCAAGCAATTGTTCAAAGCTATGTTCTCTATAGAGGTAACTATTCGCATTCTAAAGGTTCCATCAGGCATTTCAAATACGCCTACCTTGCCTACAGAAATTTCTATCCATCCACATTCCAAGCTATTTTATTTTTGTGTCTCAATTATCCATTAAAAGGGCTTTTGTATGCTAATAGCGTCATTTCCTTTACCCAATACACGAATTCAATTTTGGATCCTTCTAATCCTCAACATTAGTTTCAAAATAGAAACAAATCGAATGCCCATTATAGCTAGATATATCTATTTATCTTCTGATACTCACTTTTGCTTTTTGGCCATGGACGAAATATGCTTGGCTCCTTTATTTCGAACCATCATTGCTACACCGACTATAATAATGCAACTTGCAATGATGGTCTGTGTCGTAATCCGTTCTTTGAAAATTAGCCAACCCAAGATTACTGCAACAATTGGTACTATATAAGCAAACGAATTAGCTATAGCTGGCGATTCCACCTTAAGTAACCAGAAGAATTCTGCATAGCCTACTACTGTACATAAGAATATCAGATAACTGAATGCTATTATGGTGCTTGGCAAGTCGGAAATTGTGAATTGCTTAGTTTTAGATTCATTAACTATAAAGCTTGTACCAAGCAATAGTACGCCTCCTACTAGCATCAAAATTCCTGCGGATGCCAATATGCTTATATGCAAATTACTTGACGACCTTGAGGAATAAATCGAACCAATAGCCCAGAATATGGAGCTCAAAGTAAGTGAGATGACACCTACCGGATTCAACGTTGAGTTCGTACTAAATGGATTTACCAGAATAATTAGACCAGCAAATCCAGCCACAAGACCAAATATTGTATTTCGAGTTAATTTTTGTTTCAAGGCAAGAGCTGCTAATAGTGCAATCCACAGTGGTATTGTAGAATTTAACAATGCAGTCATCCCAGATGAGAGGTACTGCGCACCCCAGACCAATAATCCCTGACCTCCTAAGATTATAAAGATGGCAGCTATTGTGCCATCTCTCCAATGCCGCCTATCTATTGATTCGTGCCTGGTGCTTTTAGGTTCGTGAAAATAAAATACTATTAAGAGAGCGGCACCCGACACTGCAAATCTGATCCCAAAAGCAAAAAGAGGAGGCATACTGGTTATTACTTCTTTTATGGCCAGGAAACTTGAGCCCCAGAGTATAGATAGGGTAATCAGAACTCCTAGTACCCCTACACGATTCGACAACACCGATTTATGAATTATAAATAAAGGCTATATACTTTCTAATCTTCATGATGATAATTACATTTAATAATTCGAATCATAGTAACCCGATTTTTCGAAACAAATATTCTAGTTTAAGTTGTACGTAGATGAACTCCACCGTGGTTGGGAGTAATCCTGAACAAGCCAGATATTGCGATTGCGATTCACCTTTGTAAATCACAGGTGGTAACATACTTTATCTGATCTCTTTGCATAGAACCATATTTCAAATTTATTGATTGCATCTCTTTTTCTTGAGACCATGCATTAGGCTTCATTCAGTGTTATATCAAAAGGTAAATAAAATCATATTTATTCTAGATTATTTATCTATCGGCAAGTCATTTGGAGGTGTTTTAGTACTTCTTAAAAAGCAAATCATAAATTGGAATATGACCGACCGGACATTAATACCAATATATTGACAACAATTATTGAGCTTTTCTAAAATACTTGGTAATACGAAGACTGTGGACATCGATTGCATAATCCAAGATTCATATGTCACACCATTATTTGTGGTCTCTTTGATAGATGACTAGGTAGATTCAATCTTTGGTGAGGCTTATCCGCAATTTGGGTACGTATCTCCTCCACTAGATCTTTTAAGATGATGACCCTTTGCTTTCCCAAAACCCTATCACGAACTATCAACTTTTCCTCCTGCATTTCCTTGTCGCCAACTACTAATGTGTATCTTATCCACTCTGTTTCTGACTCTCGGATTTTCTTTGATACTGATTCCTCTCGATCATCTAAATCTGCTCTAATTTGCATATTACTGAGATAGTCTAGCATTTTCTCACAATATGGCATGTGTTGTTTTGCAACCGGAATTATCCGAACTTGAGTGTGGATAAGCCATAATGGCAGGTTAGGTTTGTTCCCCATTCTCGAAGATTTAGCAGCCTTCTCTAATAGCGCGTATATAATTCGTTCTACGGCTCCACTAGGCGAGTTATGCAAAATTATCGGATACTTTATACTTCCATCCTCATCTACAAATTTGATATCATATCGTTCACCATTTTCCACATCGATCTGATCTGTCGATAGTGCTGATGCTTTATCCAAATTGTCTAAGAAATTAAATTCCCATTTTAAAGTGAAGTAAAAAAAGCGATCTCGCCACATCTCAATTAAGACAGGCTT
>JARBAU010000192.1 GCA_029237525.1 Nitrososphaerales archaeon | reverse complement strand
CTAGGCCTGACACCTGTTCTATCTAATAGTCTAGATATTACCAGATCTATTGTCATAGCAGTTATACGTTTTGGTCTGATAATTTGTATATGCAAAGTGGTATCAAATTCCTTACGAAATAATGGTGAATCAGGTTCAAGTATTTCACCTAGTCTAGAACGCCAATCCAAATATTCGTCTAATAGTTTGGCACATTCTGGTGTGCAATATGTTATGTATTGTTCCTGGTCTTTTTTGTAGACTATAATTTTGTATAGATAATACTGGGTTATTCTTTGTAAATCTTTTAGTCTTAATCCTGGAATAGCACCGCGTCTAAGTCCAGCAGAAGCCATGAGTAAAATTATACACCTGTCTCTTAACGTAGCCTTATCCAAAAGTGATTTTATTTGCTGTCGAGTATATGGAACGTCTTCAACTACCTTGCGCATTTTTCCTTTGAATTTTTTTAGTTTACGCCAATTTATGACTACATCATTCATTTCGTAGAAATGGGCAATTGCAGCAGAATAGGTCATTATTGTTGATGGAGATGTTTTCTTATCGGTTTTGAGGTGAATGATATAGTCTCTAATCAGGTCTTCTAGTTTCTTGATTGGTTGAATGTCTAGCATTTCCTGGTAGGTGTTTACACCACAGAATTTCATGAACAATGGAAATGAATTTAGATATGTTCTCTTAGAGTCTTCACTATCTAGGCTATTGACAAAATTCTTGTAGGCATCGGACTGTTCGATTTTGACTTGTAGTGACATGCTGATAGATAAAAAATGTTATAGTATGGATGTATTTAATAATACATTATAGCGTATCTAATTATTATTAGTTTGTCAGTTAGCGATGATGAAGAAGAGACTAATACAACTACTACTCCGTCGAACACTGCTATTGCTGACACTAGTAAATACATTACCTTCAGTAAATATCAACAACGCAAGATCAAAAAGTTTACTATAATCAAAAAGAAAGGTCATCTAAAAGATTCAGACTACGAAGTTATTTCAGGAATAAACAAATACTCTACTTATAAGAGTATAAATAAAGGCTGGTTATGTACTTGCAGGCACTTTGCACTTTTTCAAACTCCATGTAGTCACATAAAGGCAGTAATTTTATATGAACAAACTAATTTAAATTCGAAAGAGGAATGAAATATGAATATTATTCTGAATATTATAATGGCTGAGACAAGTAGTAGATAAAATGCAATCGAGTGACTATTCGAGCGTACAAATCAAAAGTTTTCCTTGGATTTCAATGTTTTTGTGATTGCAAGTTTCTTATTATTATTATTATTATCATCTTTCATATTCATACTTTTTTCAATTTGAGATTGAAATTTATTTTTTGCGAAGTATACAAAAGCAGCGTTTGCTCCAAATATAGCACAAATACCTAATATTTCAAATTCGTTTACCATATCATTACAAAATTGAAAATTTAATATAAATTTATTAATATATTATTTTATCATAATTTTGCTGAGCAGTATTATTTTCTCATTTAATAGATTTCATGAGATCAAAGATATATAATATTTATAATCGTTATCAATTAATTTTATACTTTTTTATTCTAATATAAATTAAAAGAGTTGGTAAATCTCATTTCATTTCATTTAGAATGTCAATATCTTTTTTGCTGCATTCATTCGTTCAAATAAATCTTTGAGGAATAGATCTGCAAATTGTTCAAAAGTCTGTACGTTATATTTTATCTTATATTCTTGCCTCCGTTTTTCATATTCTTCGACAAGCCATCGAAAATCAGATTCCTTCAATCTTATTCTATAGTTTTGAGCATAAAATTTTGATTCAAACATATTTAACATAAAAATACCTCCGAATTGAGTAAAGCTTGCAACTTTGTATTTTCTTTCATAATCCTCCTTCAGGTTTTGATAATTTTCTTCTAACCACTGTTTTACGTCCGATCTTATAGTTAGAGAAGTATATCTTCCAGAGAAATCTACCTTTATTTTATGCATATCTACAGAATAAAAGCCTTGTTTAATTTCATTCATAATCATTATCAATGCGCTTGGAAGAAACATACCCGGATAATATTCCTCGGTAGATTTATGCAATCTAGTTAAAATTCCAGGCTTTAGCCCAATAGTTGAATATCCTTGTCCCGGCACACTATTGTCGAACATTATACAAATACTAAAATTTTCTCTATCATAATTCAAAGAAAGAAGTAAATATCTACGTTTGATAAAAATTAGCTCAATAATGCTATTAATACATTAGGTTCATTGCTGGACCAGTACTTATCTAATAGCAAGAACAGGACAATGAGCATGGATTATAACTTTATTTGCAACACTACCCATTAGAAACTTTTCCAACCCAGTCATACCTTGACTGCCAACAATGACAAGATCAATTTCCATTTTCTTTGCATAACCAATAATGGCATTTGGGACAGAAGAATCAATAATAACGTTAGTTGCAACTTTTATATTTTTGTTCACTCTTCTTATTTCTGAACTAACATCATCTAGTAGTTGTTCTGCTTGTTTTGCGAGAATTTTTCTATATTCGTCTATTTTCCCTCCTCTATAATATGACATCATATCACCAACTACACCAAATGACGATTCATCGATCACATGAATTGCATATATTCCAGCATCCAAAGCTTTTGCTAGTGTAATGGCATATGCAACGATTTTATTCTTGTAACCAGATTTATCTATAGCAATAAGTATCTTCTTTACTTCCGTAAGATAAGGCTGTTGATCTTTGTCTGCTATTTCCATAATTCCTCACCTTTCATCATCTTTGCTTTCCTTAAACCCGCTATCATAAGTAGATGATCCTTTTCTACCCGATCTGACAACTAAAGTTCTGACGTCAACTGGATTTCTCCATTCGTAGACATCTGCACCACTTACTACATCGTCATCGTTGGGAATAAGATAAATAACATCTGATCTAGGAGGTGCTCTTCTTTGCGTAGCCAAGCTTACGCCGACAAATACTATCAGAGAAACTAAGGGTGGAATCATCGTATCTAGACCTGCATATACGAATAGTGGGCTAGTAGGTGGAGCGACAGTTATAGTAAAGTAGAATACCATTCTTAGAGTAGAGCCAACAATTATGGATGCTACTGCTGCTGCAGGAGTTGACTTTTTCCAGTACGTACCCAACACTAGTGGAACAAGACAACCTGCGAATACTATATCAAAAGCAAGTATTAAATACACACCAGGCCTCGGAATTAAAGCACCCAGTGCAAATGCCGTAAAGAACATCGGGATCACGAGCAGTCGTGTTACTAACAGCAATTGCCGGTCACTGAGGCCTGGCTTTTTCAAAAGCTTCCTTACAATGTTACTCTGAATCATATTTCTTGACAATACGCTTGCGATAGCCAACGTGCCTCCATTGGCAGTAGACATACCACAGCTTACAGTACTTACTAGCATTAGAACTCCGATG
>JARBAU010000191.1 GCA_029237525.1 Nitrososphaerales archaeon | reverse complement strand
TTTATCGAATTATATAGAATAACACAAAATATTTGTGTGTTTGAAACCATTAGTAAGCTATATTTCTATTTAGCTATGATAGCAGATTCTTATCATAATACTGTTATAGCAAAAAACATAGTGATATATTAGTGTGAATTTTACTTGTATATACTAAATTGCCGGAGAATTGTGCGGGTAATCTTTTACTAAATGCAAGACCTCTAGCACAGGTATAATATAACGTTTGATAGTACCAAACCGAAGTATCATAGAGCAGGACTTAACTTTGATTGAGACTATTCTGAATTCTGAGTCAAATGTGATTCTTTGAGTGATCATTAAATAAATAGGCGTCATGTTCTTCAATAAGATAAGATCCGTCATACCTAACTTTGTGCTATAACTTTTCAGTCGATTCTTGACGGAGTCCTCTTCTAATATAATTCTGTTTTAATATGTAGTTAAATTATGTCAATATAGTGTACTCAGGCTCGAGTTTATAAAAGATTAGATGATAAATTAATAATTTGTCTTATACGTAACAAAGTTCATTCATTTATTAATTGTGTTACCTATCCAATCCAGTTGGATATGTATTTTTAACTTCTTAGACTACATGCTGTTGCTCGAGTAATCTATGCTTCGTAAATGATTTTGATGTGTTTTGGAACAATTTTTTGTATAGCAGCTGCTTGTCCTCTTTTTATCAGAATGTGGATAAAACGATTGCCTGGATATTCTGGATATTCATTGCTTCCAGGAATTTGCATAATCTCATTCTTTATATTATTGCCCGTCAAGCCTATAGAATTTATGGAAAAGATGCAGAGTTATTAATTTGATTGCGAAGCAACAGTATGATTAATAACACACGCTCATTTCTGCTAATCTGTATTTGGTTTTTTGTGACTCTTAGAATTATTGATTTTTTTTCTTTAGTATGTATTGGAACTCAAGCTGTATGTGATTAAAACTAAAAATGGTTTGTGATGGCCACAAAATTCAATTTAGATAGTCATTTCCTTTACTTTATTATGGCAGTCTTTAATGCAAATCAGCATTTCTATAAAACTGCCTTAGACTAGTTCTGAAAGCGAACATCGCAAATCTGGTTTTCTTGTTCTATCTGAACTCGATGAGCGCTATCCCAAGGAACTTAATAAGTGAAAACCTGCCGAAATACTTTCAAATTTAAAGTACTGCCTGCTCTCAATTGAGCTATGTAAAGCATATATGTGATGCATAGTACAATAACTTTTTTTGTCGATAATGGAAACGAACCGTGGATTGCCTTCACTGTAATCCAATGGCTACATCCAAGCGTACTAGTACTAGACGTATGATACGGTCATGCAATACATGTAGTGCCTTAATTCTTGTTAATGGAATAATATCACAACTGAGAATTATGATCTAGTAGGATTTCACATTTATGTGTGGGTGTGATCTATTATATAGTAACTTCATATTATAGAGAATCCCCTTACAATTTACTATGGCTTTCAACGAATGTAACATCGTATTGTAGTTCGCAGATTCGGATTAGTATTCCTTAATTAGTTCGCCAGTGAGCAATGTGACTGCAAAGAACACCCCGAATGATTCAACGCAGGAATCAGTGACTGCAAACATTATGCATTCGATGAATGCAGATTTGATAAATGCGGAAAAAATATAAATTGTCTTTCTAAGGTCCTCCAAGGAAGGTGGCATTAAGAAGGGAATATGTGAATCGGCTGAAGACAATCAAACTGAAAGTATAATGGTCTAAGTAGAATACCTTTCATGATATTGATAGACTAGATGATACGAAAATGCTGACTGTACAACATATCATAGATAACGCTGCCGCAAAGAAACATAAAAATACATAAGGATTAGGTAGACACGATGTGCAGTTCAAACATTCATCCAATCCGGTTCAATAATAGAGGTTTATTAACTTATAGAAACTACAAATTAATATCATCCTCGCATGGCCAGTATGAAACCATATTCGTTGATTATTAGCCAGGACTGAAGCTTTCGATCTAGATTTCGATCCCGATTTTGATAAGCCGAGCCATTTAACATGAGTCTGCTAGATGCCGGTAGACAAAAAAGTCGATTTCAAACTATTATAGGAAGACCTAATCAAACCTTTACTCTAATTTAAAATCTGGTTTACCAGCTATTGTTCTATAGTCACTTCGTGGTTAAACTTATAGTGTCATACACAATCAGACGCGGTGACTTTGGATACGTCTAACCTGAACAACGCTCTTTACACCTTTACAGATCATCCTTTGAATCTAGCATCTGGTACCACCAATTGATGTTCAGTTCAGATTATTGAAGTCCGCGTAACTGCTAATATTGTGATAGATTGGCTATTATTCTCCACATATTACAGTTGAGCCCTTTGCCTCTCGCTGATCGATTATCAATATATTTCTGATAGTCTCATCTGTCACCATTTTGTCAATTAATACGCCTTTTATTTGTGGCTCTAGGTTTTGTTTTTGCTGTTTTGCTCCTGCTTCTACTGCATCAATCGCTCTTAATGGCCACTTGAGCATTATTCCCTTATTGATGATTCCCAGAGAGCTGCGAATGACCAGTCCCAAGGATGTCAGTCTGTATTTTCCACTAGTCATCGAAATTAAACCGGTTTGTTTTAAAGCAGCCATACGTTGGTAATATTGTTTACGTGTTATATGTGGTAGTATGGATTGTGCAAGCGATGTATTATCAATTCCGTTTATCCCGCTGTTAGCTACACTTTGAAATATTACAAGTGCTTCTAATGAGGTAAGCGCTTTCAGAATCTGTATGGATAATTTCATACTTGACATTATTCGTTGTTCTTGTTGCTGCTTGCTTGTCCGTTGATCTACCGACGTCATTAAATTATTAATATCTTCCTCTTCTCCCTCAGACCAGTAACTGTCACTTCGTCTATTTTTG
>JARBAU010000190.1 GCA_029237525.1 Nitrososphaerales archaeon | reverse complement strand
GGATATCGCCTGAATCATTTCATCCCTTTTTTCAGGGTGTCGTTGTATTAGTTTAGAGTAACCTAGAATAGCTTGAGTAGGTGTCTTCATTTCATGACTAGCTATATTAATAAATTCATTTTGTATTTTATCATGGATTTTCAATCTATTGTTAGCTAATGCAAGCTGTTGATTTGAATTTGCAAGAGAATCGTTTGCTTGCTTTAGCTCTCCAGTTCTTGCTTTTACAATAGTTTCCAACCTCTTATTCCATGAAAATACAAGAAAGAAGATGAAAGAGGCGACTACGCCTATTATTGCCACTACTAGAATTGTGAAATATTGCTGCTGAACAATTAGAGAACCTACGTCACTTGCGAGATTATGTTGTGCGCTAATATACAAAATAAGGAACTCCTTGCCATTTACTACCACAGGCTGATATGCAATAGTATTCATTTTACCATTGATTGGAACATCAGAGAAGCCTGTATTTCCCTGTAACGAATTTCTTGTCAAGTTGTTTAGAAGGTCCTTTGATTTAGAAGTATGTACTACTGATGAGAGTACAGACTGAAATTTATTGCTGAAAACGTTTTCTCCTACATATTGCTGGCCACCGGTAGCATAAAGCATAGTCCCATTTTTGTCCAGTAGTGCTAGTGTACTATTAAATTGTGGAAATAATTGGTTGTTTAAGAATTTGCCCAAGCTTTCGAGTCTGATCGATGCAACAGCTAGGCCTGTGAAAGTTTCGTTATTGTTGCCTCCAGAGCCTGTCGTATTGATAACTGGATAAGAAATGTACAATCTTGGAATCTTGTCATTCGATTCTATCAAACTACTGAAAAATGCTCTGTGAGTTTCCTTTGGAACAGAAAAGTACTGTCTATAACTTAGATCTTTTCCCTTATATTTTTGATAAGCGCTTGAATTAAAATTGCTTATCCAATTGATTCTGCCATTTTTATCTAACCACATATAAAAATCAGTGATATCACGTGACGAGTGCTGTATATTGTTTATAATAATGTCTGCTCTTTGATGTTCATTATTATGAATCGCTGGAGCATCGACTAGAGTTTGTAAGAGAGCTCCAACTGCCTCTAATTTGTTTGCCAATATTTGTGAAACATCATGTACTTCAATTCTAGTATTTGATCTTGCTTCTTGCGAAGCAATATCGACAATCTTGTTAGAAGTGAAAGTAGAATATTGATATGATAAGATAGATATAACAAGTACGACTGCAATAACACTAGCTAAAATAACTACATTAGTTTTGCTAGTGTGCCAGTTTATTAAGTCGGGTCACCTCTATATTCACGCGATTAGTAGTATTTAGAATAATAATTTTCTCAGCCACCATACTTACTTGGCTCATATTTATTAATAGTTCGCCATTTGGTATAGATTTCTGGATCAATCAATATGATTACAGAATAAGTCTTCCAAATTTTCAATCTACAGAGATAGCAAGCGACTATAAAGCAAACTTTCATTTGCAACTAGTTTCAGCAACTATACAAAAATGAAACAACAGCATTTGGGCATAGTTACATCAAGATTAATTTATCACAGGGAAACAGATTCATCAAGTAATGAGCAGCCTGATAAAAATGGATGGATGGATGAAATAGATAAATGATGAAATTTACTATGATATTCCTCCTTACTATATACTCTACTATTGTATGCACTGTCATGAGCCAGCGGAATTTCTGACATTTCACTTTGCAATGACCTACCATTTCATCAACTATTTAGATATCGTTCCTCCTTTTAGTTCATCCATAGACGATTAGTTTCTATTGCTGGAATCTTGCTGGAATAAGTTTTAGCTGCCTATACATACAGGACTTTACAGTTTTGTCAGGTATCTTGCATGCAGTAAAATGCCATGCTGCTTCAAGTCCTAGCAGAGTTGTTACAAACCCGATTGCCGGGTATATCAAATATTCAAACACGAAGTTGAGTTACCAACAGTGCCTATTTTAGTTTAGTAAGCAACAATACTGATAAATAATAAATGATGTTTAGGAACCTAAACTGGATGAGCACATTAAGTTGGATTGATTTATCAATCGTTTCAATGGACTTTTCTTGAAATAATAATACCTAGATGTCATGTGATCAATAGCATATTGTTAAATAGTATTTCCTATCTTGAAAAGAAATAGCTGCAAAATATCAGATACAACGTATGCTTATGTAGATTAAACGGAGCATGCAACTTTACTCAGCATCACAAGATCAATTTTGAAAGAAAAACTATTTGTACTATAAACATTCCATGACTAAAGGCAACATTATGGAAACTTCTGACTTCATAGAATTGTTTACCTATAACCACATAGTAAGACAAAACTACATCGACTTGTTCAAAAGGAGTTTATCATGGGAGGATTTGGTTAAGAATCACGAAACTGGATGGCTATCTTTGAAAGATACTTTACTACATATAATTTGGATTGAAGATTCATGGGTTAATTATACCATTCACGGTTTAGAAGATCCAAACAGGCCTTTTCCATATTCAAATTACACATCATGGAGTTCAATTGAGAACTATAACTCAATTACCACGAACAGCGTTAGTGACTACTTGTCATTGCTTAGGTCAGAAGATCTTGACAGATTGGTTTCAAGAATTAATGTTGATGGAATTAAAAGAAAGAGCAGAGTCAAAGACGTGTTAATTCATGTCGTGGCAGAAGAACTTCATCATAGAGGAGAAATAATTGCAATTCTATGGCAGTCGAACATTCGACCGCCAGATATGGGCTGGCTTTCCATAATGAAAAGAACAGATCCTATATGGATTTTGGACTAATCATGTCATATAGCAAGATAATATTTCTTTGATTTGGACTTAATCTACCAGATCTTTTGTAAACAATTTTGCTCTTTGGATTAGAATAGTTCTTAATCTTATAAATTAATAATCTTTTCAAACTTAATGACCTGATATGTATTATAGTTTAACAGATAGATGGCTAACTTGGAATAGCCATATTTTGTTAGTACAGGCAATAAATACTCCACATATGTATTTTGACTAGTTATCATATGTTTGTAAATCCTTAATATGGTAATCATGCGTATTCTTATTAATCGATTCTACTTTGTAAAATACTGATTCATCAATAGTTATACATCCATCTTTTTCTATATTGTCTGCATACAATATGACACGGTTATTCAACTCTAGATGAAACCCATTAACTGATCCAACTAATTTGAATTCGTGATCCCTATGCTGACCTTCTATTATAAACTTCATCTTACAAATAGTATAGCTAATTAGATTTATTAACTGTTTTACTGTTCATACGAAATAGCTTAGCTTTATTCATCTTCTTTGTATACTTTTTCTAACCCGTGATAATAGTTAATATGATATCGATATATGCTACAGATCCTGTTATGTGTTAGATCATTAATTAGGACCATTACATTGTCCATATCTCCACTCTATGTATAAATTTCAACTATTTGTAAAGATATCTTCCATCATATCATTGCGCGTGTCTTCATCTACACTTTTGATGTAAGTCATAACATAACGCGACAGTTAAAAGTTATATATGCTTTTTAGTAAGACTGACTTGACTTATCTTGACTTTAAAGGTAGGCTATCGCAAATCTTATTTACAAAATGAATCAGTTCATTAATCGTACCGCAAGATTATTGGAATACTACTGGAAGTATTGGATTAGGAGAGAAAACGTGAACAAGTTTAGCTTTATGCACTTTTTCTATGCTCTAATTGATTGTGTTGCATTAAATTATCTTCAGTCTTAAATTTCTCACCACATGTTACACATTTATAATTTTTACCGAAGAAATTAAACTTCATTTTATATATAATATGTGATCTTAATACTACTTAACTGTATTATATAATCTCTGCACAATATAGTCAAGAAATATATGTTATTTCATTATACAGTATTTACTTGACATCCAATTTTTTGATTCATTATATAATCAGGGGAGTCCAATTATTATTACTATCTTCCCGAATAAATAAATCTGGCCCATTACGTTTGGATAGCCTCTACAGTCCTGTTGCATTATTATATAATTTAGCCTAAATTTTGAAATTGACCTTTATTAATGTGACAGATATGTCCTCAATATACGTTCGTGATTGGATTACCATCATTGATTGATTCTAACTTAGTTGTAGCTATCCCTTATTTTTATTATGATTTTGGAAGACCCTCAATCAAGCCAATCAAATATTCTTTGCTTTGATAGCTAAATAGCAAGCACTATTATTTGGTACAAGGATCAATTTCATGGCGTATTACGTGTATCCAATCAATCAATACAACAATTGTGGTGAAGTATGATTCTAAATTCATTGAAATTTCTATGTTAACAATTCCTATTACTTTGTTTATTGAGGCCTAATAACCTAATCCCTCCCTAATATTCGAAATCTTTTGATAAGTCAACTTATCGCTTATAACTAGAAGAATATCGTGTCTATACATAAACAATTTGTCAGCTCAACTGTTCACAACGAAAACTTATTGTTGTTATTATTATTTCTTTTAAGCTTTAGCCTACTAGCAACTTTTCAAGAGATAGATGGTTTAAGAGATCCTTTTAGGGCTTTATCCTATAGTAGCAAAGAATTTCATATTAATTATGGAAACAATCACAGCGACACCCAAGAAAAAAGAAATATGATT
>JARBAU010000189.1 GCA_029237525.1 Nitrososphaerales archaeon | reverse complement strand
TTATTCATTATTCATTATTCAAAAATATAAAAAAGAGGTCCAGTGAAAATCGAAGCTTCTGGATATCAGTCGTCGAAGTGGAATCCTCCATCTAATAAGTTCCTTCCGTGTTGATTCTGCTGATTCACTTGAGCACAGCTCGACTCATGTTTACATACCTGATCATTGCTCTGATCTAGTTCACCTCTAAAATTCACTGGGTGTACTACTTGCGGAGCTACCATTAAACAGAGCGAGCCATCATTACATTTCATGGCTGAGGGATTAGGGTCTCCTTGCGTCGCAGAGACAGGTCCAGATCCGTCATCTGCTTTTGCATTGTTTCCAAGTGCTGTTATTCCTAATAGCACTAATGCTGTAGCAGCAATTGTTAATGCTAATTCAGCATTCTTAAGTTGGTTTCGATACATAACTACCCTATTCTGGTCATATTATATTTGGGATACTTTAGATGAACAGGTACAAAAGTGATATACAGCACTTCAGATTTGAGATATTAGTGAATGTTAGATAAAAAGAGGGGATACTTTTGATCTCCGTTGAAACCTGTCACTAATATTAGATATTTCCATTTCTGCACAATCGTTCTATTAATGGACTCTGAATCTACAAATTGTAATTGAATCATTTTTCTCATCCCAAATAATCATTATGCTTATCTTGGGACCCAATTTTTATCTTTTTCCATCACGATTTCGTAGTAGCCTTTGAAAATATTATGAATTGCTGATGAAGCGATTAGTAGTCGAAACATACTATTTCGTCTATTTGATGTTCTACTCAGACATATTGCTATGTGAAATTAATCCATCTGACCACTTACCTTATTTTCTTGATCTAGAATTTTGCAAGCTATAAGATTCATTGTGCTAATTATATTATGAATAAAAGCTTTGAAAACTAAAATTTTAAACACACACATCCTTCAGGTAAAGGATTCAACACAGATGTCAAAATCATCCTTTCACGCTTTTGTCTAGTTTAGATCTAACCTCGACTTATGGCGTGAATATATCCTTTACCCATTTATTAAAAAGGATAAGATAAAGTAGGCAAAATATTAACTTGTCACCAGAAGATGACTAAAGTATAAATAAATATAATTTAACATTATCACAACGGATATACATTTAATACGAATTACTATATAATAACATGAATGCATTCTAAAATTCTGTCGAAATTATACTAATACTTTCATCAATATTCTTATTAGTCTGTTTCCGTGGTTTGGCCATTCAATTGCACCTGTTCTGAGCACTTAGGTGCTAGGGCATCGTATGCCATGTGCACGCTACCAGAGCAAAAATTATTGAACCTTACTTTGACGCTGCAGTCGCAGATATTAAAGTAAACGATTTATGGAACTGATTCTTATTTTTATTGTAGCCGGTATAATAATGGCACTTTGAATTTGACTATGCGGTTTTTTGTTGTTTTCGTATCCAATAGCGACGCATTTTTCGATGAATCGATAAGCTACTGATTCGTCCATACTTAAGTAATTTACATAAACAAAGCTATGTTAAATAGTGTTTTATGGCGTTACCAGAATAAGAAGATGCGGATGTTACAAGATTACTGAAGATTGATAAGCAAAACGACTAGTGCTAACTCAGTGCGACACCTTTTGACCTGCGAGGGACGCATTTCGACTATATTTCCAGAAAGCATTATGTTATATCGAAAATATTCCCTTCTAAATTCCACAGATCCATTTTACTAAGGTAGGATTTATTAAAGGATGTTGAACCTCCCATCTCCCACCTTACAAAGGCAATCTCGTGCAATTACGTGTATTATCATTATTAGTCATATCTATCTGTAGTAAAATGCAGAATAGTTCAGCATTTGCCAGGATTTTGGAGTACTGCCATACGATCTAAAAGAATAGAACAGAAGTAGCCACGACTTTTTACTTGAAAATTACGGTCTAGCTCACAAATTGCCCTCTTATTATGTATCTAAAGATTATGAAGATGATAATAATAATGGTAACAAGAAGTAGTCAAATGATGTTAGTAGTATAACGAGGGTGGTAAAATTTTGAGTTCGCAAATCAATCCAATTTATATGAATGTACAAAAGCTACTAAAAGGTAATTTCTACTATGTTGATTCAGGCAACAAATTATTGGTAGAGTTTGTCATTTATGGTCCGCCAAATAATAATGCAAACAGGCGCAATTGGGACGACCAAGTGTAATTTTTAAGATTGATAATTTGAGTGTTCACACTATTCCATAATCTAACAACAAGGTAATTCAATCTGGAACGGTCGATGTAGTTATGAAATTTCTTTAATTGTCTCCGAGTAGGAATATAAAAACACAATTTTAAATACTTGCAAAAATGTGCCTGCAACGATTTCAATGATTGAACAAGGTGTGGGGGTTGTTTATATTGAATTTAGACAAATCTTTATCAGTTAGCAAGATGATTCCAATCCCTCCGATATTAGGTATAATCATTAAGGAATATCTTACCATCATCTTTTACTTTGGGTCGAGCAATAGTGGTAACAGACCAGAACTCATTTGCAAGACAATTCCATAACTCAAACCGTGTTAAAGTTCAAGCTGGCAACCACGCAAAGAACATCACTCAGTTAAATCAACAAAATATAAACGTTAACGACAATGTCGGTAGAATAATTCTAAACTGAAGATATTTTCCTTCTTGAAGAGGGAGCAAAAATTTCGAAATTATCTTGTACAAATAATGTGGTGAATTATATAAATTTAATATCTAATATGACAGTTTCGACTCTATATATTCTTAGAAAGATATGTGTCTATTATTATAATGTTATTCTTCAGTTTGGTAACAGAATCAATATATATCAACTTATCTGGATGTTGATATATCCCATATTCACGATCTTTCTGTCTATCTGGACCTAATTCTATCCCTTCAGCTAGTATATACCCGTACTTCCTTCTGTGGTCACTATCCATTATTTCAAATGCTTGATGTTTCTATTACCACATATTTGTAATTGATTTTACAACACCTTGACATTTTCACTAATACAATATAATAAAGGGGCTCTGTAGAAATCATCATCTCATACAGTCAAAGCTTTGTAAGAGTATATTGCCAATAATCTATTGAAAGAATCAAGGTACGT
>JARBAU010000188.1 GCA_029237525.1 Nitrososphaerales archaeon | reverse complement strand
CCTTCCTCTAGCATTTTATCATATGACTCTAAAACGTCGTCAGTTACCATTAATCACTAGTCCACTCCCATTCTACCCTCGTCAAAGGTTTTGTTCTTTATACGTCTTTGTAAGGACTTGATGCATTGCTGAGCTAACCTGTACTTTGATTGGTCGCTGGTTGTTGCAAGTGTAGAACAGTGGCAACTTGACCTATAGGTAAAAGTAATAATCTCTCCTCTTCTGCGCCGAATGGCTGCGAATTATTCGTGTCTATTATTATGTCTATAATTATTAGGTTGTCTCTCATGCCATTTGCTAAGAGTAAAAAAAAAGCAGCAGTGGCTCTAGCTCTGGTCCCATTAATAGACACTTGGTTAATACTAGTGGTGACAGTATGACACAGTGTGTACAAGGTATTCTAAAAGAATAGCATGAGCTAACTATATTATGGTTAGCAGTTATCGCTACAGCACTGATTATCGCGGCGACTGTAGCGATCGTACTTGCTCAACTATCGGATACGTTACACATATGCTAGTCGTAAAGCGCGCCGAGACTATCTAACTAATATCGACTTTAGGAAGGGAGATAAATTAATTAATTATTTAATATGTAAGACAAGAAAGTTAAGATAAATTTAGGCTGTTGCCAGTGTTTAGCCAGCAACAACCAGATGAAGAATCCCTTAATAATTTGCCCTGGTATTAGGCAATTATAGACTGGCTTTAAAACTATAAATCAGTTGAGAATGGTGCTTCTACTATTATTGCCTAGCCTGACTAATTGAATACTTATAGCAGCTGGAGCCTGTTGGTAACCAATTCACAACAGAAGAGTTACAAACTATTCATGAAGCTTTGGTTTTTACGCTTAATTGTGTAGATGGTAATCAAGAAATTCCGCCATTTAATAAAATGAATGCTGTTCTTTCTAAGGTAGATGGATTAATGAAAAAGGTCTAATGGCTTCATATAGTTTGTCAGGGGAATTAGGCAGCAACTGTTCAAATACGATTTTGTCCTAATAGTATGACTGCATTTACGTAATATGCCTGCCAATGTCATTCCAACCACTGTACGTGGGACTGACCGACGTATGAAGCCATAAGAAATTCAGAACGAAGCAAAAAATACTAGCTAACTAGGTCTGAGGACGGCCCTCCTCAGACTTTATCTCTAGATTGTTATTATGCAAGGGCCAAAGAACTAAATACTCTCTGTTCTGTGTTAGGAGAATGGCTGTAAACAAGACTATACTAGTAGCTGCGTTAGTCGCGGCATTGTTGAGTATAGGCGTTGTATCGTTAATTACTGCGGCTATGGCTGAACCTAATGATAATCCCCCCTGCGTTGGAAATCCATACCCTGACGGTATAACTGGCAATCCGCATGGGTCAGGAGGAACCACCACTGTCCTGGTCAGAAGTAACTAACTAATAGTAGAATACATACAACGGGTTATGCGCTGATTTCAAGTGACCTATTCGTACTAAGTCGTTTTCTTCTGATTCTGTTTGCTGAACAGGGCTGGTTCTTGTGTTAAAAGTGGGTCAAATACTGCAGCTGCATTACTTCGGCTGATTGTATTAATTTGTTCATCGTATGTCTGGTTGACTTTCTTTTTTTTCTAAGTAGTTATTTAGTTCCGAAAATGTCATTTTGCTTTCTTACTGAGGAGTAGGAACTATGAATCTGCATATACCAACTATGTGCTATTTCATTCAGCTTACAGTAAAGCAGCATGGTATTAACTCAATTATTTACACAATAACAAAGGTCATTGTACTAACTAACTCAGCGAGCCATAACCTGAAAGGAAGCCGGTTGCTAGATTATCTAGCACAACAACCTTATGATAGTACAATCAATAGACTAGGAACAAAATCAAAAATAAAGATTTTATATGTCATTGCCGTCTGGGATAACGTTCGCCTTTGGGCAGGCTATAATTTGCAAACGTTATCCCGCTGACGGCTGAATGTTGGTTGCCTATCAAATCGATATATTTGAACAACAAAAATATATCAGTTATAGAAAAAACTTTTGAAGGGATTTTTCAGTCGGATTTCCGAACTTTTCATTATTATTATGAAGCTGCCAGACCCTATTTGCCATTACATTTGAAATGCCTTTCGTTTTTATCATTATTATCATATTGGTTAAGACCACGTAAGTAAGATTTCTGTTGCCGCCGCGGCAACAGAATTACTATCTAAATAGTTAGAATATAGTTTAGCTTACCAAAAATAGATAATGAGTCGACTCATTCAAGAGCAGATAACAAAGAAAAAAGCACTCACATTCGAAGAGATATGCCCAGTGTGGTCATTGCAGCTTAAAGGCATTGAGCACTATTTCTATTTCAATGTCTGGATACGTTCAAACACCATTAAGCTGGTTCGTTTTGCTCCATAAGAGCTCATAATACGGTCCAAAAGTGTGTGGAATTCAAAGTCTGAATCTAATACTTTATTATAGTCTATTGCTACCCATTGATTATTATAGGTAGATTTCAATTCATTGTAATGTTCATGAAGCCATGTATAATTTGCTTGAAATCGTTCTAGCGTTTCTGATGCCTGTTTATCTTTTATAGGGTCTGACATTTCTACCTACAACCATCAGCAACTGTTGTTATTATCCGTCGGCTCTAAAGAAATTACGGAACGGGTAAAGGCGTATGCTAAGAAAGGAAACTGGACTAGACAACAAATTAATCTTGAGTTAAGATTAGTCTTTTTTTATGTACTGGCGCGATTAAAGGCACCAAATTCCTTCTAGCCTCTTCTGTTTTGTTTCTTATTCTCAATTTTACTTCATAATTCATGTTCCTTGGTTTAGTTCTTAGCTTGTAGCCGCAGCATGGACAGAAGGGTGAATTCCAGATAATGAATATTTCACAGATTTGGCAGCGTCTCTGTCCTATAGCATAACGACTAAGCCCTGGTAGATTTTGTGCCTTGTGACGAATACATATACCCTTACACACCATGTTTTTTGTAATCCCTTTTCTTTATCTTTTGAAGTGCGCTTTCGAAGTGCCTCATTGAAATTCTTAATGGGATATTTGCATTGGTTTTGTCAGTGAACTTATTTTTTGAATTTGATTTTGAATTTTCTTTATCATTATCATTGTTAGTGCTACTATCAATTCTTCCTACTGTTGTTGTCTTTAACGCAGTATTCGTATTTTCATTTATAATAGTAAGGTGTTCCTTGATAGCAGATATTGCTGCAGCATTTACCATTGCGGCGATATCCGCTCCAGTCCACATGTCAGTTAATTCTAACAATCTTTCCAAGTCTACCGTATTATCAATAGGTTTTCTTTTGGTGTGAAGTTTCAGTATTTCTTTGCGTGCATCTTTGTTAGGAAGAGGAATCTCAAGTATTCTGTCAAATCTTCCTGGTCGCAATAATGCCTCGTCTATCATATCTGGTCTATTTGTTGCACCTATTACGACTACTCCGCGAAGGTCTTCTAGTCCATCTAGTTCTGTTAAGAGTTGGCTGATTACTCTTTCTGTGACATGTGCATCACCTTCAGATCCTCTATGTGGAGCTATTGCATCCAACTCATCGAAGAAAACTATACAAGGGGCAGCTTGCCTAGCTTTTCTAAATATCTCTCTAACTGCCTTTTCTGACTCGCCTACCCATTTT
>JARBAU010000187.1 GCA_029237525.1 Nitrososphaerales archaeon | reverse complement strand
TAGTAGAATTACTAGCACTTGGAGAGGAAGAGGATCTATTCGCAGCAGTATTACTATTAAAATTTCCTTGCTGCTGCTGTTCTGGATGTTCTAACTGTTTTTGTCTTATCTCGGCTATGTTTATGAGATCATTTTTGTTGATTAAGTAATGCAGGACTATAGCATTAGGATAAGAGAAAGGATCTATAGCCAACGATCTTCCAGTAACAGGGACACCATTAACTGTAGCATTGAAAGAGCCTGCAAAACCACTACCAACAAAGCTTTTCCAGGATTTTGGCAGCCTGAGCTCTTCATGGACAAAGATGTTCTGCTTCTTTATTCTTGATAAATTCCAGTCAAATGGCATCTGCCACGTTATGTTCTTTGTACTTGGATTAAACTTGAAATTGTTAACTCTGTCATAGTAGGATACAAGTGTTGTATTATATTTTTGACCAGAATCCGCAATGTTATTACGATAAACATCTCCTACACTAAGATAGGAATCAAACTTTGGCGCCTGATCAGGCACAAAAATGTTTCTATCATTGTCAATAGAAAAGATTTCTATGTGGATATGATATAATCCTCCTTGATTAAGTACTGGACCTCTCAAGTTTATTGTACCACCAGGATCTGCAACCCACGCATTTTGAAACGGATCTTGTTGGGCATTAATGGTAACATGCCCACTTATAGTATTAATCGGTTCTATTTTAAGGGTCAACAATCCATTGTGAGCATGGAAAAAATCTCTCAAAATTGGTTTTGTACCAGGTCCTGCTTGAGAGGTGCCTTTAGTAACAGTAATATCATAAGTAACGTGTTGGATAGTTTGGTTATTATTCGCATCAAATAAACGAAGTTGGATATAGGTGTTACCCTTTGTGTCAGTAGTTAAAATTGGGGGACTAACCTTTACAAAAAGACTCGCTTTTCTATTACCTACAGTAGCTGGAGGAAGATTTTCTTGTGTCAAGCCATCAGCATATGCTTTCTGGTTTAGAAAGAATGCATGGATTATTGAGAAAGATAATGTTAAGTTACACAAAAGGAATACTGTAATTAAGAAATGGACGCTAGTTAAAATCATATTCAAGCGATCCTATTGAAATTAATGAATAGCTAAATGTAACCATTAGTTTTATGTAATCTCGATAGAATATAAGGGTTATCTATGAGATTGATATGGCTTATACCTGTCTTCTCATATAATTAGATTCTGTGGCATTATTCAATTATCCAATCGTTGAAAATAGTCAAATTAATCTTATGTTTCCTTTATGCACATTCATTGGTATATCTTAAATGATGCAATTGTAGTCTCGATAGCTTTGATGTTCTTTTGATATATTTCTGGTTTTGCAACATATGTCAAGGTATAAAGCCTGTCATTATGAACAGTCGATATTTCTAATTTCTGAAGCCAGCCTAATGCAGATGTTTTTAAAGTAATTTTCTTGGCTTGGAAACCAGATAAAGTCGTATTCAATGTACTATAGTCAATAACATATGGATTTCGTTTCAGATCCTTTACCATTTGTATATTTCGTGTATTTTGCATCTTTATCGCTGTTTGGGTACAAGATTTGCTTGCGATGCTATTGACATTCTGTATGCACAAATCGAATTTTTCAACAGTTATGGAAAATAGTGATTTCAAATTAGGAAATTGATTTTCAGGTGTTACAAATAGTACGTTCGAATAATTGTCTTTGTTGTAATTTTGATTGATTTCAGAAATTTTCTTCCAACTATTAGGAAAATCCAATTTAAATCCTAGTCGAATATTTTGATATGTGGTACTTTGATATCTACTAGGTACTTGTGTTAATATGGCAAAGGTAGACCTTTGCTGTGCTAATGCTAATATAGATGTGTTCACAAGTATTATTACGACTAAGGTACAAGTGAATAGATTGCAAGAACATTTTTCTCGTCCGTTGAAGTGATGACGATGGCGATACCTAAACCTTATTGATCTCATTAGATTTTTCTATTATTGTTTTGGCTGTTATTATTATGTTCATCATGCTTACTTTTTATAGATGATACGACATGCTGGCTTTGCTTTAAGCTGATGACGCTCCTTGTATATATTATAGCACTAAATATTATTCCTAATGCAACAGTAGGACCAACGACGTCAGCATAGCTGAATCCTAGTTGAGGAATGTCATTGTTATTACTACTACTATTATTTTTAGTATTACTCTGAGATGAAGAGGGAGAAGTAGAACCAGCTGAATTTGGACTCGATTGCAATGGATTTAGACTTTGTTTGATTACGCCAAGAGCGTTGCTTCGTTGTTCTGCAAACCATATGTTACCGCTTGAATCGCTAGTTAACCACTGAGCGAAGGGATTCCTTGCAGGAATATTTACTTCCTTGTGTACCCCTGTTCTCGGATCAATAACTGATATTTTATTTATTACATGTTCTGCGACCCATATGTTATGATAACTATCGAAGGCCATACCAAATGGCAGACCTTTTGGATCAAGACCAGAATATCTTTTGAATGTTTTCAGTATGGGGTCAAACATGGTTATTGCATGACCATCGTGTTCTGTTATGTAAATGTTGTCGGTATCCGGATCAATTAATAATGCAGTAGGACTCTTTAATGAAGAACCATTTTTATAACTACCAAGACTGCTACTTGAACTATTATTATTTGGTTCATATTCAGTAATTTTATAATTCTTGTTAGGATCTATACTAGCTATCTTGCCAGATCCACCTTCCGCAACCCATACTAATCCATCATCACTATCTATTGCTATACCAAGAGGACCAGCATTTGGTGTGGGTAAAGAATACTTGGTAAAGTTTTTGTTCTGACTATCAAACTTTAGTACGGAATTATCGGAAGGTAGTGTAATCCATACTTTACTTTTATTGGTATTATCTACTCCATTATTGCCGCTAGTAGATTCGACCGCAATTCCTGAAATTGGCCCCTGACTTTCAACCTTGTAATTTTGGTTGGTTTTAGTATTGATATCAAATACTCCTAAAAATTTATTCAATGGATCAATATACCATATGCGATTGTTATTGTTTGGATCAAGAGCCATTCCTGTGATAATACTAGTCCCATTGACCTTATGTAAAATATATTTGCCAGTATTTAGATCAAATTGTAATATTCTTCCACTATCTATAGCCGTATCGCCAACCCAGATTGC
>JARBAU010000186.1 GCA_029237525.1 Nitrososphaerales archaeon | reverse complement strand
TGATAGCACTCTTGACGTAAAGGCGATGACGAATCCTTTTAAAGGATAGACTTAAAGTGGCACAACTGAATATATCAGCACTTTTGGTGAGTCGTCAGGTTCAAAACGAGATTATGCATTCAATCTCGGTAACGTATCAAAATATCTCATCCATAATCCTTTGTACCAAGCATGCATAACATTTTGCTTCACATTTGATACTCCGAATCTCTAATATTTCAACGTTATTGATCTCTAATAGCGAACTCTATCGATTTTTAGATTTATTGGATAAATGGCTTAGCATCTTCGATGAAAATTATAACCCCTAACTAGTTCCTTACTTCGCTTCTAGATCTTGAGGTTTCTCCTTACATACATTTTTTTAAACCTGCTTAGAAATAGTATTAATAATATCACTACTACAATTGAAATCAATGCCTGAATTGTAGATATAATTATTCTATTGACTCCATTGTGAAGGAAGACGACCTCCAAAGGAGCTACTAGGATCACTAGAAATGCTGCTGCGGCCAGTATCATCATCCACATTATAGTTATAAATACTAAAAGGCCGATGTTATTCATTTGGCTATTATTCCTGTAACAAAGGAGTATTGAATGATTATAGAGATTACAGCTAGAATTGAAGAGAATATTCCTAGTTTAAAAACCTGACCAACAATCTGTTTTTCAGACATAGATCCTCGTGCTAGGATTAATCTTAAAAGAGTTGTAGGCGCTTCACTTTCTTTTGAGGCCGCCAGCTTGAAGTCATCCATTAATACAGTTGGCCTAGCTTTAATTTGCCTATGTTCGACTATTTTCTTCACACTGGCCAGGAAAAGAAATGAATTCATAACTGCGGGTAGCAATGCAATTACGCCTATTACCTCAGAGCTCCCAGCTATCGCAACAGCTCCGTACATAGAGCCGATTAACAAGGTTCCGGAGTCTCCGGGAAAGATCTTGCTGGGATATTTATGAAACTTGTACAATGCTAAAGTTCCAAACAACAATGGGAGAGCTGCAACGAACACATCGTTGCTTCCGAATATTGCAATACTTATCAGAAGTGGTATAGTACAAATAATAACAAACCCACTTGCTACACCATTTAATACGTCGATAGAATTAATTGTATTCCCTACAACAGGAACAATAACCAAGATTAGTGGGATATATAATATAGGAATAAAGACTGCACCAAAAATGAGATTCAAATGAGAACCGTAAGCTCCTAGAACTATCAGAGGAATAGCTGCTAATATTAGCGCAACTGGCTTAAATGATCCCGGCATTACTCGCTTATCATCAATGAGACCAATAATGAAGCCTATAACTGTAGTTAGTAGGATTGCGAGAACTTTTATGTTGAATGTTAGCAAAAATAGGATCATCTCAGCAACTGCGATTCCGGCAAGCAGCGTGGGACCGGCTGGCCTTGGTATGAGGGGCAAATCCGGTTTATGGAAATCCTTAACTACCTTTCCTTTAGAGATTAATGATCGGATTGTTCTGGGCATGACAATTGCCACTACCCCAAACGAGATAATTGAGACAATGATTGCTTGGATGAATATATTATTATCCGCTAAATTTAGCAAATATCTATCAGTTCTGATAATACAAGAGATTTGTAATATAACTGCAGCATTAAACGAACCAATATATACGATCTAGATTATTGGACAGACCTTAGATTTGCAAATAAGTCAAGTGTTGTGCATTATATTTTTTGAATCATTCTTTAAAATCTTAGCTAATGCCATCCCGATTTTCGGAATCGCAGACAACCTTGCTTCTGAAGTATTTGCAAGTATGAAAGTATCTGTAATACCGGCATTATATAACGACCTAGCCTTAATTCTTCCTATCCCTTTGAATTTAACAAGGGATAAGAGCTCTTCATTTATTCCATATCGAATTCTGATTCTTAAGTTATATATTTCATTAAGCAAATCATTTCGGCCCATGGTCTTAGCTACTTTGTATAAGGAATGGGCCAACCAATCACTTGACTCTACAATTCTATACATATCCCCAGGTTCAACTCCAAGTCTTTCGCTCAGCTTTCTGTCACTGCTTTCATTAATCCATTCAAATAGAGCCCATGTGCTTCTGGAAAAACCATTGTCACTATATTTAAATGTAAATTGATCTGCGCTGTTCAAGAAAATTTCAGATATTGTGTCATAATCGCTATTCCTCAGCGGTAGGCGTGGAAAAAAATCCACACAATTAGTGATTAAATATAAAAAGCCTAACGTATGATCGTCACTGCTAGGACTTTTGATAGATTCTAGAGCCTTTCTGAAATCTATACCTGTTGTGGGATCAATGTACAAAAGTGATATATTCTTACCAAATTCAGATACAATATACCTATTCTTCCTAGTTTTGATCAACTGTTCAGACTCGAGATAATCTAAAGCATTAAAGACTTTTGAAGAAAGTATAGATTCCTTGCAATATTGTCCTAGCAACGTGTTTTGGAACATATCTAAAATTTCATCTTTTTTTATCCCGGGAAACATAACTATGGTACTTAGAACGTGTATTCTAAACATTCTATTATTTGCAAGTTGTGATCTTATCGGTTCGGGCGATCCTAGTATGTAATGATCATAAATATCATCGCGATTAAAATTAGATCCAGAAATGATTATTGATTCTCCCTTATTGTCATATTTTGGCCTGCCGCCGCGGCCAGATATTTGTTTATATTCTAATACACTGATGGGGATCTTATTACCAATAGTTGAATCATAACGTAAGAAACTTGTCAAGATAACCCGTCGAGCTGGTAAATTGACACCTGCGGCAAGGGTTGGAGTTGTAAATAGAATTCTGATAATTCCTTTTTTAAATGATTCTTCTACGATTTTCCGACTAGATGAACCTATTCCTGCATGATGAAAAGCTACTCCATTTGATACTAGATGTGAAAGAGTCGATGTAATTTCTGTGTCCTCACCATGGGAACGAATCTTAGAAGCTTCCTCCGCTGCCTTTTTCCTGATATTTTCATCTAGTTGTTTAAATACAATTCTTTCTACTTTTTTTGCAAGATTAGAAGTGCTTTTGCGGGTTTCGGCAAATACTAGTGTCTGATATCTGTTTACCATCGAATCTTGGATAAGATCGACTATTGCAGAACTGTAATTGGATTTAATTTTGATATTCTTACCATCACTCATTTTAATAGTGCCATTCTGATATACACCTTCCACTAGTTTAGTAGGCCTCCAATCACTAGCTACCAAATCACATCTTAGCCAAGAAGCAATGTCTTCTGAATTGCTGATAGTAGCGCTAAGTACAAGGATCTGAGCCTGAGAGTAGATTTTTCGTATTTTAGTTAGCATCATTTCTAATACGGGGCCCCTCTCAGAATCAACTAGCAAATGCACTTCATCGATCACAAATAGACCTACTTCTGATATCCAATCTAATCTATGTCTCATTAACGAATCCATCTTCTCATTAGTCAATATTATAACATCCGCGCTAGCAAGTCCTTTATCTTGAGAATCGTAGTCACTATTTGCCAGGTCGACCTTAATTTTTTGATCGAATATATTCTGATTTTTGAAGACCTGAAAGTCTTCAAATTTTTCTGCCGCTAATGCTCGTAGTGGTGTTAAGTATGCCACTTTATACCCCTTTTCGATTGCTTGGATGGCGGCCATTAGTGCTATCAAAGTTTTTCCGCTTGCGGTTGGGGTTGTAATGAGTAGACTTTTACCTTCCAATACGCCTTTGGATATAGCTTGCTCTTGTGGAGGATATAACGTATGATACCCCAAAGCGGTTAGAAGTGAAGACACCTTATGATCAAAATTTACCTCCATTCTTATTCTTCTTATTGTAGCTCGGTATAAAATGCATCGAACTCAAACCTTCTCGTTAGGTTACACGCTCAAACCGATGTATGTTAGTAAATATATATTTTCCAACGATAAGCCTATGTTTTCAGGTCTAGTAAACCCAATTTGTATACAGCCGAAGTAGCATCTGCAATCAAAGCTATTTGGAAATCCCGTTCGGTAGCTTCAATGATAGTTGTCTACGGGCAGTTTGGAAACTTGCAGCAGCAAATGACCATGATATTGGCTTCTGGACTATGTATTTATGCTTCGAATTGTCTATCGTAGAAACTTCCCATTTAGGTTGCTTTATCCACTCTCAAGATCCAATCAGTTGAAGTTTAACAGAATAAAAGATTAGAATCCGATCTGCTTTTTTCAATAGGGATTGTGATCATCTACCAATTTAGCTCCGTCGCTATCCAATATTATTTTAGTCTTGCAAATTTCAATAGCTTACCATACAATAGATACGTTTGAATTATAGAGTCATATTATCTGGATCATATGCTATCCGACATTCCGATACTCATTGACCAGGTTATTGATATCGGCTATTGCTCTTGTGTTCCCCATACTTTTTACTAGTCGTTTAAGGCAAAATCACGATGAATGTCAAAAATGAGCAAAGCAGAATAAGTACGACTAGGTGTGATCAAGCGATTTCCTATATCATATGCTCCAGAAGTAAAATGTAGACTCAATCAATCTATACCATGCCTAAAATTTTGTTTATCGAAGTATTGACAGTTTGTTTGCTGCGTTATATTCCTCTTCTACTATGGTGTGCAGAATTTAATAACGTAAGTCTATGCCCTTGACGTCAGTATTATGTGTTGCATTTTAAACCTTTATCAGCTATTCCATTATACAATTATTAAATTAATCCAACAAAATATCTTAATAAAATCGTCGAAAATGTCCTTCAGTGATCATTTTACTAGCAAATATCGTGTGGTTAGAATAAGTATATGACTCGGATTCGAATGCAAACGCAGAATAACTTAATCCTCTTTGATATAAGATATCTGAGTTTATGACGCGGTTAAATCTCAATCTATGCGAGTTGGACAAGAAGTGTTTGATGATTGTATTAGCATGAATAAGATGGACGCCAAGAAACGAAGCTAACTTATTGGTCATAATTCCAGATTTGACGTCCCTTCGAATTCTACTTAATTCAGCATCAAATTTTTTGATGGGTTCTGACGAAGTTATAGAGCGCATAATCATACTGCACTCGAAACAATCTTGTACTCTCGGATCGTGCTCGTATGACGCAGTAGCTGATCCAATTCTTCCGCTTTTTGGAGCAATTTTGATATCGTGTTATCCAAAAAGACCTCCTTGGCATCATCGTCCACAATCTGTTGCTGTTCAAGTCCTTTAGGTGGGAATTAAGTTGATTATTTTGAATCAGTATGAATTGATCCAATGGGATTATTTCTGCTAGACCTTAATGTTGATTATTTCTGTGATGGCTGGCATTCCATCCCCTCGTAAGATCCGTTCTGCATTAACTGCAAATATGTCTTGGCCTTCCTATTTTGTTTTTTCTTAAAGCATCATCGGCTTAAAAATATGTAGTCTAAAGAGTGACTCTGAGTCACTCCTTTAATACCAAGGCGACTTATAAAATTGATTTGGAACCAATGATACCAAGAACGCTAGTGATATGTTTTACTATTCGATTTCGTACACACAGTTATTTCAGGTCTCATCATCAATATGCAGCAGAAATTCCTAGGTATCAATGCATTCAGTACAGGTTGGAGTCAAAGTTTAGGACTCGATATGCATATAGTCCAAGTCCTAAATATTAAGAAGAGCTACACACTAGTCTAAACTGAACATTTATTTTGAATAAATTTGTGTAATTAGAATTACGGATCACTGGCTATAACGATTTGACGCAGTGTGATTCTCAATTTCAATTAATCGACTAGTTTCTAACACTACCAAATAAATTGATAATTAGAAACGCCATGTTGAAATCAAAACAATACTCTGTCTATTTTCGTATGAAAATTTATGACTTTTCCGACGTTAATAGACAGTTTTAAACATAGTCATCCTCTATACCTAGCAGCAAATGTTGCAACTTCGTCGCTAGCAATATCGCTTAGAAATTGATCTCTTATTATTTTACCATATATAACCAAGTCTCTAGCAAGCATTTTCAAACGTCGCTCCAATGCAATGTTCACTATATGTCCATTTACATCAAAATCTTGATCGCCATTAAAAGATGCTCCATATGGCATGCTCCATCCGTAACATTGTCTCACAGCAGTCCGCATCTGATCCATAACTGTCAATCCTCTTTCATGTGATGTACAAACATATGCAAAGGTTTTACCTGCAAATTCACTCCAAAAATGATCAAGAAAATTCTTTATCGTGCCTGACATGGAACCATGATAATCTGGAGACGCTAGTACGATAGCATCAGCCCAGTTTACATCTTGGGTTATTCTTCCAATATTGTGTCCATCGGCACCATCGCGTCTATTGGGATCATAAAAAGGCAGAGGGTACTTACGTATATGAAGTAGTCTGGTTTCAGCGCCAAATGATTTTCCAGCATCTAAGATAATTTGCAGTGCCAGAGTGCTGCGTGAGGTTTCTCGCATGCTGCCAGCTACCCCCAATATCTTTAACGGCATACCGGGGTATTTGATTATGTGACTATTTTACCTATCGTATTTTCACTTTATTCTGACCTTCGACATACTAACGAAGCAAATTTAACAATAATGAAAGACCTATTCGATAACAGTTAACCTTAATCTAGAATAAAATAAGTTAATTCGCTTTAGCAAAGGTTATTTGACGTTGGTAGGACTAGTATTCAATAAATAGATTATTTGTTCAATTTAATTATTACTTCCAGTCTTTACTCTTCTTCTATTCAAGTGGTAGTGGAACTTGCCCTGATTCTGGTTGATGGATAGTTTTTGCTCATCGTATCATCCTAGCTTGCTTTTGCATTACAAGTTTCATGGTTATTTAATCGAGAATGCAATGATTTGCGTATTCGAAGTGTATACGACAATCACTTAGATCCGAATTCATAGACTACAAGTCGATAATATATGTCCTAATAGAACTGCTAGGATCATGCGCTCTAAAGAAACAAGGGACTGGAATTGATATTTCATGAATGGCATTGTTGTATCCATATATGATTTTTGCTAGACCTATAGAACAACTGACAATGGTATGTAATTGTCAATTCCAAAAAGATAATGTAATTTAGTACTAAACTATTTATTCACTTTTCTGAAAATTTCGGATAACCCTTAACTTTTCGTATATGTGTGGACAAATTAAAGTCAATAACGAATAGCATGAAACAGGCAAGACTATAATTTTTCGGTCATGACTGCATATCATGATTAGTACTTCCTGGACATGTAATCATCATCTGCTCCTTATCTTCATATTTCTTTAATTAGTGAATTACGCACATGGATCACTTCCCAAAACGAAGAAATTTAGATTTATATTTGAATATTTCAAAGTACTACTCAAGATTGGATAGAAAAGTGATCCTATCTTTTGGAATTGGAATTGGAATGATGTTCTTAGTGTATTTTGCCTTAACAGGTTCCCTTGACCGGCCCGTTATCAACCGAGTGCCGATTCCACCTGAGGCTGCAGTTTCAATTGTTATTACTCACAAGAGTTCAATGCATTTAAATCCAAATGATTTCGCAGTCGGTTACGTCTACATTAAGGGAAATGGTGACTTTTATGAATCGAATGAAAATTCGAATTCCGTAGGACTATACCTAGGCACTGCTTCTTCTACAATCAGTGGTGGCAATTACTTTGCTTGGAAAGTTGAAAACAAGGTAGACGGTTCAAAGTACTTTATAGAGCCCATAGACGGCGATATTATCTCTCAATCTAAGTAGCTAGATATAGCATTGCGATTGCACATCTTTGTATGTGAAATTATTATCATGTTAGAACTTTGTACTTCGAATCGACTCGGACAAATATTGTTATTCGATTTACTTTATTTCTAGGCTAATTCTTTGGCTGTGGTAAATAGATGTATTTTTCTTTGACTTGGACCCGTTTCGCAACTATCTAATACCGCATTTTATGTTACTAACTAAAAGTCACAGTAAATTATGCTCAAAGGTAAAACTGACAATATTGAAGATATTAGTATGATTTCTTCAGTCTAGGCCAAAACAGATTTGTCATATTCATCATATCCGGACATACGACATGCTCATATAAATCGTCTAAATGACTGTTCACATTTGTTGTTAATTAATATTAGAGACAGTACTATAGCTTAACTTCATTTCTGCATCTCGTAGTGGTGATAGTAATTCGGATTGAAGAATAAGAGAAAAAAAGGAAAAATTGCCTCTTCAGGAGTATTTACAGATGAGCAATTGAACTATTTTTTGACAACTCTGAAAAATGAATCTGACTACCCTAAGGTCAGAAATCTGCAAAAGTTGCTAACTCCAAGATTGAAACTGGATACGATTAACTCAATTCTGAGATATTTAAAAAATTTAAAGCAAATAGAGATAGATCTTGATGGAAACATAATTTGGATAAAGGAACAATTAGTAAACGATCATCTTAGCCTAGCAGATGCTGCGAACATTTCTCAGGAATTTAAGGAGTACTACTCTAAAATAGAAGAAAGGAAATGAACTTTTCGAATTGTCACAAGCGCTTTTCGCCAGTTGTAACCTTTATAATCGTAATACTCTGGGATTAAACACCTCTTCACGGGAATTATTCGTCTACTAATGGTACGTTGTAATAGGATCCAAATGAATTATCTTTATATATCGTAGGTAGTACGAAGTTGGATGACTCTACTGTTGAAGTTGATCCAAATCATTAGTGGTTCTTTACGATCATCCTACAAGCCCTAAAAAGTGTCCGAATTAGATAATTTAATTAGTCATGTCATATTATTAGGGTTGAACCATTGACTAAATCTAACAACGACTCTGCAATGCTTTTTAAACCTTTCTTAATAGCCGGCATAGTTATATTGGCCTTTGGAATAGTTTGTATTTGGATTGGAATTAGCTTCATTTCCATTAAGGAAGAGGCTGATGGATTCAAAATTATTGGCTTACGGTTTATTGTGGGAGGCATAGTTTCAATAGCTCTCGGTTTTATCGCCAAGCATTTCTTACTGATAAAGTATTTGTGGAAACAAAGAGTTTGGTCAAGAAATAGGTCAGAAGAAAACAACTTTTCTAATTGGTACAGACCATGAACATTTTTACATAAAAGTCCATTAATACTTACAACATAAGTCAAACTTCTTTTAAACCCAACCAAGTTTGATCTTGATGCTAAGGTAGAAATAAATCAGCGACTTTACGATAATGAAAAGCCTATTCTTAGTTATTCTCCTCATTCTCATAAGGCGGTATCTGATAAGAGATAATCGCATACATGTTACACTATGTATATCTTGCTCTATTAATGTATCTGCATACTACCCCTTACGATCTAATGAATCTATTGTGCTTTCGGATTAGTCCCTGTTCTTGTTCATTAGTAACTGAACTTAAATCGATAATGGAATAACTGCAATAAAAGTTTATAGGAAATGCTTCGAAAGAAGATATTTCTTCCTCATGTCTTAGAAGGTCTTGAATCCTTAAAAGAGGATGGAAAAAATTTCCCATGTCTGCGACAACCCTTATCCCATTTTTGCATAGTTTGGCTTTCCGAGTAAGCAACATTCTAAGCATTATCGTGATTCCCACAAACTCATTTTTGATATTAAACCAAGCCCTTTTCGAATCTACGATCACGAGGGAACCATCAGCTTTATGCATCTCAATAAATTTAATGTTCCTCTTAAGAATCTCAAATATCTTGTCGGCAGGTTCATAATGCGTCAAGATCAGGATAATCTCATTTGAGGAGAATGAACTTTTACAGTAATTTGTGATTATGTCCATATGATCTACAATATCTGAATAAGCGATAATATTATGTTCTATTTCTCTTCGCGTGGTAGATGCGTTATTATGTATTTATATATTCATTCTATTCATATGTAAAAATTTCTTGGTAAAAGTTTAATTGATAAGTATTATTAGATGCCAATTCGTACTATTAACAATAAATGAATCTTAGGGTAAATCGTGCTATTGATTCCAATATGAAAGATGTCGTATCTGATCTTCAAAATCTCATTAAGCAGTCAAGCATTACTTATGATAAGCAAAATCTAACTAAATGCGCACAGCTTGTGGCAAGTATTATGACTAAATCTAATTTCAAGACAGAGTTAATTTATTTAAGTGAAAATGAAAAAGATGGAGTGCCTCCTATAGTCTATGGAGAGGTTAAATCGCGATCAAATCCTTCAGGAAAGACTATCTTATTTTATAACCATTATGATGTTCAGCCTGTTGGACCTATCGAATTATGGAATTCCGCAGATCCTTTCAGTGGCCATGTTGAGGGTAACTATATTTTTGGTCGTGGTGCATCAGACGACAAAGGCGAGCTAATTTCTCGAATTAAGGCCGTTGAATATCTTTTAAAGGAGACGGGCGATGTTCCATGTGATGTAAAGTTTATCGTGGAGGGGGAAGAAGAATTAGGAAGTTTACATATCCTGGACTTTCTTACTAAATATAAGAAGAAGTTTGCTTGTGATTGCATAATTTGGGAATTTGGCACCGTAGATTCGAATGATACCGCAATCATACATTTAGGATTGAAGGGAATATTGAGTGTTGATTTGATCGCAACGGGTCCCTCTCATGACATTCACTCAAGCTTAGCAGTCTTGGTAGAAAACCCAGCTTGGTTATTAGTGCGAGTTTTAGGGACAATCTGTGACAATAGCGGAAATATTCTGATAAAAGATTGGTTTAAAAATGTGAAACCCACGACGGATGAAGAGATCAGCGCAATAGCTAATGAGCAGTTTGATGTAGACAAATTTAAAACTGAATACGGAGTACTGAAATTTACAAATAATCTGGAGGGAGCTCAATTAAGAAAGGCATTAATTGAAATGCCGACTTGTAATATCTGTGGTATTACATCCGGCTACACGGGTCAAGGTAGTAAGACAGTATTACCGGCAAAAGCGATTGCAAGGGTAGAATTTAGATTAGTCCCTGACATGGATCCGGCAACACAATTCGCTCGACTTCAGACTCATTTATTTGAAATGGGATTCGGTGATTCCATAGATTTGAGGATGATTGATGGCGAGATGCCTTCGAGAACATCAATAAATGACCCATTTGTAAAGATAGTTAAAAGAGCTGCATTTGATGCATTTGGAAATGCAGTGATTAGTGTTTCTTCTGCAGGCTCAGGTCCGATGTATAATTTTAAGAAAGTACTAGGAGCACCATGTGTTTGTATAGGGGGATCTTATATATATAACAAGTCACATTCTCCGAACGAGTTCGCTAGACTGGATCTAATTAATAAGGCAACTAAATGCATGGCGAATATAATACAAGCTTGTGGTTTTGTTGGTTAGTTCTTCGTTCAAGATTTATTCAGAATCGTATTGACCCTAGAATTATTAACTGCATAATGTTCGATATTATAGTTTGGTAACTTTAATGTTCATTTCTTTTGTCAAACCCATTATTGCCATCCTAGCCGTGCTCTAAGCTGCGATATAAATTCATGGTCTTATGATATCGCCTGCGACTGTTGTCTGGTCTGGTGGTTCCATCAATGAAGAAAAACGGATTTTAAATACCTTGTGAAAATAAGTATTCACTTTGGACGATTTTATTATTGTCTTTTCGTAGACTGACAATTATCGATTCTTGGACAATGGCTCTCTTCTACATACTAAGCAACTTGTAGCACTGTTTCATAAATCGCAACAAGGTGATTCGTATTCAGTCCTTTAGCCGAAGACCCTGTTGATTTACCAGCATCGTCATATGTTAAAGATATGAGGAGCAAGTAGTTGTTTGGATGAGTATCGACGCCAACAAGTAACTTGTTATTTGCGAAAGCCTTTTTCATATTCTTTCCATGTTCTACATTAAAACTCGATATCGGTTTCCCTACAGTTTTAATCTGTGATAGCGTACCGTTCACATCTACATTAGCTTTCAGTAATTCTGCTTTTGCTGTAGTTGGCATAGTTCCACCGCTAATCTGAATTCCTATTGTGTCGTTCGGCTTAACACTCAATGAATTTAGAGCTACCGTGGCACCAGTGCCGCTCGAGAAATTACCAAGAAAGAAACCATTAGTAATAATGCCCATAAGTTGCGTGGGCCTGATAGCCTTCCAAGTAAGACGACCCTCAGTTTGACTTTGTAAAGATTCATTTTGAATAATCTTAACCTTAGGAATCGTAATTCCTGTGACGTTTCGTGTCAAGTGGCCATAACTTGTGCTATCCAAGGTACAGTTACAAGTGTTATTCGTACCGACTCTTTGTGCAAAAGCAGGTTTAATTAACAAATTCAAAGACGGCTCGATCGGCGCGAAGGAAAGATGAAAATGATTTGCCGTTGGAATTCCAGGCAATATCTGAATCACTAGGCATGTAACCAAGAACGCAGCGAAGCATCTTCCTTTGGCAAGCCTTGCCTTTGAATTCCTTTGAAAATTGAGTTTAATTGAATTTGGCATCCACAAATTTGCTCTATAATTGTCGTAATGTTGCAGGACTATAAATTCACTACGGTTAAATAATCCGAAAATTTACTAAAAGTATTCTTACTATCTGTATATGAGAATTATCCAGTATCTATCGTTACCCCCATTTACCGGTTTCGTTAAGAGCAATCGGGATACCGCTGCGTTATACAGGTAATTATCTAGTACTTATAACTGTGTCCCTGATGGAAAAATAATCAATATAATTTAATTTCGATAACAATTTTGATAAAATGAGGAGTATATTTTTGTAATTTTTGAATGATGATCTTGTTTATGCCATAATGTTGTAAAATTAATTAATGGTACCAACAATGCTCCAATTCCCCTTTTTTTGGCAAGGTGTAAGTAAATGCTGCAAGTACTTTGGACATATCGCATAGCCACGTTCGACCACGTTAGATCGAAGGTGGTCCAATAGTATCTGGCACACTGAAAGCGCATCTTGGTATTCTTCGCATATTAAAAAGGAGACTGACCTGATTTACACTTGTACTAAATGCAATTATCTCGAGAAATTCAACTAAGACATGCAATCAACTAAGATTATTGCAGCTATTAATTCATAACAAAAGAGAACAGAGAAAAGTCAGAAAGGAATTTTAATGCCTCTTTCAACTACGAAGTATGAACTAGAGTATTGGAATTATTTTATATATGGTTCCTCTACCGAGCGAAACTACATACAGATATCCGTCAGGACCAACTTCCATATCTGATATACCGCCAAAATTAGACCCAAAAATCAGTCCGCTTGTTTCGTTATCTGTGTCGGCCACTCTATCAATAAGCGGACCATGTAGTGCTAGACTTGTTCTATTTGCGTCAAGCTCAAAGTGAAATATTCTACCATGGTGAATATCGGATACGAAAATATCATTCTCGTAATTTTTCCCCAGTTTTGAAGAGTTAAAGAACAGTATCTTGGTAGGACCTGTTGTATCATGCCATGTAAACTCAGGATCACTATATTTCCCTTTACCGCTAAAGGTAACTAACTGAGAATAGTCGAAATCCGGAGGAGCTTTTCCCTGCACTTGCACCCAACCACTATTGAATCCCGGATTCACTACATTAATTTCATCATTGGAGCCAGCTCCATTTTCAGTGTCCCACAATATATTGGTCAAGGGGTCAAAACTTAAACCAAAAGTGTTACGAATGCCGTATGCGTAATACTTGTTTAAAGGATTCTCAGCCCCTAGGATTCCATTTCCTACATGTTTTCCATCCTGAGTAATTCTAAGTATTCCTCCAGTGCCATCGGCTGGGCCCCCGTCTGCCACATTCTGTGCTTGACTACTGTGGCCATCTACATCTCCTATAGGAACGTACAAATTATTGTCTGGACCAATTATTATAGAACCAGCATTGTGTCGTGGTCCTGGATTAGCGGGTAGATCCAAGACAAGTTTCGGATTAATTAGTTTCCCATCAACATACTCGTATCTGTAAACACGGTTTGCCACGGACGTACCACCATCAGTATGAGCTCTAGTCGAAGGGTTTGTATTTTCAGTAAAATACAAAAATACGTTCTTGTGTCCACTGCTATTATTAGCAACGGCTATGCCAAGCATTCCCCTCTCAACTTGAGATTCAACATTTGCCTTTAGGAGCGGAGTGCTCAGTAACTTCCCATTTAGTATTCGCTCTACAGTTCCCTTTGCCTTCTCAAGAACGAGAATGTCGTTATTTCCTACGAATGCCATCGTTGTGGGAAGGCTTAAACCGCTTACCACTTTTTCTACTTTCAGATGTGAATCCTTTAATGTAGGTTCTCCGGAATTGTGTGCAAACAATGAACCTGGTATCTCCATAACTCTTGCAGGTACGTTGCTCGTAGAATTTACAATGTTACCCTGTGCTAGTGTTAGCTGATATTTCAAAGGAAGTGTAATGTTCAAACCTATAGACGCCAAGATAATAACACCAAATAACAGGAACAGGCTCATTCGCATTTCCAACTTATTACTTAAATTCGGACTTTATTATTAAATGCATCTCAGATGTTTTCAATTTTAATGTGTACTAGAAACACTGGGTTAACTTCTATAGGGTATCTAAATGTAAAAGAGAAAAAAACGATGAATAATTTGCCTGAGGATTGATCAACTGCATTTCATAGTGTGCAAAGTCTAAGAAAAGAAGGGCGGATTCGGAGATAATTGTATGGTTCTCTCAATTTCGTGGGTCTACCTGCCTGTTGAGAAATATTGGACTCTACTATTTCCACCATCGACAACATATACAATACCCTTGGGATCGACAGTGATTCCTATCGGACTTTCGAACTGGCCATCGCCACTACCAGCAGATCCCCATTTTGTTATAAAGTTTCCATTGCTATCAAACTTTTGAACTCGATCATTGCCGAAATCAGTTACATAAATATTTCCAGATGAATCGGCACTGATCCCCACCGGACTTTCGAACTGGCCATCGCCACTACCAGCAGACCCCCATTTTGTTATAAAGTTTCCATTGCTATCAAACTTTTGAACTCGATCATTGCCCCTGTCTACAACAAATACATTATTTGCTTTATCTACGGCAACATCTGCCGCATTTATA
>JARBAU010000185.1 GCA_029237525.1 Nitrososphaerales archaeon | reverse complement strand
TATATAAATTATTATTACATTTAAAATGAATAATGCTAGGAGATCTAGTCAAAATTTGACTGAGCCCTTGCTTCAAATAGATGATCCCTATTGGAGCAAACCCATAGGCGAATATATAGAGAAATATGGCACAGAACTAGATCCTCAAAAATACCAAGAAAACGGATTATCTTCGAAAGAAGCAAGTGAAAGGTTATTAAAATATGGTAAAAATGTGCTCGGCTCTAAAACGAAAACGAATTTAGTTTCATTATTAGCATCTCAATTCAAGAGTCCTATAATAATCATATTTATTTTTACATCTATAATATCATATTTCTTAGGTCAGATAGAAGATGCTTTAATAATATTAATAATTGTAGTTATGAGTGGCATATTAGGATTCTGGCAGGAAAAGGGAGCCTCTGATGCGGTTACAAAGTTGTTGGCACTTGTGCAATTAAGATCGAATGTACTGCATGATGGAAAGGACTGTGTAATACCAGTTGAAGATATAGTTCCAGGAGACATCATTATGTTCAAGTCTGGAGACAATGTCCCTGCAGATTGCATACTCGTAACTTCAAAAGATCTTTTTGTTAATGAGGCAACATTAACTGGTGAAAGTTATCCGGTTGAAAAATCAGTCGGCATATTACCAGAGGAAACGCCAATACGAGATAGGTCGAACTGTCTTTTTGCGGGTACTTTTGTTGTAAGTGGTATTGCAAGAGCTTTGGTGTTAAAAACTGGATCGACTACGGAGCTAGGTAAAATATCAGATAGATTAAGACGCAAGATGCCAGAAACAGAATTTGAAAGAGGTGTTAGAAGATTTGGTTATTTTTTGATGGAAATAACTCTTATACTTGTCATTTCAATCCTTGTTATCAATGTTTATTTTGGTCGTCCAGTGCTAGAATCATTCCTATTCTCATTGGCATTAGCAATTGGATTAACTCCGCAGTTGCTACCTGCAATCATAAGCGTAAATTTGGCTCATGGAGCAAAACGCATGATTAAACATAAAGTAATAGTAAAGCGACTAGCATCTATAGAGAATCTTGGAAGTATGAATATATTATGTTCTGACAAAACTGGAACCTTAACAGTTGGTGAAGTAAAACTTCAAGGCGCAATAGACTTATTTGGCAATGATAGCAAGAAAGTTCTTCTTTACTCTTTTCTAAATGCATTTTATGAGACAGGTTTTACCAATCCTATAGATAAGGCTATCAAGACTTTCTGTTTCGACCATCAAATCGATAAGGAGGTGGTGTCACATTATTGCAAATTGGATGAAATACCATATGATTTTATTCGAAAGAGACTAAGTATTCAAATCGCATATTTAGACCATGAAACAGCTACAGCTACAGGTATTAGCAATTCATTCATTGTATCTAAGGGAGCACTTTATAACATACTTGAAGTATGCTCATATGCTGAGACAGGCAATGAACACAAAGTAGTCGACTTAGATAAAGTTAAACAACAGATTCTAGATCGATATCACGAACTTAGTAACAGAGGCTATAGACTTTTAGGAGTGTGTTATCGTAATATTGTGCATATTAAACAAGACAATTGTAGTAGTAATAACATTCCCTCACTGTCTTCAATCACAAAGGATGACGAGATCAATATGATTTTCCTAGGATTTCTCATTTTTGTTGACCCAATAAAAGATGACGTAATAGAATCAATACATAATTTGAAAAAAATGGGTATTTCGCTCAAGATAATTAGCGGTGACAACAGAAATGTAGCTACCTATGTCGCACGCGAGATAGGTCTTGAAAATCCACGATTTATTACAGGTTCAGATTTGCATCATATGAGTAAAGACGCACTCATAAGACAGACTCTTGATATTGATGTATATGCGGAAATAGAGCCAAATCAGAAAGAGCAAATTATCTTAGCACTAAGACATTCTGGAAAAAATGTAGTAGGATATATGGGGGACGGAATTAATGATGCATCAGCACTTCACGCTGCTGATGCTGGTATTTCAGTTGACTCTGCTGCTGATGTTGTGAAAGAGGCAGCTGATTTTGTACTACTTGAAAAAGATCTTGGAGTATTGGCAAAAGGAGTACAAGAGGGGAGAAGAACCTTTGCTAATACTTTAAAGTACATCTTCATGGCAACTAGCGCAAACTTTGGAAATATGTTTAGTATGGCCGGTGCATCATTATTTTTGCCATTTCTTCCATTGTTACCAAAGCAAGTCTTGCTAATGAATCTACTTACTGATTTGCCAGAGATGACAATATCTACAGATAACGTGGATCAAGAAACTGTCGAAAAGCCTAGACATTGGGATATTAAATTTATTAGAAAATTTATGATTGTGTTTG
>JARBAU010000018.1 GCA_029237525.1 Nitrososphaerales archaeon | reverse complement strand
TACAACTGGTTCTGGTTCTTGTGAAATAGATTTATCCTTATTACTTACAACTGGTTCTGGTTCTTGTGAAATAGATTTATCCTTATTACTTACAACTGGTTCTGGTTCTTGTGAAATAGATTTATCCCTTGATTTAATCGCACTCTTTTCCTCTCGTTTTGTATCTTTGGCACTAGTCTTTTTTCCTCTACTCGAATCTTCATTTACAGGTTCAGTACCTGATTCCCTAGATTCGACGTAGTCTTTATTTATGGCCATGTAACTATGTAGATATATATTTCGCATCATATATATACCAATTTGGTACATATTTTCGATTTGTCTAGGTAGTACTCGAGTGATTCGTTTTTAATAGAGATTTATAAATATAAATAATATCACATATTTATATTATAAAGTCATCTAAATGATAGCAAACTCCGCAGTGTCTAGCTGTCGCAACTTATCCGGATTGATGCATCTCTGCATGGATTTTGAATATAATGTGTAGAGGCGCGTGCTACATATAAGATGATACTACCTAGCGAAGATGGATAACTCTACATACTTTAGACGATTTGGAGAGACTACCATTTCTGATCTAGGTTATTCTGATTACTTAGTATTTTATACGATATTCATGTTCTACATACTACGCAAGAAGGATTCAGAAAAAGCTGAGATTTTTTGCAAGATTGAGCCTTAACATTTCTCAATATTCATCAATTAGAGAGACAGGGCGCAGATATACAAACAAGGATAGAGGAATTGGAGGAATTGAATCAGTCACTAAGACAGCGCGATAAAGTGAGGAATGATTATGCCATAGCTCAACTATCAGACCAACTCGTTTCGCTATCAGCTAGATTGCAAGAGATTGAGAGAAAGACAATGATAAACATCTTAGATCGGTGGAGCAATTGCACTGATTGATGCTGCCTACCAGCATGATTTAATCCATCTGTGCAACTTTTTTTATTGGTATCTAGGAGTGTAATGCAAGCCTCAAATCGTTGTCGATTGGATATCACACCTGGATAAAAATAGAATATCATAGATTGGTCAGCAGCTGTTACCTCGACTACGATCATCATGTCAAACCGTAGCAGTACTAGACAACAGATGTAGGTGGGCTGGTACAGTCATGTATATGGTAGGTATCAATTGACTAATACTTTAATACATAGTATTACGACTAATCTGCATCGACTAAGGAATAGTTATATATTGTTCGGCAAGAAAGAGGACAAGGAAGAAGAAACTAAAAGAAAGCATGTTCAGCGCTTCTACCTCTTATTATCTACATTGATGAATGAATTATTTGAATATGCACCAAAATCGGGACATGTGAAGATGCCGTATAATGCATCATTTGGATTGATTCATGATAAAGGAGATGCAATACTTCTAAAAGGAACTGATAAAAAAACCGGCAAAACATTGTACCTTTACAATACACGAATAATTGGAAAGATGTTTGAGGAAAGGAAAGAACTGATGCTAAATGATAACACAACAAATACGCTGTTTAGTTGGATTGGAGATGTATGTTCATTATACCTAAGACCTTTCGTACATGAATATGTTATTAATATACAGCATAGAGGAGAAGGAGCAGCAGAAAGGACTACAAGGCAAATTGTTAGAAGATTTATGGATAAGCTGATTAATGAACCTGGCCTAAAGTATGTACTAGATAATATGAGAGAAGATGATACAAATAGACTATCTGCATAGTCACTTGATTGCTAGTCTAGGATATCATAAGACTTGACATGGTTATCAGTATAATAGCTCTTGTTAAGACTTGATGCTAAACTAATCTTTTACTAATCATTGTGTCTGAGGCTATTTTTTCCATACTATCAAAGGCCCTCGATCGAAATGTAGCATATAGTCATAAAGTTGACCAATTTGCAGACTTATTGAACAGACATATTGATACTAATACAATCAGAGACAATTTTTGGAACGGTACAAGTGCATGAATGGAGCACGCCCTCATGAGTATCAATCTATTAGCTCAGCATGCATACTCTATCATTATCCTGATACGATCAGCCTATATATTACTTTCAAATAAACCTAACATGGATGCAGAACAGCCGTTCCTCCCAATCTACGAAAGTAAGCAAAACTAAGTTAATTGGACTCATTTTAGGTCCAGTTTTGTTCTTCATCCTTCTTGCTAGTCCTGCCCCAGAAGGTTTACCAGATAAAGGTAAACTGGTGGCTGGTATAACACTTTGGCTTGTCGTGTGGTGGGTCACTGAAGCTATTAGTATTTATGCTACTGCTCTACTACCCCTGGCTCTGTTTCCTATAACAGGAGTCTTATCACTACGAGCGGTGGGAGCAGAATACATGAGCCCAATAATTATTCTTCTATTAGGGATGTTTCTTGTAGTTCTTGCGGTTGAAAAATCCGGTTTACAACGAAAAATTGCGTTTGGGATCATTAGCATTTTCGGATATTCACCCAAGAGAATAATACTTGGTTTTATGGTTTGTACAGCTTTAATTTCTACAGTTATTATGAGCACTACGGTAGCTATTCTGATTATCCCGATGGTTTTCGCCATTTTATCCTTGCTATCTGATAACGGTATTAAATTTAGTACAAAGTTTAAAGTCACGCTTTTAATAGGGGTTGCATTCTCCTCTTCAATTGGGAGTATTACAACCCTCATTGCATCTCCTCCTAATCTAATGTATGCAGAAATAGTAAATGAGTTATTCGGCAAAACCATTACATTCGGTGCCTGGTCTTCAGTAGCTGCACCACTGGCAATTACAATGTTGATGATATCTATAATATATTTTACAAGTAAAGTAAGAAATGAGCAAATGGATGAAACGCTCATCAGGAAGATAATTGTCGCTGAAAAAGAGAAGTTAGGAAAAATGACTAGGGAGCAGAAGGCTTCATTAATCATTTTGATATTAGTTTTAATCTTAATGTTCGCAGCTCCATATTGGGCTGGTGATAATTCATATCTTGAAACTGCAGTTATTGCAATTTTTGGTGGTGTATCATTATTTGTGATACCAAAAAATAGAACTGAAAGATTTTTGAACTGGTCAGATATGCAAAAAGTTCCGCTTGGGGTTTTATTTATCCTAGGTGCAGGAATTTCTCTATCATTGGCGTTTACAACATCTGGTCTTGCTGACTATCTGGGAACCAAATTATCAGCATTAAGTATTCTGCCTTTCACAGTAATAGTAATTCTTGTTGTTTCTATTACAATGATTATAGGTAATACTATGTCAAATACAGCAACGGCAGCTATATTCATACCAGTTGTAGCAAGCATGGCTGCATTGAATCATTGGCCTCCATTACCGATTCTTGCTGGGATTACATTATCTAGTTCCCTCGCGTTCCTCCTACCAATGGGGACTCCTCCTAATGCACTAGTCTATGAACAAGGCAAATTACAAATCAAAGACATGATCAAGAACGGAATTGTACTCACCATTATTGCAATTATTCTGATTTCGGTATTTACAATCTTCCTATACCCTTTGCTCTTGCCAAAGGTAGCTTAATGAAATGAAATCAACTTTCTAATTTGCAATGATGAAGTGATGAAGGTGTTGAAAAATCATTATGGAAGATTCGCAATCCACAATCAAGAACTTCAATGAACTCGCAAGACGATATTCCCAATTGACAGTAGATTTGCAGAGTAATAAGGATAGAGCAAGCTACTGCTATGGTCATCCTCATAATATTCATCATAGCAGTATGCTGCAGCTGGAGATAGCGCAGCTTCAGCTGCAGCCGTAGGTGCTGGTGCAGTAGCCGCAGCAGCAGTTGGGTTAGATGGTTAAGTGATATTTAGCATAAAAAATGGGACTAGGGTTGGTATGGAAACAGACTTGCATGCAGAAAACCCTCTCATATTAATCATGAATAAAGACAATGATGTTTCAAAGATGGCAGCTGCCAATCAGGATATATTTTAAGATGTAAGGTTCGAGTAACTAGAAATAATCTGAAAGTTTTAAAAGGATCCATTTTCTTATTGCAATGTTGAAAGGTTGAATACGACAAGTCGCTTTCAAAGGGCACTAATATTCCAGGGTGGCGGATCTCTAGGAGCTTATGAGGCTGGCGTCTACAAGGCTACTTACGAATTGCTTTCTGAAAGAGACGTAAAACTGGGTAGGGAAGGAAAACCGATATTTCATGTTGTAGCTGGTACCTCCATAGGCGCAATGAATGCAGCTGTGCTAGTCAGTTATGTAAAAGAAAACAGGAGCTGGAAAGGCTCTGCGGATCGACTGATCGAATTTTGGGAGTATATGGCGACCGAATCCTACATGGATATATTTCTAGGTTTTAATGAATGGTGGAATTATTGGAGGAATTATTGGTACTATTTCAACAAGGATTTGGCGTCAAGCGAATCGGCGAGAAGATATTATGGTACAAAGCAGTTCATGCTTAAAGGGGTACCCAACGTATTCAGTCTTACTAAAGCATTGGAAGATAGGAGGTTTTTAGATCCTGTTAATACATGGTATCTTTATAGTAACGAACCCTTAAAAAGGAGTCTTGAGAAATTTGCAAAGTTTCCGATAGCAACCAGTTACCAAAATAACGAACCTCGACTACTTTTGGTGAGCGTAGACGTACAGGAAGGAAGCACTGTAGTATTTGATAGTTACGAAAAGGAGGATGGTACTCGGAAAACTGAATATGGTCGTTACGGTCCTGAATTTGCAAGGGGACATAATGACCACGAGGGATATGAGCATGTAATTTGTCATAATGACGGGATAGAAGTTGATTTTGTTCTCGCAAGTGGTTCAGTACCTGTTAATTACGATTATACTAAATTAGAAGTCGAAGATGTCAATGGTAGACAAGATAGACATCGGATCGATAGGGAAAAGGAAAATGAAAAACACAAAGAAGATAGAAATAGCCTGATTACTAAGAAAATTCGCTATTTTTGGGACGGTGGCATTATCGCAAATACTCCACTTAGGGAGGCTGTAATCGAACATCGTAGGTATTGGGATTACGTTAGAAAATCTGAAGTTCCCCCTCTACGCGTTTTCATAGTTAATGTACATCCAATTAAGCAGGATTCTTTACCTGCTGACTATGACACAGTTGTAGACAGAAAAAATGACTTGACGTATCACGATAGGACCTTGTTTGATGAAAGGATGGCAATATTGATCACCGATTACGTTAACATTGTTAATAGCCTCATTAGGCTAGCCGAAGATAATAAGGTTAAAAGGGCTTTGGTAGATAACATCCTAGAGCAGCAAGCAGAAACAAGAAATTTTAGCTCAGGAAAGCATTTGAAATACACGGACCTAATAAAACATATGGTTTCTGTAGAGCAGGTAATTAGAATAGAACGCAGGAACGATGAACATACAATAGCAAATAAAACTTTTGATTTCTCAGGTACTACAATAAGAAATCTAATAAGAGACGGTTATGAAGAGACATTAGAGCAGGAAACTAAAATACTACAAGTGTGGGACTCGGAGCACCCAAGATAAGCTAATGCTAGTATTGACGGGTAAAATCTGGCGTGCGTGTTGCATATCGTTAATAGAAACACTTTTTCCGATGTACTTATCATGGATTTGACAGAATATCCGACACGATTTGATAGATTTGATAAGTGATGGCCCTGACCAAATGAAGATAATTTTATAAAGTAATACCTAGTATATTCCAATAAATATACAATCCCCTCGGCCTCTCCCTTTGCGGCTCTGTTCTTAAAAAGAATGTAAACTCAAGATGATAATCGAAGTGTCTCAAAATGAAGAAAATGAAAAAGGCAACGTTGGTATCTTAGCTAAGGAGATCGAATCATGGAAGGACTTTAGATATGCTCAAAGGGAAGAAGATGTACTACGAAAGACCGTTTTTTCGATTTCTCATGTTGTAATTCTTGAAGAAATTTGTCATTAATCGTAGATGGTTTAATCCATCTCCTCTGCTAATCGTATTGATAATCATTCCGTAAATTGGTTTATCTTTTCTTTTTCTGCTATCCTCCATTCCCTCAGTATCCAGATGATTGTGGATAGAGTGTATGTAGGGATCAAGTCTCCAACGAACGGGATCAATTCAAGCATATTTATGACTGTGGAAACTTTGCTCCTCGTGATTCTATAGAGAAGACTGGTCAGTAGTACATCAAACATATCTCCGGCAATAGGCATATCGAAAACCGGAGCTGCAATAAAGTCTACAAGATCACCAATAATTGATATTATCAACGCAGATACGGCCCTAGATTTAAATGACCTGTGTTGATATTTGATATTGTCATGTTTGTTAACTAGAGTTAATTTTCGCATATTCTTAATTGTGCCTCAAAGAATATATAACTATCACTAGAGATATGCGATTGCCGATGATAGCAAGTTTTTTTACTTTAGACTAAATTATTAGCAAAAATTTGATTATTATTTATTGCAATAATAATCCATGAGTTCTATCGAATATTTTTGTATCAAGATCCAATGAAATGTATAGTGGCAAAAATGAAAGCCAATTTTATGGCGAATCAATTTAGAGCCAAAAACGCTATTTCAGATTATGTCAGTATACTTTAGTTTCCCACTTGTTTTAATACATAAGCTTGAAAAAATTCATTTTTGCTAAGAGCCTCGACTTATTCTATAAATAGCTCCATCATCAAATGAGAGAATATATAACCAACCATCAGGCCCTGTCTTAACATCCGTTATACTGCCAAATCCTATTCCAAATTTTACGGCATCTAATTCATTCTTGTTATCCACAACAAAGTCTGATAATCCTGCAGATTTTTGATCTGCATCAAGTTCTATTCCGGTTCTATCTTTATTAACTTTAAAGAAGTACAAATTGCCATTATTATAGTCTCCAACAAAAATGTTATTGTTATAATTAGGACCTAACTTGGAAGATTTCAAAAATTCTATTCCTGTGACTGCAACAGGATCAAGCCAGCTAAAAACGGGATCGGTATAATGAGATCCAGGAAAGTTAACTAAATCATTTGTAGTTATGCCACCATTATTTCTTGACATAGGACCCATAACTATTTTCCAGCCGCTATTAAATCCAGACTTCACCAAATTAATTTCATCGTAAGTATTTTCACCATTTTCAGTTTCCCAAAGATTACCCGTGACAGGATCAATAGCTATTCCAAAGCTATTTCGAATACCGTATGCATAATACTTGTGCATAGCCACTATCTCATTAGTTGCAAATGGATTGTTTTTTGCCGGAGAGCCATCCAACGGACTGACTCTAAATATGACGCCTGTATCGTCAGGATCGGGCCCATCCTTGATGTTTTGAAGCTTGCCATTGTGTCTCAATTCTCCAATTATGGCATATATATAACCATCATTACCTAAGGTTAGTTTGCCACCATCATGATTAGGTCCAGGCAATGCAGGAAGATCAAGGAGTATCTTAGGATTAACAAGTGATTGACCGTTCCAATCATAGCGGTAAACTCTATTTCTAATATCCTCTCCTTTAGATTCAGAATAATAAAGAAACACCTCTTTATTATTACCAGTTGTATTCATTACCGCAATTCCAAGCAGACCTCGTTCGCTCTTTACATCTACGGGCACATGTAAGACTGGCTGCTGTTGTAGTTGACCAGTGGATACTAACCTGACCTTTCCATCTTTTTCCAAAACTAAAATATTGTTGTCATTTAAAAATGTCATGCTAGTAGGAGAAGACAATCCACTAACTACAGATTCCACTTTTAGGGCAGGATCTTTTTCAATAGTAGGTTGTGCTGATACATATTGAACCATAGCGAAGTGACCGAAAATATATCCATGAATAACAGCATTACTTGCAATAAGAACAGTTATTGTTAGAGTTGTTACAGTTGTTAAATATGTCATACCATTTCTTTTCAAAACTATTGTATAGTATTTTTTATGCTCTATAAAGGCTATCATCGATCACTTTCGCTATTATCTTGCTGTCACTATTAATATCGCCTATGATTGATATATATTCTGAATCGACAAATTAGCACTTGATGTTTAAACGAATTGAGCTGAAGTCTGATTCTAGCAACAACAACGTCTTGTTTGAAAAGTAATTATGATTATTTCATCAATTTGCACCTATGTCGATATAAATTGTTAACATAGATTACCTTTCTTGAGCAGTTGGCCGTATAAGTATCTCATTGACATTGACATGACTCGGAGTTTGTATTGCATATAAGACTGCATTTACTATGTCCTCTGACTGTAATGTTTCCATTTTCTTGGTAGCTTGTATGAATCCTGACAATGATTCATCGGTTATAGATCCCAATAATTCTGTTTCAACAGCGCCCGGCTCAATGCATGTGACTCGTATGTTGTACTGCGGGCTCAATTCTTTCCTCAAACCCTCGCTAAATGCAGTAATTGCATGCTTAGTTGCACAGTACACGCTTCCGCCTGCAAATACTATTCTGCCTGCAACCGACGACATGTTGACTATGTGTCCTGATTTTTCATTTAGCATATAAGGGATTACGGCAGATGTACAATAAAGGACTCCTTTGATATTCACGTCTATCATCCGATCCCATTCATCTACTTTGCTGTTTTTGAAATAACTTAGAGGCATTAGCCCCGCGTTATTAACTAGAATATCCACTTTTCCCCATTTCTTGATGACAGCGTCAACGAATGAATTACAATCTGATTTATTTGAAACATCTAGACTTTGAATAAGGACTTCGCTATCACTATTTCTGTCTATAATTTGACTCTCTAGTTCTTTTAGCCTATCTATGCGTCTAGCTCCAACTGCTACTCTTAATCCGGCTTCTGATAACGCTAATGCTGTTGAGTAACCTATACCACTGCTGGCCCCGGTCACGATTGCAACATTATTCTTCAATGATTTGTTCGTATACATAGTATCTTAAGAGTCTTCTTCTTCTCATATGTATTACTCTTATCTCATCACTTATTTGTACAAAAGCTCGAAATATACGGTATATTAATTATCTAATTTCTAAATTAGTACGAATTAGATCAGTGTGGTCGTTGTCTATATTTCCGAGAACCATAAAAATTGTATATTTTATCCATCTAATGAATTAGAGGGAGATGGAGTTATTATACAGTTTTCATCAAATATTCGTATCTTGAAACAATCAATATATGAGAGGTCAAGAATTTACTAATAATTCAAGGTTTTGAAAGTATAGATTTACGCATTACTATATTCTCATAATAATCTTAGTTCTCATGATCTTGAAACGTTAATACTTGAAGGTCATCGAATCATCAATTTGCTATCTGAAATCGAGAGCATTTGTAGGATATAAAAAGTTGAATAGATGGGCTCTAATTACAAGGTTGAGGATCAGATGTTACAGGTAATTCTAGTGCTGTACGCATTATTTCATCTAGGCCTAATTGCTCATAAGTTATGTATTATGCAACAATATCTATAATCATATTTTTATAATATTTTGGTATAGACTTCAATTTTGGAATTTGCTGAAGATACACAAGTGGATCTCGTATTTTGATGTACAAACATTCGACTTTATGAACAAAAGATGACACTTGATCTAATTATTCTGATGTCAGTAACACTTACAGATCTTTTTTCTTCTGCATCTCTCTAATAAAATTCATCTCCTCCCTTATCATTTTATGCATTTCATTAATCATTTTATGCTGTGTATGGATAATTTCGTGAATATTACGATCTTGTCTTTTGTCTACCACTAATATCAATAGACCAATACCTAAAGAGATAATGATACTCATCTCTCTATTCTCTATACGTTGTGGCACTAGATCTGTAAGATAGAAAAATATCATTGAGAGAGTCAATGCTATTAATCCTATCAGAACCAATTGAATTTCTTTCATGTTAAACTGATGGAGTTTATTAGTTTACTAAGTTTTACGGCGTACTTGGTAGCCTTATTGGCAAATCATGAGATAAAAGACGTTTGACATCGTAGCGCTTAGTCAAACATATCTATGCATGAAAGCTCTGATATACCACAATTTTTCTAATTGTATATCATCATCTAGCCATTTTCAACCTTTGCAGACTGCATCCCTGTGTACAACTCTCGGGCCTGCTCATATTGGTGGATTGCCTTGGCAGTTTTTACCGTGAGCGCAGCAATAACGATAGAGTCCCACTATATTCATGCTAGCAAACCCTTGCATATGCAGTGAGCATGTCATAGTTTCTAGCTCAATCGTTTTGTAGGGCGACTGCTGTCTAGAATCTCGCGTGTACTAGTCATGCCGCCTACACCACAGGCTGAGTCGTTTGTGAATTGTTATTGACACAAAACGTTGGCCTCAACCAGATGATTAGGTTAGGCATTCGAATATTGATTCACTGACTTAAGGCAGTATTATATAGACTTAATCCGTAACGTGTAAGATAAATATAATTCCTCCATAAATAAGCTCATTTACTATATAAATGTTGTAATATCGAGACTTTATTGTTCAGTTAACCGTATTAGGAGATAATAAATGCTTACAAATCAATTATCTAGTGATGGCAGGTACATACTTAGGAAGAATCACAGCGTTTGAAGTGAGAGAAAAATCACCTCGTGGATTAGCCACATTCCTAACAACCAGTTCGAGTCCAGGTGCACCCAGTGTCGCAGTGTTTAAGCTGGATGAAGATAGTGACCAGAGTTTTGCAGGAATGGCACAAATATGCGCACACCAAGTAAACGTAAACGTTCCAGCAACTAACGTCAAGATAGAGGTAAAAAGTGGAGCGGATGACGAGATTGATACAATAACTGCATTGTAATTCTCACTCCTTTTTTTTTTGTATCCTAGTTACGGGCATCAATTATCTATCTTTCGTAAATCACATGAATCTTCGTTAAGATCTCTGCTGGCCGGCCGACATCGAAACTTGCATTGGTTTAGACTACTTTAAGTCATAACAAGCAGCTTAGTGTTTAGATTAAGAATAGACTGAATGGCTGCAGCTGCGACAATTGTGGCTAAGTATAGATAAGTGATCCAACGTAAGTAAAGCATCTATCTTTTTTTATTTGATTTAATTAATCTAATTCTGTATGCCATATTTACATCACTAAACGACTGGATAAGTTAAAACAATATCATACACAGGTTATAGCACCAGAAGATAAACTGATGATAGCGGTGAATAGCGATCTAGTTATGATGTACTTGCCTGTCTTTACCAATATGTTTGCCGGCATATGACTCATGAACGTTACTATCAGCTGTAACTTTGGTAATGAAGGTTGATGTATGGTTTGGTACCGCCTAGGCTAACCCTATATCAGCCTTCATTTCATCATAATGCAAGCTAATCCGAATCATAACGCCCGCTCTGTCCCGTAGCTCTGTCTTTTTCCTCTTCATAGTAGGAGAGTAGAAATATAGAAGTTATCTCCTACTTCATCTGTTCTTGGTTACAAGAGGTACTTTCATTTCTTGTGGTATAAGCAAGCGGCCAATTCCCTTGTCTGCCGGTTGATCATAGAGTTCTGGATAGATATAGTGGCCTCGCTCCTTATCTGGCTTATCTTCCTCAACCTGTACACGATGAGCATTGGCCCAAGGATCCTTACGAATACCTGTGACCTGCCAGGAGACTTTCATATCTGAAGTTCCGCCAGCAATCTTGAAACTACTGCGATTATGATTGTAATTATTCTTGGTATTACCGGCAGTATCAATGTCATATGTACCAGATTCAGATATTTCCTTTGCTATGTAGAGATTTGGTCCGGGTGCACCTATGGCAGTAAGCTGATATCGATAATCCATATTTAGCGCGGTGAACCAATCCGGCAGATCTATCTCTGCTTCACCTCTCTTGTTCAATGCAACAACCCCATCATAGATATTCTTCATATCTGGAGATTCGACAAAGGAGTGACAGAGATATTTGTTTGCCGGATCTAAGGGATGGTCGATCTTGAATGAACCTCCAGGCTTCTGAAGAGGACCACGTATGTAGACTTTCCCATCCAGATATGCAGCATAGCTATTGCCGCTGGAGGCATACACACCATATCCATTAATACTCTGGCCAGCGACTGCAGCACCGCCATTGATGCTCTCGCCACGGACACCAGTACCGTTGTCACTCACACCATGGACGCCATTGCCGCTTGTACTCCGTGCTGACACACCATCACCGTCAGTGCTCCTGGCTAACAAACCATGGTCGTTTCTGCTCACGGCAATCAGGCCAATGCCGTCAGGTGTACCAACTGCCACTACACCAACTCCGCCCTTTTCACGACTGACTGCAACCACACCAGTACCAGTACCACCATTCCCTCTAACTTTACCGCGACTAACTGCAACCACACCAGTACCACCATCATTGTCGATGCCAACTACACCAGCACCAAGATCGCCATGCGATATGCCAACTACACCACGACCTACATTGTCAAAACTCTCACCAACCACGCCAGTATTTTCAATACTAACGCCATACACACCAAATCCGCTGCTGCTAGTACCAACAACTCCTT
>JARBAU010000184.1 GCA_029237525.1 Nitrososphaerales archaeon | reverse complement strand
AGTAATAGTATAATTCCTGCTCCCAAACTCGAGGAAACAGCTTGTAAAGCTAAGCGTAGAAAGCAAAACTCATCGGTATAAACCTTATAATCTCACCAAATATAGAATATATAGACATATGGTAGACTTAGTTTTGGGCAGGGGTATAACTGATCTTATCCGTGAAGTACCATTTTTTGTTAGCATATTTAAAAAATGCGTTGGCATTAAACTCTTTCATTCAAAATCTGCAATATATGGCTCAGTAGATGTTAACAATATTTGTAATTTACATTGTAGTCATTGTTACTGGTGGTTGAATAGAAAAAATGATGCAGAAGATCTGAGCGCAGAGCGGTGGAGGCAAATTATTAGAAGTAGTTTCAAAAAGCAACATGTGTACATTGTGACCTTGGTCGGCGGCGAACCTACATTGCGTCCAGATATAATCGAAGTTTTTTGTGAAGAGATGCCAAGGAGAGTGTGTGTAGTATCAAATGGAACATATCCCTTAAAGAGATTCGAAAATCTATATTTTTATTGGATATCTTTAGATGGAACAGAAGAAATACATGATAGTATTAGAGGTAAAGATGCATACATAAAAACTAAGCAAAATATTTTAGAGTATATACAAGGCCCGGATCGTAAAGGCAAGCCAGCATGGAAAGATATATGGATTACAATGACGATCAACTCGTTAAATTATAGTACTATCGAAGATTTGATAGAAGAATGGAAGGATAAAGTGAATAAAATAGGATTTCAATTTCATACACCATTTGTAAAAAATGATCCTTTATGGATGCCATTTGGAGATAAACGCACCAAAGTAGTTGACAACCTCATTTCTTTAAGAAAGAAGTACCCACATTTCATAATCAACAGTGAAAAGCAATTATCATTGATGAAAGGTAATTGGGGCGGCATAGGCACTACTCCGATACAATGTCCGTCATGGGCCATATTGTCTTTGGATCATATGGGCCGGCTAAAACAGCCATGCTGTATAGGTAGTGCTGATAATAGCAGTAGTAAGAATGCAGCAAAACCAATTTGTGAAGAATGCGGTCTAGGTTGTTATTCAGTACTTGTTGCAAATGGCATCAAAGGAAACTAACAACAAGTTCTTTTAAGTTTTGATGATTTTATTTCTATTCATAAACAAGTGCCGCTAGTCATAATCATTAATCATTATTTATATACCGGCAAATTATTGCTGACTATCCTTTTGGACGGTTAATAATATGTTAATAATCACATAATTTTATTAGAGTGAAGAAGAAAAATGAGATCGATATATCACCATCAACAACAATAACATCAATATCTAATTCAACAACTGATCGAGGTATGCAATAATGAAGATAATATTGATAAAAAGATTGAAATTTTGTGTCGCATAAATTCAATGCTCACAAAACAATATCTTTAATCGACGTCAAACAGAAATCCAGATATGAGTACAAGATATGTATCGTTTATTAGACTGTGCAATTATTCAAGCGCCGTAAATTTTTGATTTTGTACAGTTTTACTACTAGTACTTGGTGTTCTCACCGCTTCTGTGGTCATTCTTTGAAAAGTATATACGATCCTGTGGTCAATTTTCAGATGGCTCAGAAAAGCCATGCCATCATTAACCGTATCCTTAACTATTAATCCTCGTCCACAAATACTACACTTAATAATATGTTCATCTTTATCTACCATATCATAACCATAGACAGCGGACTTTTTGCATAATACTCTGCAATAAGTTGACTTTTTTACCTATAAGATACTAACAGCTATTGTAACTTGATTATCTCGTCCCAAGTTCCAGTTATCGATAACATATAATATTTACTTGTATCACCAGATTCAAAATGTATGATATCTCCTGACAATATTTGAATTCGAAATAATCTGTTTAAGAATTGCAAGAAGCTAGGCCCTGCCACAATGCTTTTTGCTTCCTTTTCAAGGGGTTTAACGTAGTACTTCAGCAAGGAGTCACTTAAACCCAAACGACTAATTTCTTCAGCCAGATCAGACTGATCGATAAAAGTCGAATTTCTCTTGTAAACTCGAAGCGTTGCCATTACGGTGTATTTGTCTGTTTCATTCTCATTTAATCTTATGGGTCATTATGCTAAAGAACTACACTAACATGTAACTACTATAGCATAAATAATACTTCTGTTTTCGGATGAAATACACACAGAAATAACACAAATTTTGGTCTAGTTATTGCTTAAGGATTGACTTGAATCTTCTACGATTATTTGTAAATCGAGTTTTCAGAAGATATACTAGTACTGACGACAAGAAACAAAAAGAAAAGGTGATTTTGGCATAATGGTGATTATGACCAATTAAGAAGTGGTACGCACCCCACAGAAATTTGGGAAGAGTACATTTATATCTGTATAAGTATGAAATAAGAATATGTGTGGTAACAATTCTTAATGCAAAATAGTTTTCCAATGATAGACTGACATGTTAAACATTTAGAAAAAGTAATCTTGAAATTTGTAATAGGATTAGCCGAAAATGCTACCTCTTGGGAAAAAAGGAATAACAAGCGTTATGGTAGAATAGGTATTGTTTGTAGACAAATAGATTACGATATAAAACATGGCGCTACAAATGATCAAGTTGTTTCTCTTTTAAAGAAAATTCGAAATGATTCTTCCTTTTCTAGTCTTCGAGATAATTCTGGTTCATTAGAAAGACTAGGCGAATTAGAGAAAAATTATCAGCAGCAACCTATAGAGAGAAAGGGTTGGTGGTATTAACTCTATCTCCACATAAGATAAATCGATAGATTGGTGATAATGAGAGGTCCTATTCTTATCATATTAGCATATAAATACCAAAGGTTCTTAAGACACTATACCTATAATAATAGATGAATAATAGCTCAAAATTCATAATAGTTTCAGCCGCTATAATTGCCGTCTCGTTGATAGTATCGTTGGTTGGAATATTTAATGGATGAATAATATTAGTAACAATAATGGTATTGAAGATAACAAATACAAAATCTTTAGGTTTGCAAGTTAGTGATAAGGAACATCAAGAAATGAAGCAACTAAAAATAGAGCTGTGGTCAGATAGATATGAAAGTCAATTTGGTGTATGTCTATCATTAGCTGACACTACAACTCGTAAGAATAATAATAATCATCAACAACTATTATTTCTTGCAAAAACAGATTCTAATTCAAGGTATACTCATGTGGTTGCCGAGTCTGATTATGTTGATGATTTTAAGAATGGTTGGGGTTACACATTTGGGCATTTCATCGAACTATACAAAGAAGCATTGCAGCAACATCCACAAGAAGAGTATTTAGAAAAAATAGAACCAATACAACATCATACGGTTCATCGATCTCATGCAGAAAATGCTAGCGACCGGATGAAAAAGGACATAAACATTCAAGGAACAAAAATAGGATATCATAATCTTAGAATTATGTCGTGGTTGAAATGCCATTATTGTGATTTAAATTTTGAGGATGTCCAAGACAGAAAAGGCCATGAACTGGATTGGCATGTTTAGTGATTAAACAACTTCAACTTCATTTCTTTCCATAATCCTAAACTTGGCCTGCTCTTGTGGGTGGGATTTCCGCAATCCATTCCCTTTTCAAAAAGAATAATTGAACGACAAGCCATTGTATCCCATTTGGTAAATACTCTAGATTTAGGACAAATTCATATACTGTTTTAGGCCTACTGTTGATGAATACAATTAATGTTCCTGATCTTAATAATGTCATATTGGCTTCCTTATCAATGCTCTTATTCCTTTAATTTTGATATTTGCTTATAGTTATTTAATTATTGTCTGGTACTTAAATTACGAATCTAATAATTCTTCTGTTGTAGTAGTCCTTGTTTTGAATCTATTTATCTCTGATTCATTAATCAGAAATACAAAGATCTGACCATTGCACTCAGTTACAGATTTTAGAATATAATCGCCATTAACTAAAAGAGATTCCATTTCAGCAAGCATTTTCACTAGACTTGCACCATCATTTTTTACCGGATCTGCACTCTTAACTATCATTAATGGACTGTCATGCCAATTTGTCATCGAATATATTTACAGTTCGACTAAGTTATTAAATGGTTCATGGAGATCTTATTTTGTTATATTGTACATTTATTTAGTTATAGATGGTTTACTGCAAATTCAATAGCAGCCATGTCAATGAAGCGGAGTTTATTGACAGTACAAACTGAACTTTACCTAAAAAACGGAATTAAACTGAAACTGGAAGATTATGACTAACTTTATCCTACTAGCGCACTTT
>JARBAU010000183.1 GCA_029237525.1 Nitrososphaerales archaeon | reverse complement strand
TCCGCCTTCAATACATACAACCCCATTATTTTCCTCTTCAAACACACGGTCTGCCCTACCAAGTATGTCAGGTTTGGATAAATCATCCATCATTCTAACTATCTTCGCACCTGTATAGCGGGACATGTAATCCATTTCTTCTGTAGATATACGTACAGCAAAGACATTATGACTGACTAGCAAATCTTCAACTACCTGATCAATTTCTGATGAAGCAAGCAAAAAGGTATTGGCACCTGTCGCGATCATTGTATCAACCAGTCGTTTTGATTTCTCAATCCTATCGTTTTCCATACTCAACAATTCTTGATATTTGCTATTTTCCCTCAGCCATGCTTCTTTTATAGGCTTTAGATCTAGTCTCGCGATCATGATTCTTGCTTGATTGATCTTGGAAGGCATTGCTGGGTCTATTCTCTTTCTTTCTAGGACTATCCCATTTACGATACGATCCTCAATATTCGTTTTCCTTATTACCATAATTGACTTATCAAAGTCAAACGAACCATCAAACCTTGCATTCTCCCCAACTGATCTCAGTGCAGTAAGAACAAAAGAAGAAAGTTGTTTACCGTCCAGTTTTGAAGAGAGAGAAGTCTTCACAATTTGTTCTAGCATAACGTCCTCAATTGAGATTTTTTTGGACTCGGCCTCCAACAATATACAGGCATGTTGGACTCCACTATCTATTCCTTCAACAACTTTAGTTGGATGTACACCAAGTTCCTTTACCAATTTCTTTCCTTCCTTGATCATTTCTGCGGCCATCACAACCGCTGTAGTAGTTCCGTCGCCTACGAGCTCTTCTTGTCTCTCGGCAATCTCTACGATCATGCGTGCTACAGGATGTATTGCCCGTAACGATAGAAGGATAGTTACCCCGTCATTTGAAACATGCCTATTCATAGCTTGGTCTATTAATAATTTATCCAAGCCTTTAGGTCCTAAAGTCGTCCTCACCGTATCGGCAACGGCCATAACTGCGTTGGAGTTTGATTCGAGAGCATTGAACTCGATACTCTCTGCCATCGGCCTCCACACACCAAAATTAGGATTTGACATCATAAGGACATGTCAAACAGACAAAAATAAAGATATTGAAAACTTAAAAAATAAAAAAATTGAGTTCTTTTTGGTCGAAGCTATGCCATAAAGTACCTTTGAGCAGAAGAGAGTTCTTTTGCCGGATCAACTGTAGCAATCTTGCCGTCCAATTTTACCTCATATGTCTCAGGATCAATAGTTATATTTGGAGTCTTGTCATTCCACATCATATTTCTTTTGCTAATGCTTCTACAATTCTTTACTGGTAAAACTACTTTCTCTAATCCTAATTTTTCTGGGACACCAAGCTTCACTGCAGCCTTTGATGTGAATGTGAATGATGTTTTCTTGACAGCCTTTCCGAGTGCTCCAAACATAGGTCTATAGAATACTGGTTCTGGGGTCGGAAGCGAAGCATTAGGATCTCCCATTATTGACCATGCAATAAATCCCCCCTTGAATATCATTTTTGGCTTTGCCGGGAAGAAAGCTGTTGAATACATTGCGATATCAGCATATTTTCCTACTTCAAGTGAACCCAAATAATCTGCAACTCCGTGCGTGGTTGCAGGATTTATTGTGGTTTTCGCAATGTACCTCTTTGCTCTAAAGTTGTCATTACCCTGTGAGTCTTCTTTAAGACTACCCTTCATTTTCTTCATTTTATCTGCTGTCTGCCACGCTCGTATCACAACTTCACCTATTCTACCCATTGCTTGGCTATCTGAGGAATACATACTTAGAACACCTTCGTCATGTAATACATCCTCGGCTGCAATCGTTTCTGCTCTGATACGAGATTCTGCAAAGTGTACGTCCTCTGGGACACTCGGGTTCAGGTGATGACAAAACATCAGCATATCAAGATGCTCGGCTATAGTATTCATCGTATATGGTCTTGTGGGATTTGTCGATGATGGTAATGCAAAGGGTTCTCCAGCAATCTTCATGATATCAGGGGCGTGTCCGCCACCCGCTCCTTCTGTATGATAGGTATGTAATGTTCGCCCATCTATTGCATTAATAGTGTCTTCTACATACGCGCATTCATTAATAGAATCTGTATGTATTGCTAACTGAGTATCGGTTAAATCGCATGCTCTGAGCGATGCATCCAAGACTGCCGCAGTTGTTCCCCAGTCCTCGTGGTCCTTTAGCCCACAGGCTCCGGCTTCTATCTGTTCCATCTGTGTTGCAAGTGATGGATGTGAATCATTACCTTTACCAAGGAATCCAAAATTCATTGGTATATCCTCTATAGATTCTAACATCCTACTCATGTTGAATACACCAGGTGTACATGTTGTGGCATTAGTACCATCAGCAGGTCCGGTACCTCCACCGATCATATTACATATCCCTCCACTTATGGCATCGATATATTGTTGGGGAGAGATGTTATGAACATGAGTATCAAAATGTCCTGGAGTGCATATTGTATGTTCCCCTGCAGTTGCTTCTGTGCATGCTGATACTACCATATTCTTACTTACCTTATCCATAATATTCGGGTTCCCTGCCTTGCCGATACCCGCAATCTTACCGTCCTTAATGCCTATATCTCCCTTTACTATTCCGATTTCAGGATCCAATATAACGGCATTCGTTATTATAAAGTCCAGTGCGCCGTTAGCATTTGTAACGCCTGGTGTCTGTGCCAAACCATCTCTTATAGTTTTACCTCCACCAAATACACATTCATCTCCAGGAGTTATGAAGTCCTTTTCTATCTCGATTAATAGATCAGAATCTCCCAATCTTACCTTATCTCCGGTCGTTGGACCAAACAAGTCAGTATATTGTTTGCGAGTTAATTTGAGAACCATTCTAAATCTCTCCTATTATGCTCCCCTAAATCCTTGCTTCTTTGCCTTTTCCAATGCCGCGTTTTTTGCCACCGTAGAATTCAGTCCTCCCATGACGAGTGCGTTGAATCCATGCACTACACGGGATCCTCCCAATTCACACAGTTCTACTTCCTTAGAATCGCCTGGTTCAAATCTCACCGAAGTACCTGCTGGAATATTCAATCTAAACCCAAATGCTTTTTCTCTAGGAAAGTCTAGCGCCCTATTCACTTCGAAGAAATGAGTATGCGAACCAACTTGGCAAGGTCTATCTCCCGCATTCTTTACGGTGATCTTTATTGTCTTTTTATTCTCATTACAATTAACTGGGCTCTGTGACAGGACATATTCTCCAGGTATCATATTTATAGGACCTTGCTCCCTAGTTTGTTTTTTTTAGTACTCTTTTTTTTGGATTCAATCATTTAAAATCACCTAATGTACCGGATCGTGTACCGTAACCAGCTTGGTGCCATCCGGAAACGTAGCTTCAACCTGAACTGTGTGGATCATTTCAGGAACTCCTTTCATCACATCGCTGCTCTTTAAAATTTCCCTAGCTGATTTCATTAAATCAGCTACACTCTCGCCTTCTCTTGCGCCTTCAACAACAAAGTTTGCAATATACGCAACGGCTTCAGGATAGTTAAGTTTTACACCTTTTTTCTTTCGTCCTTCTGCAATCTGTGCAGCAGTCCAAATCACCATCTTTTCCATTTCTCTTGGTGCTAACATCAATTTTTCTATAACCTCATTATTACAATAGACCTGAAATATTTAAGTGTAGAAGTTGTTTGCGGCATAAATTAGAAAAGCCGAAATCCAGAACATAGTTCTGAGAGTCTTGATAAAGTAGACGTCGGCTAAATGTAGTTCAGTGCGTAGTAATTCTAATCGGAACCACAACTCCTAGCCAGAATGCGATTTTTTCATAGTTTCCGTTCTTATTGACTGGGAGTGTGAATTCGTAAACTTTGCCAACACTTTGAATCGTAATGAAATTAGATTGTATCATCCTGCCAACCATATTAGTAATAGTGGTTTCTAGCCCCTTTCTCAAAATGAATCCATCTATTTTTGCATAATCAATGTAAAAACTCGAATCAATGTCAAGAAGTGCAGCTGGATTTATGAGGCATGACTTGGAGCCGTAATCAGATTCCCTCAATTTGTCTTTTAATATTAGAAAAGGAAGTGGAGCCATGCCTGCAACATAACCCAGGTCCACAAATTTTCTTAATACTCCCTTTCGGCTCACAATTATTCTACTCGTAGTGAAATCTAATTGTAGGTTCTTACCCCAACCACCTTTTGTTTCTGAGCTTAGTCTCATAATTGTTTCCTCTATTTCATGGTTTTTGCACCAATCGATAAAGTGTAAAATCTTTTCAGAATCAGACTTTGAAGTAAGCAAGCCTTTGGAATCTGACAAGAATCTAGCAAATTGTTCAGGAATCACTAGAGCGCACTAATCATAGGATTTAAAGTATCTATATATCTTTGATCTTATTAACCTGCTTGATCATTTATAAATAAACTAGAGAGCATACTGGATCAATCTAATTCTAGCACAGCTTTTAATAAAAAAATGTAAAAACTCATAACGTACACATCGTTGCAAGTGTCAGACGCCCATAGTGTATGTTTTTTAGACTTGTTTGAATAAACGGTCCGAAAAAAGTTACCGTATTAGTCCTACTTTGAAGAATTTTCATTATCCCGGTGGTCTAGACCAGCCTATCCCTGCAGGTATATGCATTAAACCTGCTGTTGCGATCATCCACACCCAAGCAGTAAACACGAAGGGACCTGTTAATGCTGGAAGTTGCCACGTCCCGAAGAATCTTTGCAAAGCAGGCATTACCACTACTGAACATGTTACAGTGGCTAGTATGGCCATAAGGAAGGTCTGGGGTGTCAGCG
>JARBAU010000017.1 GCA_029237525.1 Nitrososphaerales archaeon | reverse complement strand
GTACAAATCTCTGAACAAGATCTCAGCAATTTATTATTACTTTCTGGTATGGGTACCGATTCCTCTGACGGTACAATTAAACTTCAAGATTCATGGAAAAATAATCCAAATCGGGATATGAATGCATTAAACATATTGGATGTTGATTTTGATCTAAATAAGCTTGTTCCTCTCTTTAACAGAATGAGAAATTCCATGGAGCGTATTGCAAAGCAGATAGGAAAAGATGGTACGTCGAGCTTCTCTACTCCACTTTGGAATCCGGATGACATTAATGGTAGTTCCACGATCGTACTTCATAACCTGGGTGGTTGCTCGATGGGGAAAGACCGAGATCACGGAGTAGTGGATAGCTTTGGAAGAGTATACAAAGGTAATGGAGCTACTTTAACAGAGGTATACCCAGATTTTTATATAGCTGATGGAGGCATTGTACCAACCTCAGTGGGGATTAATTCAACATTGACAATTGCGGCTCTCGTGTTTAGAATCGCAGAAAAAATAGTAGGCTCCGCTAATCTTCCTATAGAATCCGTAGCGATTGGATCCAAAATAGTGTACTTTCCGAGGTAAAAAATTTCCATCTTCAATTTCGCCAGTCTATCAAAGTATTGTATCACATATGTAGTAAATGAGACGGCTTAGGATGTAATGTATTATATCTGTAAAATTTAAATTTTTTAATCTCGATCTCTTTTTACTAATAATATGCTATGGATTAGAACACAATTTAAAAACGGTTATAAATATGGTCCAAGGTTTTATAGAGATATAACTTTCGAATATGGGTTGTAAACTCGTATAAAGTAACTCTATATAAAAATTCCCTTATAGAACATGGTCCTGAGAATAAGAAAATCTCTTGGCGCTAGCGTATATTGTATGTTGGCTATAGGTTCAAAGTTGAGATACTCACTCAAGAGTCAGGCTCTGACTGAACCATATCGTTAGAACGGCTGTCAAAGTACTTGAAAAAAGTGGATGGATGTACGCCGTATGCAAGTCAATAACAAAAAAGATGGAAGCGAAAAAGGAATGAATAGAGATAGGATAGATATTGGAAAGAGAACATGTAGGGCAGCAATGATGGACTGATCCTTAAAGATCCCGTTATCACTCGTTTTCATATTATTACCATTGTTATAATTTAGCTATATCTATTATCTCTTGTTTTCCTTGTTACCATCAATATTTCTTTGTGAACTCAAATTGGGTAGTCATCTTAAATTTGCTATTATCAAATTCATACTCGGGATAATAATTGGTTTATTCTGGATCAAGTTATTGAGCTTGACAGAGACCATCTTATTCTCTCAATCCAGATAATCTTCAGATTGTAAGGTCACTTTTTCCATGTGTTTGATTTTGGGAAATTGATTCTTCTATAAAATCTTCATCCGGCATATGTAAGGCATTTGCAAAATTCGGAATGGGACCTAATGCTCCATCGAATGGATCTGATTGGATGGGATAGTTGCTGATTTTAACATGCCGTCTTAATTTTTTCTCAGTAGAAATGAACAATGAAATAAGAATCATCTAAAATCAACTAAATCTCCTCTCGTAAAAAATTTAGTGTCATCCATCCAATGTCATTTTGTAGATTAAATCAAGAAATTCAAATATTTGAATAATTTCTACCCTTTAAATAGTTCCCATAATCATATTTTTAAGATTTTGCAAGTCTTAAATATTTTCCTATTCTGAATTACTATTACTCATATCTGGTAGAAAGATTTTTTTACATAAAAGTATTCATAATAACTATGGTGTTCCTGGATATAGATAATAATAGGTATACATGGGCCGGAGCTTCAATCACTAAATCATCTATTACAGATCTTGGTAATGACTTGATAAGGATTGGAATATGTGAAAATAATTTAAATGTTATTTTAGAATATAAATCATTAAGGGCGATGTTTTTTGACTTGGGAAATACGTTGGTAAAAACTATCCTTGATAAATCCTCTAATCTTATCGATGTTATCGTTTTTCCAGGAACAAACGAAATAATTTCTTCCTTAAAGGATAAAGGGATAAAACTTGGGATTATTTCTAATGGGAGTAGAAGTCAATTAAAAATGGCTAGATGATCAAAACTCAGATCTAAACCAACTCTTTAATAAATTTGATCTCATAATAATGTCAGAAGATGATGTTGGTGGTGGTGTAAGAAAACCTCAAAAAGAAATTTTTAAAAGGGCTATATCACAATTAGATCCTAACTTAAGTTTATCATCTACGGCATTTATAGCCGACGAAGATGATATCAACCATTTTAAGGTTTATAATTTGTTGTTTATCCAACAATTAAAAGATATCTCTTCCTACATACAATGATTCCTACAAAAAATATTGCATTATATAATTAATAAAAGAAAGGAATTAGCTAGATGTCCTATGAATTCCTGGGTGCTCTGATTTCCACGTACCCCGGTTTTTAAATGGATTACGACCTATGGCCCAAATCTTAACATTTATGTTAATGGGTAAGTCTTTACGAATTTTTCAGCATTATCTATAATCTTCAGTAAATCTGATATAGTTGAGATATCCGCACTCTACCCGCTTCAGTTTGTACTTCACTAGAATTTCATCTCCTGGCCTTGTCATGCCAATCAACTCAGAATGTCCTCACCCTCTCACGCACGGTGAATTCGGAGGTAGGCCCTTCTTTGTCAAAAAATGTTCCAGTCATGCCTGGCAAGATTCTGACCGTCACTACATCATCAGACACAGGACCGGTACCAAACATGAAGACTAGCGGTTTTCGATAATACTGTTGTCACTATGACCAACTTGAACCTGTTTAAGGATTCATTAGGAAGAGTCTGTAAGGCTCGATCGAATTTTGAATTGTGGACCAGTCATCTCCCCTCCAAAAATAGTCATGTCTACTGCATACTGGTCGCCAGCATGGTCGCCCTTAGAGTCCTTTAGTAAAAGCAGTTTACCAAATTCCTCCACTCCAAACCAGTATAGGCCCACGCAGTATTCTAGGGGTTCATTAATTTTTTTTCGAGAATTTTTGTGTCAAAGAAAAATGATATATCATTTAGCACAGCTAAAAAACAGGCTTGAAATAAAAAAGATGAGCAGACTGCAAACTGCACGCAGAGACTATGAATATGAAGCTAGAAATAGATTATATCAAGAATGTGAACCAATCCTCTTTCAATTTTCTGAATTATATGAAAGTGCACTCAGACGAATTTACGCGATAGATAAAGATATACTCAGCTGGAAGTCATTTACTTTATCAAGACATAGGTTTAGTTTAGTTTACACATTCTTGACCTTCGCTAAGTAATCTATCCGTCATGTTTGTTTACCTTGTTTTTTTCTTTTGGCAATCAGATTTAGATAAGCCCAAAAATTTGGCTATTGTTATAAATCTTTAATTGTTGGAAGATAAGTGACCGAGCTTGCAGTCGAATCGATCGCATAATGTAGTATTACTTGATGATAAAAGATGATCCCTAAACCGTCTTTTTCTCTTGCTAATTATAAAAATTAAGACGTAGCACTACTTTTTGCATTTTAAACAACTTAATGTGCGTTCCGATTTCTATATGTATTTGAAATGGTTCAGTTTCTGAGCACAGGCAAGCATTGAATTAAACTATGAATTTATTGATCCAGATACACCGTTTGCTAATCTAGTTGTACATACTCGCGTAATTTCTTTTATCATCATTGAATCTTTAATCTACAGGCGTAAGGCATAACTCCCTATTTTGGTGATTTCCATTCGATCATCAAAACAAATTTCGTAATATCCGGTATATCTTATACATGCTCTTAGTTCTTTCTTGAATTTTTCTGAATGAAACATAATAGATCTCTGCCGTAATATTAGCTTTAATCCTTCAACTTGCTTTTTTAAATCTTCTTTCTCTTGATCAATTTGTGCTTTATCCACCACTACCTGATTTAGTTGATCTATTTTTTGTCCTGACTCATTAATTTCGACATCTTTTTTCTTAGAAAGGGTCTCCGCTTCTTGTGGTTGATAAGGTTTTCGTTCAAAAATAGTAGTCCCACCTGAAGATTCTTCTAGAACTTTCTGCTCCAATGGCGTAGCAGACTCTTCTATAGACTTTTTATGACTCATTTTTGCTGCTTTCCTTTTTTGTTCATTTTTGAATTCATTCGGAATATTTTCGTAAATTGTAGTCCTAGACCAGATACTAATTAGATCCTTCTTTATTCTCTCGGTTATATCCTCATTGCTAAGAAAAGGATCTTCATTCTGCAGGGCGCAACATAGCTTAGGAATAAACTCTTTCGCCTTGGCCTGATGCTCTTTCTTTATCTGTCGCAATAATTCATCATAACACATTTTTTCATTCTCTACTTGATTAGAGTCTCCTAATGCACTCATTATAGCACTCTTTACTCAGACCCATATATAATAAAAAATTCTATGTGTCATAGGGCATCATATGTGGATATGACTATATACTGTTCTGTCATGCCCTTATCGCGAAACTTTTCTAGGGTGGCATATAGCCACTTTTCGAAGTCCTTTGGTCAATTAATCAAGTACCGAGCCTATGTCTAACAGTTAATAATTTATCATTAGTACGAATAAATGCCGAAATAGTGATTTAATTTATTCATTCGCATTTAAAGTAAAATCGCTAAACAAATTTCAATAAAAAGATTGCCGAAGCGATCAGATATCTTGAGATTATTTCAACAGGATTTCCGCCAGGACTGCTTGCTTTCGAAATTACTTTACTACTCGCATGCGAACAAAATGTGCGTGGGTTTTTGTAAAATATATTCGATACATATGAGCGGATAATGATTGCATAAAATTCTGCTAGAAAATTGGGACTATTTTCTCGTTCGATTTCAAATTGTTTAAATTAAAGGATCCCTTTATAAATATGTGACTTATTTATAAAGTATTCTTCACACAGGAATATCGCTCGAATTGATAGTACTTAATATCCAATGTCGCCAGAATTAGATTATTTTATTCTCACTAGCAGGCAGTCTTTCCGCCATTTCAACAGATATTTCCCTTTGTGCTAAGGTTAGTAACTCAAATCACAAGATTATTCTGGCGTTCCAGAACAAAGCTGCCTTTTTTGATTATGATATACGTTACTGTTCAGTGTACTTCATCAGACCTAAACTGGAAATGACAGATACCCATACTGTGGTCCCTCCGCTGTCATCAGTGTTATAAATGTCATTCATCGATACTCTACCTGCAGACAATCACGTCTTACACAATATACGATTTAGATTTAAGGTTGATTATATTGGAGTGTCATCACCACTTGGCTTTAAAATAGAAAATAATTAAACGCCAAAGTTTCATCCCTTCAAATTATTTTTTACGGGAGATATTCTTTTTTCCTGTCCACAATATAGTATGCTATTCTATATGCTAGAGCAGTTATCGTCAGGGAAGGATTGATGCCTAAAGAGGTAGGGATTATAGATCCATCAGCAACATACAAGTTATCATAAACTTGATTTTTGGTTTTTCCTCTGAATACTCTTCCAAGACTATCTACTACACCGTTAGTGACATCCTGCCCCATTGAACATCCACCTATCGGATGAGCTGTGATCTGTCTTCTGGAATCAGTGTCCCACATAGGAATAATAAGACTATCATCTGAATTCTTGCCTATTTTCTGAGCAAACATCTTCATACCATTTAACATCAGGTCGTATGCAGGCTGATGGAGATCGTAGTCACTATCTATTGCGATACTATCTTTGTTCCCAAGAATTAGTTTAGAGGTGGTATTTATGTCCCTACCCATAGCAAATAATATTAGCACGTTCGAGACACGTTCTTCAGGTGTTAGGTTTATTTTATTTGAAAAAATGTGCAAGAAACTAGAGTAGAGATTTCTTAAATTGGACAATATCGCAATATTATTAATATCGTGTGTCAAAGTTGCCAAAATATTTCGCATATGCGGATCATTTATGTCAATATTGTTGAGAAACATCTCCGAAAATAGCGTATTGAAGGATTTTCTTGGAATAAAAGGAGCTGATGGTATATCACCTTTTAGCGTTTTCAATTTATCAAATATAGTATCAAACACCTCAGCAAACATCTGCGGAATTCCAACATCTTCTATCGAGAAAGCAAATTCGCCGTTATCATCCTTGAATCTAGCGATAGACGTTATAGTTGGACCCTTGCTGGCATCAACATGGAATTTTGTTGGGGTTACTATTCCAAATAGATCTCCATTTGTAGAAAATCGTTTCCCTAGCATATCGCTAAGCTCCAAATTCTTTGATCTTAACAAAAGTTCGACTGAACCTAAAGTGCCCGCTGCAAGCACTACCCTGTTTGTTTTTATTATTTTGGTTAGTCTTTCTCTTTCCTCTTCACTTAATTCTCCAGTAGATGAGAAATCGGCATCATCAATAATATCTCTATAATCAATAAATTTTATAGCATATTTATGGTCTTGTCCAGACGGTAATTCTTCTATTTCTACTACCTCGCATAAAGGGTGTATATCTATTGGTAATTTGAGGTTGTCAATAGCGTTAAAGATCTCTTTATTTAGAGTATGTCTCGCATCTGGTATACATCCAAGTCCACATCTTCCATGCCGCTCACAAATATTTGTTTCTCGAAAATTGCTATATTTTTCAATATCTTGTTGATCTGGGCGTCCATTAGAAGAACTAAAAACGTCCTTAGAAATATCTGATATTGATAGCTTCGCGTTCAAATCAGTTATATTCATAATCTTGTTGTTACCTAACTGCCTAGCCGCATCCTGGAAGACGGTGACTTTTGGCAAGGGTTGACCCCCGAACCCGGCAGTAGTTGAAATCGGATTAACCCCAATTAATTTTTCGGCTAAAGGGTAAAACTCATTTAAAGAAACATTACCATCGAGCTCGGTAGGCCAATTCTGATAGACAGAAAATGCAGGTCTTTCTGTTACGTTAAAATACACTAATGAACCCCCACCTACACCACTTCCAGATATTATATCGACATTTCTTAATTGTTTAAAGTCATATAATCCTTGAATCTTATTGATGAATCTAGAACTACCAATCGCAGCCAACATACCTCTTATATCGTTTGGATAAGCCCAGGTACCAAATGGCATATTGTTATTAACTAGAAATGTTCGCAATGGATTTGAATCGGTAATTTCATCACTAATCCACCATTGACCTCGTTCTAGTATGCTCACTCTATTCCCTTGATTTTCAGCCTTGTACTTTTTTGCGATAGCAAGAGATACAACAGTGCCACCAAAGCCAGAACCAATGACGACAGAGTCATAATCAACAGGAGTCTGAATGAGATTTTGTATCACAATTATTTCAATAACATTATTTATATTACTAATAATCTCTCCTTTCCATTTCCACCCTTTAGTTCCTTCTATAGAAGACCATTCTCTACGCTTGAATCTACTATGTCTATCCCTAACTGAAACAAATTTTTTCGACTTGTCTGTAACTACGATATATACATTGGTGTTCATCTCATCAATGTTTTTTTGCGTGACAATCTTAAAGTAGCCGTTGCCATCAGTAATTTCAGGCAACGGTGTGAGATTTAACTCACCAAATAAATTATTTTGAAAGGCTTCGACAGAAATCCCTACTAATGGTTGTCCTGCTGAATCGTGAATATGACCTTCTATTGTAACCATTTAACCACAATAAATATATCCGATATTTAAATACGCAGTTAATGATTGTCAAGACAAAGTGATTTAACTTTTGAACTCCTTTCTACAATACAATAACAAGCTTATATAAATTAGGTTCATTAGTTAGCCATATCGAGTTATCTTGGGCAATTCTTTTCATTGGATTTGGAATCAAGATATTTAAGTTTAGGTGCCTCATTTTCTGAGACTTACTAATAGAAGAATCATGAATCATGAATTAGATGAGAATGCCTTTGATTCTATTTGACTGGTCATGGTAAGATATTAACATTTGACAATAACACATACTTGTCGGAAATATGATTAATTGTTGCAATTACACAGATAGGTTACATTTCTAATTACCTACATGGGTTACACTTTGCTGCTTATTCTTCGTATG
>JARBAU010000182.1 GCA_029237525.1 Nitrososphaerales archaeon | reverse complement strand
GTATCTTACTATACGATCAAGCCTGTTTCGATTGTTAAATAATTTCTGATAGAGATGAATATGTCAAATACACGCATCAAATATCAAAATTTTATAATGTGACATCCAGAAGCTTCTTCAGATCTTTACTGCCCTTATATACACACTGGTAATTTGTCTGCCTTCACGATTATCGCCGCCGTCTATATACAACCTCTCTTCCAATACTTCTACATCAGTAAATCCTGCTTTTCTAATACTATCTATATAATGGTCTTTGTTAGTGCGCCGTCTATGCAACTACACCATTTATCAGAACTTGCCGATTCAGGATCGACTTCCTTCCTTGTTACAAGATCTGAAATTACCATTCGGCCACCATTAGGTTTTGAGATCTGTAAATTTCCTTGAACGCGGCTACTTTGTCTAAAGTTAAATTAATAACACAATTGCTAATTGCCACATCAACAGCATTATCATTAATTAAAATCCCTTTTTCTATATCTCCTTGTTTGAATTCCACGTTCGCATATCCATTCTGTTTTGCATGACTTACAGCCTTTTCTAGCATCTCGTCGGTCATATCAATACCAATCACTTTTCCCTCCTCCAGAATCAATGTCAACCACTGCTTCTCCTTCCCGAATATTTGCAAAATTTACTGGTGCACCACATCCTACACCAAGAAAATTTAGATTGATCTTGACCATCATACTGATATCATCATTAAAAGGGTACTTTTGAGATCACCTTTGAAAATAGCTTGAACCTGTCTTAGAAGTAGCTGTTTTTAATTTTAAATGAAAGTATTTGGATTGGGCATATAAGTTAGTATTATATATTAACTAAGGTATTAATTAAGAAATGGAAAGTATTCACTGTTACGAGTGCGGAAGGGCAATTACTGAATCTCAGCTTACAGTTTATGCGGATGGCAAAACAATTCATAAATCATGTGTAATCACATTACTATGTTATGACTGTCGTAAAGTTATTGGCTACCAAGTAAAGGGCACAAGCAGTTCTGACAAGATAATTGTTTGTACGGAGTGTGCGAATCAGAAAAAGAAATCGGTATGAAGCTGCAGTTCCTGCGAGATGAAGCATGGATAGTCATTATCCAAAAGAAATAAGAAATACAATGCGATACGATACTAAAATGTGATATCAAGTTGGATGTTGTCAATCATATGTGAAATGTTAATGATTTGAAGGTATATTGTAGTTGTTGTTTTTATTATCTCCAGTCAACGGCGTAAGTTGTGAAAGCTCGCTAATCTGCCTACCCTACCTCTGTCCGTTCCAAACAGTGTAGTTGTTCCCAATCAACGTCTAATCAAGATGAACCAGTTGACGAGCCAACAGGCATAACACTATCCATTACTGAATGAATGAAACCCAACGTATTGTACTAGTTACTCAGATAGCAAATATCTGTTAATCATACAAAAGTGATTACTATAAATAGAATACAGTTATTAGCTAGTGACTAATTGTTGTACTTACTAACATGTTTATGACATTCTTGGTTATACATTGAAGTTAAGGTTAAATTAATAGAGCCCATTCACAATACGAAGATATGCCTATGAACAGATGAGATAAAATGCTTCTTCTATCTATACCAGAAATGCACGATTTAGAAATGGGATCTAATGGATATGGTATTTCAAGAAGTCATACGTCTTAAGGACCATCTGAGTCGTTTAGGCTGGCAGAAATCGTGATAAGTGTTGATTTCCTAATCTACAAGAAAAAGTGGTCGGATACCTGTCAGGTTAGAAAATGCTAGTTCGTAATGCTATTTGGCAATATTTATACCCAATACATCTGGATTTTTGTGTAACTCATCATACTCTTCTAGCTCTCTTTTTGTATAATTTCGATGTAATGTCTTCACAAAATTGTACACAAAGATAAACTGGGTGATGCCGACTAAAAGGGCAAAAAATAAAAGAGGAGGCTTAGCCCAATGAAAAACGACTGGCAGATCTGCTTCCCTACGAATTGCACCATTCATACCGATTATACTAAATAGTATTGCTAATCCAAAACCACCAAAAATAGTAAGCCAAAAATGTGTTTCACCCAAAGTCTTATTCATGTGCTTTTTCGTAAGATCGGGAAATATTGCATAGATCACACCAAAAGCCATCAAAAGAGGACCTAAAAGAAGTGAGAGATGAATATGAGAAGGCATTACCATTGTATTATGCAAATAAATGTCAGTTCCCCACATACCCATCTCTGCTCCCTGAAATCCACCAAACATCCAACCTGCCATTCCTGCAATTAAAAATCGTGTAGTGATATTCCACGTTACTTTAGAGCGCCATAGAAACAACAAAATTGTTATAATTGTCATTGCAGATGGCCAAACTATACCTAAAGAAACTGTTTGAGATAAGATTTGAAGCCATATCGGATTAGGCAAATCCATAAAAACGTGATGCGAGAAGACAAGTATTGAAAAAGCTAAATAGAATGGCCATGTTCTATAATTCCATTTGAAAAATGAGACACGCTCCTTACCATATCTAGGTGCTAAAAAATAGATTGCCCCTAAAAATATCAGCAGAGGAAAGTAGACTATAGGATGTGCAAAGAACCACCAAGCATCTTTAGTCAATAACCAGTTTGATGATACAATGGGGTTATTCATAGAAGTAAATCCGATAGCTAACTGGACGAATAGCCCAGGATTTGCAATTATCTGTACCAAAGCTGTTACAAAAGCTGCTACTAAAACTATTGGTACTGCCGGCGTTGTATCTCTCCATTTTTTTGGAAACCATGAATTAATTCCAATTAAAGTTACCCATCTAACACTGGCTTGCAAATTCTCTTTATGTGTAAATTCCTGTTCTATTAACTTGCTATTATCTTCTCCAGTTTTGCCAATATCATTATTGTTATTTTCGCCTATGTTCGCCTTTACTAGTGGATGTTCATGATATTTTTGATCACCATGATCTTTTTCGTGCATATATTCAAATATCTGACTTCCTACTGGCAACTTGCCTCTAAGTAAAGTAGCAAGTATTACAATACAAAATAATGTAATAGCTACGCCTACTAGGACATCTGCTATTTGAAATATAATAGCTGCTATCATATCTTTGATCTTTGATCTTTCTTAAGATAGCCATCCTGACACCCTTCATAAATTACTCTTTTTAAGAGTTATTCAAAAATAGAGATGCTCTCCTATCCCGAAATTATTAACACACAACAGTAATTCTGTGGTTAAACTCACAGACAGAAAGATAAGATGAATAATCAGGGAGAAAATGAAGGGGTTCTCAGTACTAATAATATTGCGTTGCTACAAAATGTTAACAGATCTAGAATTAGTCAAATATGGTGTCATTACAAGAATACAATGACTGTACCGATACTAGGAAAGCCTAGAAGACCATCTAGAATTACTACCAATGAAGAAATCTCAGTTGTCAGGAGGAATATCCTTGCAGTGCAGTAGGACTAGAAACTATACTTGACAACAGACATGGTATTAAGATTCCTCACAATAGAATACACAAGATATTGAAGGAGCATAGCCTTGCTTCGATTGATACCAACAAACAAAGGAGAAGAAAGTGGGTCAAATATGAAAGAGGCACAGCATGAGTTTATGGCATACTGATTGATATCTGATTGAAAACAATCGAGGTGATGGTATTATCCTTGTTCTGTCTGATTAGGCTAAGCCGAAAGTAAACCAAACTACTAAATTATTCCCTTTCTATAAAGTATATAAGTCGCTGCTACAGCAGCTGGTATGGCGATTATAACTGCATATACGATAGAAACTAATGTAACAAGATTTACTTGAAAAAGACTAGACTGTTGATTGGATTTTTCGTATTGTAAGGCAAGTTGACTAGCAGAAGATGAAGAAATACTGGGATTGTTATATACTGTGGTGTTAAAAGCAGCATATGCAGCTTTCGTGCCTCCTATATTCTCAATTCTAATATCTGCAGGCCCTGGTTTTGCAAATACATAGTTTTGTACATTCATCCCAAGCTGTGCACTAGTATGGACTCTTTTTAATTGGTTTCCATTTTGTATCAAGACAAAATCAAAAGCTAATAAATTAGGCTTGTTGTTTGCACGATCAAAAAAGCTTACAAAAAAGGTTGTTTCCTTACCTGTTAGCGATACTTTAGGATCCCAGCTTAGACCTACCTCTAATTTTCCATCTGGAGTAAATGTATATACAGGAAGTTTGTCGATACGCTTGCCAGTATCGGTAACTGGGTAGTTAGGTATAGTCTGTGCCTGAGCTTTTACATTGATTACTCCTACCATCCATGGATGTATAGTACAGAAATAATTGTATACCCCTAGTTTTGTAAATGTGTGCGTCCAAGATTGTCCCGGCTTAAACAGACCACTATTAAAATCACCTGTGGGACTACCTTTTTTGTTAACGTCAACTAAGCTTTCTATTCCACCTCCAATGCCACTTGTAATGGTATGAGCTTCAGTATCCTGATTTATCCATGTCACAGTATCATTTACACCTATTGCCAACGATCTCGGCAAATACCATTGTTTAGGACCTAATTTTGTTATGTCAACTTCCGGATTTGCTGATCCCTTAGGAATAGCTACAGTGTAATGCTTGCCCGTTATAGCATAGGCAAAATTGCTATAATGTATATTATGGAGGAAAGAAACAGAGTAAACTAATGAGAATAGAAAGAAACCGATTGTAAAACTTCTAATAAACTGTGACGTTACAAAAGATAATTTGGTGGCAAACATTGTCGCTTTACCATCATAATCTACTTTGAGAATTGGTTTACACTGAGTAACTCTGAATTTGTAAATCTAAATCTGCACCCGCTTTCATTTTGTTTTTATTTCTAGTCGTAGTTTCAGGATGTTCCTTATTCCAATGATCTTCAAAATCATGTTTGGTCTTTTCAATCCTTGAATTTGATTGTATTAGAAAATAAAACATAAACTTCCAGCCAAGTTGATTACATTTTTTGCATTTAGATACATAACTCGAAGAAAATCCATATGCCTCACCTACCACGCACTTTGACGATTCCTTTAGTTCATAGTACCATTTTAACCGTATAGATGCAAAGGGTGAAATATTGTCCCTTGCTTGATTCAGACGTTCAGACCACATAGGTGATATTTCAGAAAATAGTAATTTACTTGATGGTTTATGAGATATCACACTATCATAAAACAATATCTTAGGGTACATACCACCAATATATAGAACGATATTATTATTAACTATATCTAATCGCAAGCGACCATGTTTGCAATTATCTCATAAGTTTAATTCCGTATGGATCAGATACGTTCGCTAATAAGGACACACAAAGAGGACACACAGCTTTTGAAGTTAGAACTAATCTATTGTAAACTGATAATATCAACCTGGGCAAGGCTTTTTAAACAGCGTAAATTGAGCAAATGATTATGAGATTAGTTCTGCCCCACGTTGATCTTTCAAGGAGGTTGAAATTCCATATATGGACTGTCCCATAAAATGATTATTTGTATATTTTTGCACTCGGTACAATTGAGATTGTATTAAAATTCTTTCCTATTGCCACCGATATTGGTATTCCAAACCACTTATCAGCGCTATTTAGCTTAACATCCATCATTCCTATAAAAGTAATTCCTTTCGGATCAAGTAGAAGAGGAAGTACAGAGACTGGTTTAAAGTTGGTAAATTCATGACTGTGACGGTCAGTTCCATTAGCAAGCACTATTGTAAAACTTATCCCAAATGAGGTTATTTTTCTATTAACGACATCAAGACCCAGTTGCCTGCTAGAATGTATGGGTTTTTATTGTATTATTTAGCGTATGCTGAATGCTATGAATTGAAGCATTATTAGTGGATCCTTTTCCCATATTATTAAAAATTAAAGAACTTATTAGCCCTTTCACACTAAATGTGTCAAGTTTTGAATTGATATGTCCTATCTGCCCATAAGATATATTCACTGATATTAATTGTACTATCATGACTGCGATAGATAGTGTAACTAGTCCTACAATGGCTAGATGTATTTTATTGTTGTCGATAAAGTATTGATTCATACATAGGATTATGTTTCTTTACTTATACACATTATAAATATTATACGTAGAGTAGTAAAGGTTTAACCTGACTAAGCTATTACATCCTATCGTGTTGCAAAATCCTCCAAATGCTTTCAAATATTTAATAAACACTCTGAAACCAGTCTAAGGCAGCTAGGCATAGAAAACATTTCAATATTTAGGATGAGTCTTCAATTAAATGTGCCATCTTATAACAGGTATCGTAAGTGTCTTAGGTATCTGTAGTTAAGCTAGCTGGATAGTAAAGAATAACTGAGTAAATGATCTCATCCTATTCTTTATCCTTCTTATGAACATAGCGAAATTAAGACCGTTATCACTACTCAAATTATTATCACAATATACAATATACCACAACTAAAATAATTATATTTAAAATTGATTACTGATAGATAACCAAAAATGGTCTTTATTTCTACTGTCACAAACTCCTCCACTTCTGCGGTCAGTGACATTATTTCTTTAGAATACCTCATTCCAATATTTCTGGCTATGCTATTTGCCGCGGCTTTGTTTTCATCTAGGACCAAAATTCCACATATTATATTTCTTATAATATTTGGGATAGGCCTATCTCTTCTTAATTTTATTGGATTAGATACTGTGATAAATATTAACGTCTCTAAGCTCGATCCGCGCCTAATAATCAATTTCCTCATACCGCCATTAATTTTTGAGGCAATGATGAAGGTAAATTATAAGGAATTTAAAGCTGTTAGAACATCAGCTTTATTACTTGCTACAGTGGGGTAATTATAGCTACATTAGCTGCAGGTTTTCTACTAATGTTTATCGCGGGTCTAAGCGTGGCGGTTGCTTTTACTTTTGCTGCTTTGATCTCTCCTACCGATCCAGTGATAGTTATAGAAATATTCAAAAAGTTAAGGGTCCCCATTCAGCTTTCAACACTAATGGAATTTGAGTCGAGCTTTAACGATGCTACTGGTCTGATAATATTTTCCTCTATTATAACTTTGACCGTGGTGGTATTGCTGCTACTGACAATACTTTGAATACTAATGGCATTGATTTAGCAACAATTATTGGAGAATCAGAACACTTTGCCATCGTATTTTTCGGAGGTGCCGCCATAGGACTGGCTATTACAATATCAACCAATCGGCTACATTCGCTGATGAATGACCCATTTTCTGAGACTGCATTAACAATTGTCACTGTTTTCGGCTCAGTAGTAGCTGCAAGTGCATTAGGAGTTTCGACGTTAGTTGCAGTTGGCGTGGCTGGATTGTATTTTGGTAATATAACAGTAAAACATGAGGCATATATGAGTAAAAAGGTTCGCACATCTGTAATTAATTTTTGGGAGATCATCGCATTTCTTGCAAACTCTGCTGCTTTTCTTTATTTAGGAGTAAGTATGAATATTGTGAACATAGCCCAAAACTTTGGTTTAATCATTTTAGCGTTTGGCATAGTAATTGTTGCAAGAATTATTTCTACGTATCCTTTGCTTACTTTAATTGATAAATTCACTAATGAAAAGATTACAGTTATTTGGAGGCGCATAGTTGTACTTGGCGGTATGAAAGGTGCTCTCTCAGTAGCATTAGTTGCATCTTTAGATTCAACAAATATCGCTAATAGTGTAAAAGATACACTTGCAACTATAACGTTTGGTGTAGTCCTTTGTTCTTTAATTATTCAGTACATTGGGCTTGCCAAATACGTAAAAAGGGTTTTTCCAGGAGAACAAACTTCAATGGAAAAAGACTAGCTGGACATTTAGCAAATCTGGATGCCAGCATCATAATCAAATAGCATCATAATCAAATACGATTAATTGATAAAGCTCCCTAGGAGAAGCGAAAATACAAATGCAAATGCAATTATTAGCAATTAGGATTATATAATTAGAAATCTTATTATTAGTAAAGTGCTTTACTATACTATATGGAGAGAACCTGGTCATTAGTAACTGGTACCGTGCCTATTTTCATTGCATTACTAGTTCTGTCAACAGAAACAATTTTGAGTCTCGGAAACATGATTGGTTTAGATACATATGTCTATACTCATCACATTGCATTTGCTGCCCAAGTAGTCAAAGTATCTATAGTCCCTGGAGCATCCACTCTGGGTGATAAGGCATTTTCTCCCAACCCTGTTACTGTCAAAGTAGGCGATACTGTTATGTGGATTAATAATGATAACCAGTTTCACACGGTAACATCGGGCAGTCCTAGCAGTACAGGTGGGGCAGCGGCAGGGAAAGTATTTGATTCTGGACTATCTGGACCCAATGCATTGACAATGAAGGGCAAAACTTTCTCTCATACGTTTAATGAAAAAGGAGTATTTCCATACTATTGTCAACTGCATCCTACAATGATTGGCAAAGTAATAGTAACCTGATTTTAACAACAGGATCAAAAATTTTTTATTCTAACATATAATGATTTTTCAAAATTCAATAGAATGAAATAAGGTGAATCTAATTGGCAATTAATGATAAATTACAGTAGCTTACAGATGCATAAATTTTCACACTTTTGGATGAAGTATTATGATTTTAATTCATTTACACTAGTGGTTATTGTGTAATTCATGTAAACATATTATTCGGAATTACCGGTAGAAGGATCTTCCTTACCGCGTTATATATTTTCTAGCTGTTATAGTTCTATTAGATAATTATTTAATATGGAAAGATAGTAGCACCATCCATCCGTGCCCGTTTCTGACAACCTTTCTTACCTGTCTCCGAGTACTACAAAGAGGATTTTCAACTGTATTGATACTGGATTTCCAAATTCGACTGCAAACAGTTGCATATGACTACACAAAGTTAATAAATTGATATGACTATTTATTAATACCATCATATAGGTGATCATTGGCCTGGCGATTCATCGTTGGCGAATCTAATAAGTCGCATATTTATCAGATTCAACAACATAACTAACTAGGATAAGTAAAGTTCAGGATGGATAACAAGACCCACCATCTACTTATTTGTCTTGGTTTGTAACCTTGTCAATGACCACCATTGTTATTGTGGCGTGAAGGTTGACGACCATTTACTTACTAATATGATCTAAGGTCTTTTAGTATTAAGGACTTGGGGGCGCTTGATACTATTTGCCCGTCGTCGACGCAGTCAATCGGTTCCGTCTCATTCCGCAATGTGTTGCACGTGTGCTAAACTAGCTAAACTTCTCCTAGCCCATCAGTAGAGTGCAAGTGATCGTGCTAATATTTTATGCTCTGGAGAATAGAGTATGATCTTGCTAAGATAACTTGAAGTATAAATGAAATAGTTCAGTTGAGATCAAGTATATTGTGGATAATAATGATTGATAAATATGGGGCATAACCTGTGGATAAGGGGGATCTTGTCTTCTAAGACAAAATTGGAGACTGTTTTTAAAGAATTATTTAACAGACAATTCAGTGTTGAAATCCATACGATATAACATTGATATTCGAGATTTAGAAATAACTTACGAGATGTAATTTTAGGGCCTCATCTTTTTCTGCTTTTTTTTGCGATGTATGATATTACAGGAATATTTTTCCTATCAAACTTGTCATATCCCTGATTTTTTGTATAGTACTTTGAAGGATCGGGCTCTAGGTTTTTTTCATACTTGTCTTTAACTTCTTGTTCAGTTATAGTTAACCAAACAATATGCTCATCCCAACCTTCAACCTTGCTTACAGGTATGTAATAATAATGTAAATTAATTATACCACGCTTGATTACTATAGTCTCTTTATTCGTTGCTTCAATGTCGCCTATATCTATATCATCAGAGGTGTGAACCGATTCCTGTGTTAAGTCACCTACGCTTTTAGTGGCATTTGAATTCATTACTACTAATTATTTGGAATGAAAGATATTTAGCCATTATGCATCTAGAGAAACAGGACTTGAGTTAGCTATATATTAATTAACATAATTAGGCAACATTAGCTATCTTTACATTAACATGATATCTGTCATTCTGGATGTGTTAAACCTTAGTTACTTAAGTCAAGTATAGAAGCTATTGGTTTTGGTAACATATTACGATTAATATTGTTGTCTTGAAAATATGAAAAATGTCAATCTTTTAATTTTTAAAGTAACTTTCGTAAGTAACTACTAGATGGATTACTCATTTAACTAAGTTAAATAGATTTTTAATATCAGTTCGTTTCATAATTAATTGATTAAGCTAATGACTATGCCTGTGTTCAGAGGGGATGACATGCTTTTTAAGGAGATCACGACTATGGATAATGTAATTCTTGGCTATGTAGCCGCAGTTGAATATAACGACTTAATTATTATATCTAAGGGAACAAAACAGGAATATAAAATTCCAAACTCTAGAATAATTAGGTACAATGAAGCCGAAATATTACTAGATATTACATTTGATGAATTGCACAGATATATGGTAAACTAGAAAATTTGTCATACTATAGCTAGATGAATTAAGACAAATATGCTAACATACTATATGAAATTCTACATAGACAGGAATCGCCTGCCAGACTAAAGGAGAGATTACTACTTATTCTCAAAGTTGAAAGTGATGGATTGATCGCAGCTCGAGCTGCAATGACCGGGAACTAATTTTCCTCTTTTCCTATATTGTAGCCCAGATTGAATCTTTACAACGCGTATATTTTATAACCGAAATCGAGAGGGCTTTATTCATATGATTTCCTGCTAAACTCTTCTACGAGGAACTCAATGTTTCTTTTCTATTTGCTACCGTAGTAGGTACTGTTTGATACGTTACACAAAGATGGAGGGATTTGTAACATTCGTCCCGTTACAACTGGTTGAGGCGGTAGGCCATACCATTGTCTAAGCCTCTTTTGTTGAAGTGACATTACATAACTTGAATATGTTGTTCCAATATGACCAATCCATAGTAGATAAGTATTATACCAGCTATAGAAAGTCCCATAACTAGAATAGCCGATGCGATAGGAACGAGTCCGCTAGGCTCGTGAGATATCCTTCATTCGCGGTGACTAGAAAGCATATTAGTATCACTATAATAATTTACCGTGTCAAGTCGGGATGAGATATCTCTTTAGGAAAGAAAAGCAAAGATATAGCAGTGGGAACAGCAATGGTGGCGGCTCTTCGTGCTCTGGTAGTAACGATAAGAACAGTGGGTCTAATCGCAGTTCAGATAGCAATGGAGATAGCTACAGCTAAGGCTTGTCTGGTTTTGGCGATAATAACAGTCCTTCACCGTCTAATCCTTCTCCTAACCCCGATCCTGAAGAAGATTACTCCTAGCAGAAACTAATAGGAATACAATTTCTTATGTAAGAAGGTCTTAGGGAAGGAGGAGTTTCTAACAATTTTGGATCTATAATCACAGGTTTTGGAGGAAGCCCATATTGACGCCTTAGAGACCTCTGTTGATTTATAAGGATTCTTGGCGAATATGATGATCCTATATGTCCAACAAAGATCCATAATAATATCATTATGGCAAGTGAAATGCCCATAACTAAAATCGCCCATGCAACAGGTTTCAGGTGGTTATATTCTTGAGTTGGCTCTTGTATGCCAGAGTGATCCGTAGACATATAATAAATTACGCTAATATCTCGTATAAATGATCCGAAACTATGGTATGGTATGGAGTCAAAGTGGCCGCATATAAAATTTCAGCCCCTTCCTTTTTGAGCCTGGATTCAATGTCTTGTAGCGCTGGAATCCAGCTGGTTGTTAGGTTAGTGACATAGTTAGGTTTGTAGAATCTCTCTGTGCCTTCAAATTAGTAATGATGATGATGATGATCTCCACATCCAAGAAATTTCCCTGTCTTAAATGACCCATTAATTTTTTCTTCGTCTTTTAAAAGACTCACGAGATATTATACAATTTCAGTATTTTACATGAATAATAAATTTTTAATTTTTGTACTAACTGTATGTAATAGTAGTTTAGTTAGGCTGTCAAGTTAAGACTTCAATTACATTATATTAAATTATATTCATCAAGAATTTATAAATGGTATATCCAGTAATGTCTTCAGCTCTAGGTAGCCAAGTTGCTGTCGCCAATAAGATATACCTACCTTTAGGTAAATCCATCTTTACTTCAGTACTGTCAGAATTTGTCGAATTAAGTAATTTTATTGCAGTCCCATTGTTTGCAGAATATGCGCCCACTGCTAAATTTGTTGGAGGTAGCAGTTTCGGAAAGCCATTTATAATAAACTTAACGTTACCACCTTTTTGAATTTTAATTAAATTGGATGGAAGGTCTGTTGTAACTTTTTTATTTGGAATTTGCAGTTGAGTGAATGTCATTCCAACTCTATATTTGTAGTCAGATAATGTTCCACAATATAAATTTCCGGTATAATTCATTATTATTAACGGAGGGAGTGCACTAAACCTAAATACTTCCCCCGCACCCGCTGTTTGTACACTGATATTTCCACTCAATCCAGCATTATTTGTGATGCACGGTTTGACTAAACTCTGCCTATTATAATGTGTCGAATTGTTAATACTAAGTGTAATTAATTCTTTGATGTGGCCGAAGCGGCTCTCGGCATTCAATGAGGTCATAGTAGCATAAACATTAATGAGAGTATTTGACTGACTGCAAAAGTTGGTAGATAATAACAAAGTAATTAAAATAACTGCGACTGATGGAATCATGATAATCATTTGGCATTTATATATTAGTTTCTTACTATATTATACCTTTGTAAAATTTGACCGCCAAAATAAATTTATTTCTACGCGTAAGAGAATCATCTTTTCTTGCTTGGAACTTTAGGCAAATAACATATTTAAAAGTCCAGTTAGTACTTGACTATCTAATTATGCAAGTGAATTTGGCATGACATCTAAACCGTATTCAGGGATTAGGATTATCTACGTGTAAATATTCAGAATAAATTTCGGTATTTAGATATTAAGAGAGATTTGTTATATCAAAACGATTAGACCTACTTAACTATTATCATGTTGGTACCTAAATACAAAAAAACTATATTATACAATTGCTAAATATCTTTTTTACCATACATATATTGGTATGAATTCTGAGGCTACCAAAAGTCTGACAGATTTAACGCAGGAATCAGTTCACACGTCGGATGATAAAGATATAGGTGACATAGAAGCTACCAACAAAGAAGTCATAGTAGTTAAGAGAGGCGTTAGTAATATTCATTATTACTATATTCCCATAGATAGGGTTGAAGGTTGGGATGAACATGTGGTTAGGCTTAATATAACTGAACAAGAAGTTAAAGACAAGTATGAAAAAAACCTAGAGCCCGATCCTTCAAAGTACTATACAAAAAATCAGGGATATGGCAATCTGGATTTTCAGGACAGTAGAGGTGAAATTCCTAAAATAGCAGTTATTGCAAAAAAGGGCAAATAGACAATAGTAGACAAAGAGAAAGATAGAAAAGAATAGCCCCTGAAGAACTATTGTTTCACACCAATTATCTTTTCTGAATTTATTAGCATATTTGACAATCTTTGAATTCATTTTCATATATAATATCTAGAATTATTGTAGCTAACTCGATCTGTTTTTTGCTAATAGATTATACGGTATTCAGCTTGAAACCATCAGAGTATGAGGCCAGCCGTAATCTATCCATAATAAAAATAACCTCCTATAGCGCATTTCATCAGATATTTGTTTACCCTCAATATATCTAGAAAGATTATATCCGCGCGATCCCGAATAAAAGTGGGAGATCTCTCTGAACTATGTTACAGGTACTATTCATTAATTTACCCTGGTCGCAGTCGGACAAATATTATTTGTAATTAACTTATTTCACGTACTAAAGAAAAGACTAACACAGTAGAAGGGACTTCTTTATAGACAGACAGTCAGCTGAAAACTTCTTATTTTCATATAACTCTATATTATAACATACATCGGGAAATCATCTAATATTTTAAATTTACTGGTTTAGAGTAAACGGATCAAATAGTAAAACATCCATAAATTATTCAAACCAACTATTATCATGGCTAGATACAATGAAGATACACATAGAAAATCGGAAGAAGAAACTGCTGTTAATAAGATGTTGAGTCTTCTTACACCGTTATATCAGTTCAAACAGATAAGAGTTTTATTTATCGCCATAGTTTTGTTTCATTTTCGTGCGGTATATTAAGTTTCCATTAAAATAACAATTATGCTTTTGCATTAAATAATAATTCTGCTGGCAAGAGCACTGGGCTTATACAATCCTCTAATAAATCAAGTCTAACGATACCTGTTATGACAAAGCTATCAAATAATGGCACGTACATAGTTCAGCTCAAGTGGAGCAATCCTACCTTAATCCAGTCACCATATTTACGCGCTGGCAAGGGCTTCGATATGCAGGTAATATTTTTAAATGCAAGTGCTCCAGCACCTAATGCGAAATCTGTTCCAAAAACTGAAACGAATGTGTCGGGGGAAACTGGTCGTGAAATTGGCTTTACTCAGCCTGGCATAATTCAGCGTCTAATGCCTGTTGATAGCTTTGATATAACTATCTATGATTACAATGGACATATTCTTTGGAGCAAAATTCACCAAATCCCACGTGCAGGAAGCCACTTTGAACGAGTGACATTTCCTAAAGTATACAAGGGAGATATAACAATTCAAATAAGCAATATCAAGAGCGCTGCCACAAAAGCTGCTGGAGGTACTACAGTAGATTCAGTAAAATTCACAACTAGAGTGTCATAGTTAAAGTCAATCACAGTCTATGAATATGATTATGATTACATATGCGCGTGGTTCTGTATTAAACACATTAGTCTATCAATGTAGGGCGATGCCTTTAGAGATAGAATTATAATTTCTGGTGCGTTAGTTATTTGACGGTTTTTGCTCAATTATGTGCCATTTATTCATCATAACTTGTTGCCAGTTGCAAAATCAGTAATTGGATTTGCAGTTTATTCTTATACAAGAGACTACTATTCTACTATTATATTTTGTTCTTTGTATAGTTTTTATGAAGATTTTTCACTAGTTGACTGATTACCAAAATAGCCTGTTTCAGGGATCATCCGATAACACAAGATTACTAACAACAATCCAACTTGTTTTACCTTAATATTAGTAAGACATGAGCGAATCAGTGTTAATTGGTGTGAGTTATTGATATAACATATCCCACAAGTAAGCTACTGCGTATTATTTTTAGTTATACAAGCAAATTTGACGTGATATTTGGATCGCCTATAGCAATATTTATGACTAGTCCCAGTAGCAAAGTGTGTTTTATTTTTATAGTCAATTATACCATTTTCTAAGTAATTGTACGATAACCATTTTATTCAAATTCATACATAATAAATTAGGTATATACGTATAACCATTAGATTTATCTATTTGTCTTACGTAATACTTATTGTGAATGGCAGAACCAGATGAAGATGAGGAACCTAGAAAGAAGTTATCACAAGACTATTATGCAGGATACTATTGGGGTGTCCATCCATATGATTCATATGAATTGCCTGGACGAAAAAGCAATAATGAACTGAAAGATAGCATAGTGGACCGCTTAAGTGTAAAGAATATGTTGGATTCAAATTTGATTACTATATCTACAGACAATGGTGCAGTCGTTATAACTGGTAGTGTTAAGACCTATAAAGAAAGACGAGTGATAGCACAAGAAGTTTGGAATACAAGTGGGGTTGTTGAAGTATTAAATAATTTAAAAGTGACTAAACCAGAGACAGCTGGACCGGGCAAAATTCAAAAGAGAATGAATCCGATAATCCTCGAATAAAGAATGATATGCAATACCTTTTCAATTTTTTGATTTTTATTAATAGTATCGATGTTGTAGTACGTAGCTAGATTTGGAGTAGGCAATTGCTTAAGGCTAAGCCTCTCTAAATACATAAGAAAATCAAATTTAGAGAGGAGGGACTTAGATATTAAAACTTTAGACGATTTGTATTTGATATTTATTACATTTAATCACTACACAATGTTGCTTATATATTTAGCCCAAATAACGCGAAGCCAAGCTTAGAAAATTGCAATGGTAAATGATTAAGGGAATTTAATAATTTATAAATTTATTTATTGTATGCTGCCTATTTACCATTGATGACATCTGATAACGAATCTGAGAATTCCATGAACAGAGGAGAAGTATACCTACAAGAGCAACAAAGAATTGCAGAGGAATCCAAGCATAGAGGTTCAGGAGAACGACGTAATCCTAAGAACAGAGGAGAAGTATACCTACATGAGCAACAAAGAATTGCAGAGGAATCTGGCAGATAGGTGGAAAAGATATTGGTTATAAGGGCAGTATATGTATTCTATAAGCAGGAAATAGTATACTTAAATCAAATTCTAATGATAAAGATTGTTGAATATGAATAGTATAAAGGACAAACAAGGGAATAATGTTCTTGTGATTCACTCCGAAGAAATTGAAGCAATGACTATATCTAAAAAGACTAAAAAAATGAGAGTTTACTGCAAGCCGAAAGGCTTTTTCGAATTTCAGTACAAGAAAAAGCCCCTAGTTATTGATGATTACCTTAGATTTGATGAAACTGTAGTTGAATTGTAGTTGAATAGTTTACTTATCTAATTTTGCGCATCTAATCAGAGGACATTATAGACTATGTTATAGATATAATAGACATCTGAATATTTACTAATATATTTTATTCCACTTTCAAAGTAATTCTTTTTACATGTGAGTGGTTTTTGTTTTGATAATTTCTCGTTATCCTAGATAATGGGTAAAATTATTACTATGCTGCTACAGAATTGAATACCTTACTAAGGTATTTTGATCTATCTTTAAACTCATCAAAAATTAACGTTTTGGAAGAAAATGCGCTACGTTTCCGGGCAAGGGACATATATCAATTCGAAACAAAAATCAAGAGCTTGCAGAGAACAGGAGAAGCCGTACCGGATCTATCTAGAAACGGCATTGCTGGGTGATACGTAGTCGTTGTAGAATTTCCATCAGCAATTGCCTGAATATGGTTATGGAAGGAGCATTGTCTGTGTCCATGATAATGATTAGAAAAATTAGTACCAAGAACCATAGAAAGATAGATGGGCTAAAAGAACATAGGGAGGAAAATAATCTAGATGCCAATTAATAGGGCTTATAGCCCTTTTTGAATTAAACGAATAGTGTATTGGGACAAAAAACATCACTATATTATCTCCTTCTATTCTATTTCTCTATCTTTATAGTGATAAGCCAAAGTCGGTAGATATTTAATTATATGTTAGCCCAATTAATGGATATTTGTAAGCAACAGTTCACCAACGGCTTTTGTATATATCTTAAAAACTATTCTCTCATAGGAAGAGTCAACACTCTTACGTTCATATTTTTTTGCTGTCTGTACAATTAACTCAGATAACCTTTCTGCCAAGTTATTGGTGATTTCTGGATTTTGATCAATTTCAAATGACTCTTCCTTTAGCATCAGTAGATAAATAAGAACCCTTGCTCTTTCCAAGCTGACGGGATAGAAATAGCGTGAAATATCTTTTGGTAATGATCGTAGGTCATATACAAACAGATAAGCTACACTTGTGAAGAATATTTGCATAATTCTATGTCTTTCAACCTCTCGTTTAGCTATTGTAACTAATCTTTTAGATCTT
>JARBAU010000181.1 GCA_029237525.1 Nitrososphaerales archaeon | reverse complement strand
TTAAGGTTGATTGCTTAGTGCCTCAATCAAACTAGAGGCGATGAAGTTTATTTCTTGATCAGAAACAAGTGGATGCACAGGTAGAGATAATACATGCTTACTGGCCCAATCTGTATTCTCTAACTTCAAACTGTTCATCTTTACCATCTCGTCATAGAATGGAGTTTTGTGAACCGGAGGATCATAGTAAACAGAAGCACCTATCTTGTATTCGGCTACCAATTTTTTCTGTATATTATCTCTAATCCCATCCTTTTTGAAGGCTAAAGTATACAAATACCAGTTAGATTCTTTATTGACTTCGTGAATTTCTGGCAGGATTACATGTTCATCTATATTTGATACCTTGTCACTTGATGTTAACAGCAGCTCAGTCATTAGTTTGGCGTTATGTGTTCTACGTTCCAACATCTCAGGGAGCTTTAACATCTGAGCTTTAGCTAGAGCTGCACTCATTTCAGGTAAGCGCGAGTTTAAGCCAAGAATACGAGTATCATAGCCTTCTACCATACCGTGGTTTCTGATCATCCTTAGTCGATCAGCAATATCGTCGTTATCAGTCACTATTGCTCCTCCTTCTCCAGATGTCATTACCTTGCTTGCATACATACTAAAGCAGCCCACTGTTCCAAATGTGCCTGTTTGTTTTTTCTTGTAGGTAGAACCTAGGGATTGGCATGCGTCCTCAACGATAAAGACGCTGCCATCTGAGTAACGTTGTAAATATTCTTCAATTTCATCCAAATTTGCTGGATTCCCATAGAGATGAACAGGAAGAATCACCCTTGTCTTCTTTGTAAATTTTGATTTCAATTCATGAGGATCGATATTATAATCTCGTCTATGTTTACTGATATCCACGAAAACAGGTTTGCCTCCGGCTGCAACCACAGCATTTGCTGTAGCTACAAATGTGAACGAAGGTAAAATGACCTCTTCACCATATTTTAAGCCAAGGGCAAGCAAGGATGAATACAAAGCTGCAGTACCTGAATTGACTGCAATTGCATGTTTTACGTGTAGAAACTGTCTCAAAAGTTGTTCAAAATCTCGCACTTTTTTGCCGCCGTCCTTCGAAGGCGATGTAAGACTAGATTTTTCATCCAAAACCTCTAAGACTTCACGGCGTTCCTCTTCGCCTATAGTTGGCTTGTTAATCGGAATCATATATTCGTAGTACATATATCGCTATATATTTGCCAATTGTAATTTGCCAGTCAGGTCGCAAGCCAGTCGGTCAAGTCCTAGGCTGCAGTTTAGTCTAAATGAAGTATAGTTAGGTTGAATGAATTATGACGAGTCCGTCAATCTTCACTAGATGACTACTGCATTATTCTAATGTCATCATGCCTAATTGGGTTCTGATGAATATACCACAAAATACAAATTCCATATTACATTAAATAAATCTAAACTACATTATTAGTAGACTTTCTTATTTTTCGTCATGAAATATGAATATATGAACGTCATTATACAGAAAGATTATGACGGATCCAACTGTTACTAAATTTTGAAGAATCTTTAAAGCTTTAGATAGTCTTAAATTCACCTAATCTTGGTTCTCACAAAGGAAAAAGTTAGCGAATTTGAAGAAATTTTAACCGGCTTTTTCTTGTTGTAAGATTGCATATTCCAAAGGGATTGACCATACCTATAAATAGAGAACAAATATTTTCTTGATATGGGATCCCAAGTGCCGATGAATCGAAAGATCCAAGGTTTTTGTTAGCAAGTAATCTGATTTTACAAATATTGCATCATTATTGATTCGACTTTCGACGTTAATAAAAGATATCAATTTACATGGTCAAAAATTGTTACCACTTACATTATAATACTTGCGAATTAGAAAGGTAGTATAGTTAGTATTTTGATTCGAAAGGAGCAGCTGGCCATAAATAAGAGGCAGATAACTCTAGATGGCTGGCTAATTGAACAGTTTAGAGATAAACTTACTCACGCCTCAGTATTATCCAGAAAGAAAAATAGACCTATTCTACTCTACCGAAATACAGTCGAAGAATCGGAATCCGCGGCAGAAGAAGAAGTTGCAACAATCAACGAGAAATATGTGGTAGTGCAGGTCTTGACACATGGTGGCTTCATCCCACCAAGCTTTCAGCAACAGTATGTATTCAATTTAGATGATTTTGCAAAATGGATAATAAAAAGAAGCAGAGATTTGTACCTGCAATGCATAGACAATATAGACGAGCAATTACAGTAAATTTATAGATTTATCCTGAATAACGAGCAAATTCTCTAAGCCCTGTCTTGATCTTCCTCTAGGTTTGTATATAATATATATTCTTTCAGGTACGATCAATTTTGCCCCACAGTGGATTTCATTGTAATACTTATGGTATGATTTTTATCCACGTTTACCTCAGTCATTTAATATGGGCAGAATAATAGAAATTGAGCTCTTGCACCTTTCACTTGCTCAGCAAGAAACTGCGGATAATGGTATTTGTATAGTCTTGAAGCATCGATATAGTTCCCTATCTAGCATCTCGATTGAAACCTTCACTCAAGATGCAGTCTTTTGATCATCTCTGAATATCCAACCTACATGATAATAAAAATAAAAATAAAAATACAAAATGATAATTAACAGAATAAAGGATTTCAAATCAGACAATTTTGTATTATTCGCATCTCTACCTGATATCGGTAAGGTTGGAGGGATCTCATCTTCCTACCTAGCTGAAAACCTCAAGACAGATTTTGTGGCTGAAATAATTTCTAATGAAAAACCTTGGGTCATGTATAAAAATGGTATAGTAAAATCTGCTGTTGATTGCTATCAAATCTATTACAGCAAAGATGCTAATTTGTTAATTTTCACAGGAAATACCCAACCACAAGATTCCGGAGAGCTGTACCGACTCTGTAATCTCCTTTTGGATTACATTCAAGAAATTGGTCATGTTAAGCTTTTGTACTCTTCAGGGGGATATCTTAGAGAACAACTAACAGGTGCTCCAAAGGTTTGCGGTGTAGTAAATAATCCTGATCTCAGAAGCATATTGACAAAGTTCCAAATTGAACTTATAGGAAATGAAATTGATAGTATCACATGGTTCAATGGTCTGATCCTTGGCCTCGCAAGCGAGAGAAAGCTAGATGCGATAGGGCTTTTCGGAGAAATTTCTGAAACATCGTTCCCCCAACCGCTTGCAGCAAAAAGCATTGTCAAGGCCTTCGCAAAAATTGAAGGAATAACACTCAATACCAGACCATTAGACAAACAATATGAAGCAATAGTCCAGGGCAACCAAGACCAAAAAAATTCAAAGAATTCAAATCCCGGAATTGCCTGAGATTAGTTTAGCATATATAAATCACACGAAAAGAGTGTAACTTACATCATAAACGCCAATAAGACGTATTCTATTACTTTGTGTTGAGAAATTGATTCTGATTGCTTGTAATTTTCCCATGGTTTAAAAAATGGGAGATATAATAACAGAACGTGGGTCAAAATAGTGCTCTTTATGAATAATTATTTGATACGACATACTTTGCTCTTAAAGGAGTCTTATAGAAGATTTACGTGCCAGCATAAAAAACCTATAGTACACTCCTAAGATTTAATTAAACTATAACTTTATCGTTACCCCTATACAGTAATCGTTTCTATAATAGTGTTTGACGACGTTTTTATTCAATGCTCGTATAAACTAACGATATTAATGTGAAGAATAGAAATAATCTGGAAATAATTGCGTTGATCTTGGAGATAGCCAAAGGGAGAAAAGCAACACAGATCAGGATCATGTACAAAGCCTACCTTTCGTATGTGCAACTTAAGGAATACTTGTCTCAACTATTAGAAAATGGTTTAATTACATATCAGGAGGGAGAGCGGACCTACAGTACCACTGAAAAAGGTCTGCATTTCCTAAGAATCTATCAACAAATTAGTGAGGCGTTCGTCACCACCAAATCTTCAGTTGTTGCATGATAACTTGTCCCTAGTTTTATACAGAAACTGGCTACTGTAGGAATATGCCACTGCTGTAGGAATATGCCACTGCTGTAGGAATATGCCACTGCTGTAGGAATATGCCACTGCTGTAGGAATATGCCACTGCTGTAGGAATATGCCACTGCTGTAGGAATATGCCACTACACTAGTATATTTATAATGGGATCGC
>JARBAU010000180.1 GCA_029237525.1 Nitrososphaerales archaeon | reverse complement strand
TACTCTTACGGCATTCCTGCGAAAAAGGATCTGTCCATGAAGCTCCAAATAATGGCAACCGAACCATGGAAGATCTATTATAAAGATAATCAATTTGATCAAGTCTTGTTCAAGCATCTGATAAATTCTCGTGATCGCCGCATTTCCGGAGAATCAGGGAAGGAAGCCGATGCCAGTGAATTCTTCCAATATCTTTCAATTCTTCATGAAATACAGTCAGCGATAAGAAAAGGAACAATCGATCTAAAAGACTCCGAAAAAGTTAGCTACTATCTTGACCAAGTGTTAGAATTTTTGCCCAAGTATAATTTGAGATTGAGGGACATAAGTTCTCGAAAGCATTTGCTAAAAGAGCAGAAAGTTCGTCTTGAAATTTTATCGAAGATTAATATGTTAGAGGATTTCATCAAACGTGCCAACGATGCAATTATAGAAAAGAGAAAGGCACTAGAATTAGTACAGGGTGAAGTGTCTGAAAATCAAGGTAACATAGATAATCTTATTTCAAAATCTCAAAATGACTTATTTGTGATTGTAGGTCAACGCTACGATATACTATTTTGAATGTTGCAAAGTGTAACTCAATTTAATAACTGGCTGGGAAGTAACTGATTAGGTATTTATACGATGAGCTTTAGTTATTAATTTTCTAAGCATGCTTTTCCTAAGAATAATGAAATTGATGTCAAATCACTTCAAATCAAATTAAAATAACCTCATATGATTCCGTGCTCACATCTTTTCATCTCCAAAACACGGAAATAACGCCGAGACCCATTATCGCTAAACCCCCATATACCACAGGTATTACGCCAATAGCATTCGCGCCTATCGAGATTGCTATTCCCGATGCAATCATTATCGCTTCTCCTATGCGTCTTTCATGTTTCATAAATTGAGAACAATATCTATCCACTAAGGCCGTATAAAAATTTAATTATTCTTTGCGAACTCGGGAAGATGGTGGATGTGAACCAACGACACTGCCAGACTCTTGCCTGAACCAAATAAGAAGTACAAGAATTTATTGCTGTTAACAAGCAAATTCTGTAACGTAATCTTTATTGCTCATTTCGACATTATACACACCCAATCTGGTGTACTCGTCTTTAATTTCAATTTGAATAATATAAGTCATAAATAGATGTAGACTTAATTTACATAGGGCTAGAGAAAGCCATTGCACACAATTCCGAATTGTAGCAGGTCATGTAGACATAGAAATAAATCAAATTTCCAATTGGGACTTCGTATTTCCAGTTTTTATAGTCACATCTTCTGTATCCTGACGATTGGCAAGCAGGGGTGTCACGTTTGTGGGAGATAAATTCTTTTGGCCGGCTTTAGAAAGAGAATCCTCGTTGTCGATGACGAACCTGACGTAGTTGCATCGTTCAAAGTTTCCTTGGAAAATGCGGGTTTTTACGTAGACACATACACAGATCCTAATACGGCAATCTCAAAGTTCGAATCCAATTGCTACGACCTGTTAATCATCGATGTTAGAATGCCATCCATAGACGGATTCGAACTCTTCGAACATCTTCATAAAATAGATCCTATTCCAAGGGTATGCTTTATCACAGCATATGAAATTAACTATCATGCATTGAGAGAGATTTTTTCATCCCCTGATCAAACGTGCTTTCTAAAAAAGCCAATAGAGATGAGCGATTTAATAAAAAGAATAAATCTTGAGCTTTCAAATCCAGAATAGATCCAAAAATTAGATGATTAGCTTAGTATGATCTGTTGTTCAGAACGAAAACATTACCATTCGGACCTGAAGGCTTTGATACGATTGTATATTGACTTATCTTTGTGGTAAATTTTCCATAGTGCTAATTAGTTCATGTACTTTAACAGCAAAAGGATGACCTGGATACTGCAATGCGGTCAAGAATTCCTTTCTTACGAATTGAATATCACAGTAGCACGGAACTGATGATATGATATTCATTCTTAGTTCATCTGACAGCATCCTATTTAGATCACTATTTTGCCCTAGCATTAAATCTGAAATATCACGACCCTGTTCAGATAGACCGATTAAATCTGAACCAATTCTTTCATTTCCTGATATGCTACGTTCATCGCTCTTTCCCTCAGGCTTCGTTTTAGGCATAGAGGATACCTCCGAATGCAAAAATCGATCATCATTCTCAGAAGAATTATGAATTTCTTGTGTAAAAGTATGCGGTACACAGTAACCAGATACCCTATTGAGTAGAAGATAGGATCTAGTACCAAATTTTGTGAATGAAGTATAAATTTCATCTACAATCTTTTTAGTTCCCTCGATATCAAGATCACCCATTTTAAGCGTCAAAAACAAGATATCTGCAACAGCCAATGCATTTATTGACCAGTATCTGATTCCAGGACTCGTGTCAATTACTATGTAGTCTGAATCATAGGTAGAGATCAATTGTTCGCGTAACAGTATAAACCGTTTGAGAAATTGACGTCTCATATTCTCATTTACACCACCCTCCAACTTGAAAATGTCTTCTTTTCTAGTACTACAGAAGCCTACCCACAATTTTCCAGATTTCATAGAAGTTTTATCTACGTTACGGTCTACCATACCAGACCGGACGGCTTCCGATTTCGTTTTGGCTTCACCAGAATGTCCGTATTTGCTTACTTGCGAATTTTTTAGAGTTGCCTGCTCTAATTTGGCTTCGATAGGGTTCGTTATGTATGAAAGAGAATTGTTTACGAGTGGCGTCATATCAACCATGACATCTTCTACTTCAGCATTCGAATAGAGATAATCGTTGATCGATTTACTCGGTTCAACATCAAAATATGATTGAAGGCTTGGAGCATAAACATCAAGATCGATTAGTGAAACTTTGTAACCTTTCCTAGTGAGGCAGGCGGCAAAATTAGCTCCTATCGTAGTCTTACCAGTGCCACCTTTATACGAATGAAAGGCAATACACTTTGTCAACTTTTTTGCCCATCCGTAATACAAATATCCTCATATAAAGAATTTCCTGACATTTTGCTTTTAGACTTTTATTATTGCACTTCAGTTCTGTGAGTAAGATATCGCGATTATTGCGATGTAAGCATATTGACGGCATCAACAATAAGAGTTGGTAATCGTTATCCAATTCGGAACTTGTAAAGAAAATACTGGGATATCTAGATACTATCTCTAAAATAAATAAGAGTAAACTACTTTAAGAGCAAGAACTGTTCGTTGTAGCGTTCAGTGTGGTCATAAATGAATGAGACTCCCCTGGGCTCCAGTATGTGGTGATTGACCAACAAATTTCCTTCTATAGTGACCAGATGGTCTCTTTGACAAAAGTTCGATGAACCATGCTTCATGCTCGACTTCTTCTTGCATAATCCTTTGTGCTATATCATATGTCCTCGGATCCTTTCCAGCAGTCATGTCGCAGACTTCACCCCATGATCTTATAGCACACTGTTCTGCTTCCAGCAGCACGTTCAGAATCGAATTAATATCTTCCCAATTATCAGGCAAATATGCATCCGGACATCCGGCTTGATCAGCAAATTTTCTAATATCTCGGGGAAGGCCGCCTCCTAATTCATACAACCTGGGCACCATTGCTTCGAAATGATTTCTATCCTCAATACGAGCATCTTCTACTATTTCCTTTATTCCTTCACCTTCTAGGCCCGTACAATGCATTCTAAGTATTGTATAGTAATAGTATGTGGTAAATTCAGCACCAACCCCCTTGGTAATTAGCTCCTTTAATCTTTCAACGTTAACCCCGTTTTTTTCAAGAACCTCTAGCGCAACAATCTTTGGAATTTTTCCCTTAACCTCACTAGACATATCGAAGATCACCTCGTAGACTATATAAAAGGGTTTTTCAATACTTGACCCGCAGCGTATATCTTGGGCATTCTAATCAGAAAATAATAACCTAAATCCAGTCAAGCACTTCTCTAGGGGAATTCAACCTAGGCTCATTTTCCTTGAATACGTGGCCTCTTGTCATGTCCATGAACGAGTTTTCCATTGACAAGTATCGTAATTCCTCAAACTTATCATGCATACATTGAACCCTGGGAATCTGATCCCTAATCACTCGACTCCATATTCTTTCCATCTGGCATCAACGTATTCCCTCGTTTTGCGATCGACTTTTGCTAATTGTTGAATTTCTCTTGAATAACCTTCCTCCTTCCATTTGGTGGTCGCATCGATCCCAATTTTAGATCCAAGATTTTCAAGCGGGGAAGCAGGATCAAGAGTATCTGTTGGAGCAAAATCGATTATCACTATATCTCTTTTCGGATCCATTCTTGTAGTCAATGCCCATATGACATCGTCCATGTTCTGGACATCTACATCAGGATCGACAACGACAAGCATTTTTGTGAGTGCAAGCTGCCCGAGTCCCCACAGACCCAACATAACTTTTTTTGCCTGACCAGGATACTGTTTCTTAATTGATACAATGGCAAGGCCTTGAAACCAACCGGCTGGAGGCATGGAAAAGTCAATTACTTCAGGTTGAAATATCTGTATGAGTGGCAGAAATGACCGTTCGATCACTTTACCAATATAAGCATCTTCTAGTACAGGTTTGCCAACCACTGTTGTTAAATAGATCGGCTTTTTCCTATGCATAATCCCTGTAAGATTAAACACCGGATATGGCTCGGGAGGTGTGTAATACCCAGTGTGATCGCCGAATGGCCCTTCAATTCTTGTTTCTTCAGGATCAACGTAACCCTCTAGAACAATATCAGCATATGCTGGTACCTCCAAATTTACACTCCTACATTTTACCAGCTTTGTACCTTTTTTTCGAGCAATGCCTGCAAATAGAAATTTATCCATCCCCTCCGGAACAGGTGCAACAGCAGCGAAAACGCAGGCTGGATCTGCCCCAATAACAATTGCAACTTCAATCTTGCTTTTCAGTTCCTTTGCTAGCTCAAAATGCTGGGCACCACGTTTGTGAACCTGCCAGTGCATCAACCCCTTTTTTGGATCGATGATCTGAATTCTGTAAACGCCCATGTTTCGTACTCCGGTTTCTGGATGTCTTGAAACAGTCAAACCAAATGTGATGAATTTCCCAGCATCTCCGCTGAAAGACTTCAGAATAGGCAATAAGTCAAAGGAAGCTTCTTTTTTGTTCAATATTATATCGGTGACTGGACCGCTCTCGGTTGTTCTGGGCCCGTAATCTGCAATCTCTGATAACCTCGGTAACATCTTAATTTTGCTTAGAACCCCTGCAGGCATCTTCATTTTTGTGAGGTCCGAGATTCGATTACCAATATCAGAAAAATCGTCAGTTTCTAATGCAATCTTAAGCCTTTTTATGGATCCAAAGGCATTACCCAACACTGGCATGTCAGATCCCTCGACGTTTTCAAACAAGATTGCTGGCCGAGGACGATCACGATTATACATAAGTCTGCGTAAAATCTCAGCAATCTCCAATTCAGTACTAACTCTAGTCCTTATTCGCTTGAGCTCGTTAGCTTTTTCAAGAGCATCTACAAATTCTGCCAGACTTTCAATTGGCATGGGTCTAATCACTTAGGAAACAATACATAAGGATACCGCCGCAGAGGAATAGACACTCGGATTATTTTTTTACCAAAGGTTAAAATCCAAACACATATGTCGCATTAGTGAACTACGCTTCAGATACAACTTGAGTAAAATTTCCAGCCAGTTTGTTTTGACAAAATTGATAGCGTACTGCTAACACAAATTTGTCATTTCGGCTAGTCCAGATATACATGCGGCAGTCACTGCAGCTTGGAATACCAATGATACATTAGAATAGCCAACAACGATATGGCAACGCGCATGGATTGACTTGTCATTTTCACGTTCACACTTGCTACACTTCCATTGAACGGCTTCACTACATGATTTACAATATTCCAAGGGATTCATTTCATTTCCGCATGATCTGCATAACACTTGTTTTCTAACATGCTCGTAGCCTTTAAATTTTTATTCGTTGTTATCTTACAGCCAATCCCGAGCTAAGAACTATCGTATCCTTCTTCACAGCTTGTTAAGTATGATTTTTTATAGACTTGATCATGTAGCTGTTTTAGAATTCTAGATGTGGCACCCCAGATAATGTCGTTATTAAATTTGAACTTGTACAACAGCTCATTTGAATTGACGGTAGAATAGCGCAGGTCAGCATCTATGCTGTCCAATACGTCATAAAGAGGAGCATCTATCACTCTCTCTACCTCTGGTGATGGACATAAAGAGCTAATCATCGATTGTTTGATCGTCACAAACGGATATATTAAAAATTTTGAAGTAATAGTTCTTACGGGCTGAAGGCATCCGAGAATTTCTTCGGTATTTATCACCAGTCCCAACTCCTCGTGAGTTTCTCTTATGGCTGTGTCGAGTTGATTGCGATCTATCAAACGATCATATCTACCTCCGGGGAAGCAAACCTCACCTGGATGAGCTCGGATATTACTACTGCGCTTTGTTAGAATGACATAAGGGGTATTAGAATTATAGTGAATTATCACAAGCACTGAAGCGGCAGTCAGACTGTTATCGGTGATGTCGTTATAGATCGGATTTCTTATCAGAAGGCCAGCTATTCTTTGAAATAATTCGTCCCGACTGAGCAATAATTTAAGTAATATATGTGCAGTTATTTAAAATCAATAGTACACTTCCTTTTCATCTATGGATCGCTGTCGAATCTTTGGATCTATAAATACGCTCTGAATGGTGATGGGACGGGGTAGTAATCAAATGAAGTCAAACCGAAACTCGGATGTAAGAATCAAAATTCATCGAATTGGGCTACTGGTAAGTTTTATGACAAATCCCCTCACATATCTACTGTAATCAGTTGTCGATTAATTGTAATCGTAATGACGCGCCGCATTTAATAATCCCACCAAGAAATTATGAGCTTATAAGTTAGAATTATGAAATTAGCTTATGAATTAAATCCCCCCAAAATAGAGACAGCTGGTGTAGCTAATCTAAATTCATTAAAGATTATGATGGATTCCTTTCAAGAAAGAGCAGGACTTTTACAAGGTTTAGTAGATGGAATCCACCTCACAGATTCAGTATTAGGAATACCACGAGTTTCCGGAGTCGTAGCAGCAGGTTTAATACGAACGAACAGCGCAATGGGAGCGATCCCGATAACCTGCAGTCTTAGGATTCGTGACCGAAGTCCATTATCTATCAGCCAGTTTGTAGCTGACGCCACACTAGTTGGAATAAAGGGCGTTTTATTCGTGGCTGGAGATGACTCAACCCATAGCGGCAAGTGTGTCACTAAACCTAGCGAATTGGTGCGAAAGTTGCGCAGCACAGGATATGATAAATGTATTGAATTACACTTAGCAGTTCCGAGTAGGATAACCAAAAATACAGAAATCCAGGGTAAGATTGAAGCGAAACCAGACGCCTTCATCACTCAGTCAATCGATTCTTTGAATGCTTTGAAAGAAATTGCCAATGTTTCGCATGAGCATGAGATAAAAGTTATAGCATGCATTATGATACCCTGTGAAAAAAATAAACCTTCGGCAAAGTCGATAGGATTGAATTGGCATTCCTACGAAACTGCTCCAATTGAATTCATAAGAGAAGCCGCGCACATTGCGGATCAGGTATTATTAACATCACCAAATAGCTTTAAGGCTGGATTAGAGATCCTTCATCAGCTCAAGACTTGAATTTTCAATTTTCTCACATCACAAATCGAATACATTTATTCTGAGTTAAAGACTATGGTTAACGCTGAATTATTCAGAAAAGGCATGACATCAATTCACTATTTTCAGGTCATCGCATCGTCCAACTTCCTCGAAGTAATTATCTCTTCTTTGAGCTCTTCAAGAACTTTTCTCTGATACCGTTGTAGATCAGTGTCCTCAGACAATCGGGGCCTTCTATGTTCCACTGAGATCTCTGCCTTTATTTTTCCTGGACGACTGGTAAAAACGATTACCTTGTCTCCTAGACAAACAGATTCCAATATATTATGTGTCACAAATACAATGGTCTTCCTAGTTTTAGCCCAGATTAGTTGTAATTCCACTAGCAATAGGTCTCTAGTTTGCGAATCCAAAGCAGCAAATGGTTCATCCATAAGTAGTATTTCTGGGTCAGTAACTAGCGCTCTTGCAATAGCTACCCTCTGTTTCATACCTCCTGACAATTGATAAGTATATAGATCGGCAAATTTCGAAAGTTGCATTAGATCTAGATATCGCATCGAAATTTCGAACCTTGTCTTCTTCTCTATCCCTGCCATCTTTAGTCCAAATTCCACATTGTCGATTACTTTGAGCCAAGGAAAAAGAGCATTCTCCTGAAATACCATAATTCTGTCTGGACCGGTTTCTGTAACAATTTGTCCGTTTAGTACAACTTGCCCATTTGTTGGTCTATCTAATCCTGCCAGTATATTTAATAGTGTGGACTTGCCACAGCCTGATGGACCTACAAAGCAAACGAACTGGCCATCTTCAATGGTGAGAGTAATATTTTCGATTGCAGAAACTTGAATTCCATTTTTAGTATCAAAGAATTTCTTACTTACATTGACTACTTGAAGTTTCGACAAGTCCTATTGGATTCAAGCCATTCTAACAGTAGGTCGAATTTAATCCTATCCCAAACTAAAAAATGCAACTGTTCAATTGGACTGGATAGATTCGTAGCTGTATACTTAGAACTTGTCCGGTTTCAACACAAAACATCTCTCAACAATTACTATTTACCAATTTACTGGTAAGAAAATCAATTTAGAGCTAATTGCAAATCCAGATAGACTAAACGGTTTTTTACAACCAATGTTAACAGAAACGATCATTCACATGGTTCAAGATACGATGAGGCCAATCGAACTGCTTGGAAAAATCCTAATCGAGGGTTACCACGCGGATATTCAAACTAATTCTTATGGAACTATTCTAATCGTGAAACCTCAACAGATTCTTTCATACCTCGCCGGCGCTATGATACGCAAGGCCGGTTTTAAATTCAAAGGTTGTTATAGCGAAGCCAATGGTAGAACTGTGCTGTTATTTTTTAAAGATATTGCAAGTTCGACAGGCTAAACTATGCCAGCAATATATGTAAAACCAGAATAAATACATAAGACATGTGCTTTTCTTTAGGGGTCCAGCATTGAATCAATCTGCCGTGTGTCAATAACTAATCGAATCAGAAATAAGCGATTGAAATTAGAGATGTTTTAATTTATCAAGTTTCTAGCAGACTTATCTTAAAATTTCAATTATCTCTGAAAGGTTGGCGTTAGTTTTAAAAGCGGTCGGATTGAGGCTAGTTCTCGATGCATTGAATCCAGCTGAATTAAGTCTTTCTAATATCGAGGCAATGGGCAAGGGATTTAATCTCATGTACGATGATATTTCGTCAGATCTAAAGTAATATGGGATAGAATCTAGTTCTGTGATAGCTATATCTAAAATTCTCTGTACTGGATCATTTCTAGTGCTCCCTTGAGAATCAATCTCAGTGTGTTTTCGAGAGTAATTCAGGCTCGCCGTAGTTTTTGAATTTAAATTCATTGGCTTAAGAGCATTCATCCTTTTAACAAATTCCTTATCAAACATATTACTCAACCACATTGGACCTCCAACCGAGTAGAGGCCATCAGTGCAACGTTTGCATTGCTCAGCTGTTACTCCGGTTTGAGCTGCGTTTGAATTTGAAGATACAGCTTTTCTGTCACCACATTTGAAGCAATATTGTAGAAATCCTAAATTCTTATACGCTGTATTTGCCTTGCTGCTGCTTCTTTCCACGGTAAGATAAACCCTAAGATAGTGCATGTTAGCATGTACAAAAACTGGGATAATGATAAATTCAAACCTTGCTGCTTCTTTAGAGATAAGCGACAATAGAATTCGAATTCCAGTCTCGTTTGAAAAGCCATTATTTATAGGTATACCAAAGTACTTGCGAAGACAGACTTTAGGGTGCACTCCAGCTAGTACCGCCGTGTCTGTCGCGGTTACAGAGATCAAACCTCCAGATCTCACCGACCTCAATAATGAGTCGATATATGGAGTAGGACTGCCGAAAGGGTCTAAATCAGCAATCGTGAACCTTTTTGCATCTCTAGTTTCATGTTCTATTAGAAACTTGTTAACATCGTGATTACTAAAGTGGCATTTATGTTTCACATTGTTGATCGTGGCTGAGGCTTTTGATTTTTCTAGTGCAACTTGATTAATGTCATTTATATACACTTCTGCGATCTCAGGAGCTTCTACTGCTACTCTAAGTGCCCTGGCACCTGTACCACTTAATGCGTCGGCAAATGTAATATGGCATTCATCAGAACCATTTCCAGTAAATTCATTATTCGAAAACTTCTGCATTCTCTTGAATTGCAAAAAGCCTAAAGCAAATGACCTATATGCTAGGATTGAAATGTCGCGATTCAGCTTAGCTAGTCTGTTAAAAAAAGCAGGGTTCTTAGAAGGCACTATATCGGTTAGCGATGAAACGGGAACAAGCAGCTTGGTTCCACCTTCCTGTATTTGCACGAATCCCAGACTGTTGTCTTGTATGATCATTAGATTTCTTAATGTGTATTCGTAATCATGTTTAAATTATAGGAAGTTTATTGAAAGTAGAGTAGATTTCCCCACGCTTAACAAATTCAATCTTTTAACACAGATAATTACCCGCAAAATATATTTTTCATCTGCTAATTCACTTTATCATTCTTTTATATGAACATACCTAAGCGGAATAATCTTATTGCCGGAATAGATGAAGCCGGCCGTGGTTCAGTCGTAGGTCCATTAGTTGTTGCTGGAGTAGGTATAATGGAATCAAAGCTTTCACGCTTAAGCGCTTTCGGGTTGAAAGATTCTAAATGCCTGACAAGAGCCACACGCCGACTACTATTTAGTAAGATAATTGGGATTGCGGACTATATAGGTGTCTGTATGATAAGCACACGAGAAATCGATGAGAGTGTGCAGATTAATGGACTCAATAAGCTCGAGGCTGAAGCTATGGCTGCAGTCATTAACGATATGCAACCCGATAACGTGTATGTAGATTGCTGTGATGTAAAACCGTTGAGGTACGCCTCTATACTAGAAACACTTATTGTATGTGGTCGCGGATACAAACTTTATTCTTTTCATCATGCAGATTCTTTAGTTGGTGTGGTGTCTGCGGCATCGATAATAGCAAAGGTCATTAGAGATAACCAAATTTTCGAGATTAAAAAATCGTTTAATGATATTGGGAGTGGATATCCTTCCGATAAATCGACAATTAGCTTTATTAGAAATTGGATTCTCAAATTTGGCGAGGCGCCTGCATTTGTGAGAAAATCTTGGAAACCAGTAAAACTGATTCTGATGGAATCTTCTCGGGCTCAAGATAATCGATTAGACCCGTATTATGCCTAATCATAAGTTCCTCTAATGATGGCATGATCTATGTCGTATGGTTCCAAACCAATAACTTGCTTTGTAGAAAATCCACTTGCTTCCAATTTTCTTATCTGATTTCGAATAACTAACTTTGGATCCGCTACAACATCTATACTTCTAGATTTCACGATAAGGAATATTGAGCCCCCAGTCTTTAGATAAATTTGGCAATTCTGAATTGCAATATCGGTCTGATCCTGTTGAGCTACATCACTGTATACAACATCAACTTTCCCAAAAATTGAAAAGTACATTTCCGGCTTTCTAGCATCTCCAAGAATCGGTACCACATTCTTTCTCTTTTTGGCAACATTTTCTAAAAGTTCCCTCGCCACCCTACTCGCCGATTCTACAGCAAATACCAAACCTCCAGGCCCGACTATGTCTGACACGTGACTAACTGTAGTACCTGTGGAAGCTCCTAGGTACAGGACTTTCGTCCCATTGCGTATGGTGTCTATTGTAAGACCATTTCTAAGAGCCGCTGCTAGCTTACTTCTAAAGGCATCCCATACTCGATATTCTTCATTGTTTAGTTTCACCAATTTTTCGCCATATACCGTATCGCCTGCAACAAGATTAGGTGTAGCCAGTTGCTTCTGGCCCTCTATTCTAACCCAGATACTCATAGCAATTCTTTCGTATTATTCAATCTGAGACTAGTTAGTAATCTTTTAAAATGTATAAGCATACACATTACCCTAATTCTGTCTAAAACCTTTTCCTCTTTTTGCCGTGTTTACGCCGGTCTCTTTTGCCGGGTCTCCAGTCTTTTCTTCCAATTCTGCCAAAGGCCGATGGATGACGATCTCGTGTTTGTTTACGACCATAATCTTGGTACTTGCTTAATCCCTCTTCATTTGAAGGCGGATTTCTATATTTCTCTTGGATAGCCGCAATTCTCGAATTCATCTTTTCGAGTATCGAATAGTCTCTTTCACCATGACGGAATAAATCAATTCTCGCGACTATTGAAACTTTTGAGGCCACAGTTCTAGCGATCTTTCCTCGCTGCCAACGGGGAGCTGAGTGAATTGAGGGATGTTGAAATAGTATGCCGTGTTTAGGGGGCCTCGCCCCAGTCTTTAGTGATCTGAACAGTGCCTTCTCTGCTCCCAGGACCTGGATCGTACTTGCTGGAAGTCGGGAAAACTTTTCGAAACTTCCTGCTTTAGCGATCATTCTTGCGCCGACAGTTGCGGTTAATAATTCCTTCGTGTTCGGAGCCAATTCCGTCATAGCTACTTCCACGTGATTGGAAAGGTCATCACGCAAGTTTGACTGAACTATGACTTCGTTGGCTAGTTTTCTGACGATCTCCAGATTAGTATCGGCGATATCGCCTCCCTTGCTCCGATTTTTTGCCTCCATAATAAAATCAACTTTCTTTTCCTGCAATCCTGCATTTTCCAAAACCTCACGAGTTATGTCTGCGCGTCGACCTGCATCTCTGACAATTAGAGCGTAAGCATTCAAACTTTGAACCAGGTTATCTAATTCAGGAAAATGCAATCCATACCATTCTCTTAATCTTGCACCGACGATGTTTACAAGTTTATCAAATTCATCTAGTGCATTAATAGCCTGGATTAGATGCAAATCAAGTCGCTCGGATGTCTCTTTTACAGTACTAGAGGAGAGCGAAATTGCGAATTCTCTAAGTTTCGTGATAGCGTCATATTCACTCTGGGCCAGTTTTGCCTTTACGAGCATTTGTGGTCTATTGATTTGATATTTGGAGATCAGTTCGTTTGACATCATATGTGCGTGAATACCTAGTTTTTCTAAAATCGATATTAATGAGTGGTCATTTACTGCTATGGTGTCGTACCTATTCAAGTCATCCGCGAATAGTAATAATTCTTTAGGTGCTACTGATTTTCTAATCGATTTGTATGATCCTATTGGATCGTTAAACATTGTAGATGAAACAAATTCTTCATTTTCGTCAAATGCGGCAAGACCAATTTCAGATAATATAAGATAAGCAGAACCTGAGATGGCCATCATCTGTAGTTGATATCAGCAGATCCTAAAAAAGATACGCTCCACTTATTATGGACTACCGTTAATCCTAACAAGACTAGTCACCGGACCATAAATGTGTCTCGTTTAACAGGTTTCGTGTCCAATACAGACACCCTTTTCAGCTGTTCAATCATTTCCCCAAGCGCCAGACTTACATTCTCTTCATCGTCGTTAGATATACGAAGAACTTCTTCCTTCAATTCTTCAAACGTTATCCCATTGCACATGTTCCATAACGATACTGCTGTGTCATTTACTCTATAACCTTCACATTTGTCATTAATGAATAACGGAGTACCGTCCATATCGTTTGAAACAGTGCCTCTCCGAACAAGAATCTCATCATGTAGTAGTTTTTTTTTCAGATACAATTATTATACAAGTACCTCTGATAACTAGTTATTAATCATTATGATGTATCATATTTGAGCATTCCCTAAAATTCACCAAGTTTGTAGCAAATATTTACTCAGCAATACTAAAATATTTGAACTAGGTGTTCCTATCACACACTTGCTCTTTTTTCGTAAGAAAAACGACGATAAGCAAAGGCCGCGCAAGGAAGTCCTGTTATCAAGAAAAAGTGCTGATGGGATCATTACTTACGCAAAAACTTGGCACCCGTATGAAGGAATTCTTATACTGAAAGGGAAAAGTAGAAAGGCGGATATAACAATTGATGGATTAGTTGTACCGCCTTTTTCTTCTCATGGACCATATTATTCCGGTTTTCCTGTTTATGATTTACCATTTGATTTATCCTATATTGGTACTGCTCATTCTCATCCAGGAAGTTCGAATAATCCCTCACTCGAAGATCTCAATAATTATTTTGGTCTCGTATCTATCATAATTAATTATCCGTATGACGATACCACTATCGCTGCTTTTGACAGGAACGGTGAGCGCTTCACACTACGAATTTTGCCTAGCGATGACAAGCGAACTTCCTAATCCTAAAAAGAACAAATTCAAGGTTTGAAATTGAATTTAAAAGAGATATTGGATGAGTATAACGTATCCATTTTTCCTAGAACTTGTTTATTTATGTAGGGGAGTTGGTTAACATGAAAGGTGCTCCAGATTATGATTTATCCAAAATGATACTACTTGTATTAGGATTCTGATCGCAAGATTAAAGTGTGCGCTGTAAACAAGATACCATTCAATATTTAGATTGAATTCTGGATGATTACAATCATAAATACAAATGTTGCGAATGGAGTAGTTCATTCGTATTGCAATAAAAATTAATTCAATTTCGTTACCATTGTATGAATTACTTGCAAGGGTAACAGTTATTATTTCAAAATCGCTAAACTTTCAAATTTAGATAATTGAGGTTCAGTGTTCTAACAGAACTGCAACATTGGATGCATTTATTGTTATGCTCTGTTCAGCGGTTCTGTCATAGTTTCAATAGATTTACCAATAAGGGCAAATGAAAGACCTGTCAAGGCGATCATCAAGCCCGGGGGAATAATCCACCACCATAGGCCCCGCGCTGCAGCATCAGCAGAATTTGCATCATGCAAAATCTGACCCCATGTCGGAATGGTGGGATCACCAAGACCAAGAAAGCTTAAGGCTGCCTCAGCAAGTATAGCTCCGGGTACAGCAATTGCAATACTTGCAAACGTTAAAGGTAGCAATTGGGGTATAATATGCTTGAGGATTATATACATGTCTGAGGCACCCATTATCCTGGCTGCCTCTACGTACTGTAGATTCTTAATCTGGAGGGATAAACTTCTGGATACTCTAGTAGCGCCTGCCCAACCAAATATTACTAGAAGTAGGGTTATTATGAAAATGCTTCTACCTAAGGTTGCCGTTAACAGAATAAGAATTGGAAGAGCCGGTAAAAAAACTACCAAATCATTTATTCGCATGAGTGCTTCGTCAGTTCTCTTGCCTTTATAGCCAGCTAGGACACCATATATGAGGCCTATGAAAACTGATGATAAAGACACCGTTAGCCCAATAAAAAGTGCAACCGGTGTGCCCCAGAAAATGCCTATGCTGAGATCTCTCCTCAGATCATCAGTGCCCATTAGGCCATAAACAGTCCCTCCCAAAACCAAACCGGACTCCTTTACTTTGTCGACATTGTTGAAAAAATAAAAGGTCTCATTAAACTTGTAGACACCTTGGAGTACCTTTTTCGAGTGCAAATCAGAAAAAATCATCACTTGTGGACTAGATTCATCTTGTGGATAGGAAAATAAATCAAGGTAATCATGTAGATTCTTACTTATTGAATGATCTGTTGAAAAAATTCGACCCGAATACTCATTAGTGTCTTGAGGGGAATTGTTGGAATTTGAAGACTGTTGAGATAACCCTGGCGGGAGGGCTGCATCATAGATTTTGAATATGTGATCGTCTGGTCTCAGGACAGTTACTTCAATAGCTGAGGGTATTTGCCCGTATATTACTGTATATGGTATCATGAAGTCAGTCGGATAAGAGTCGTAATTGAAGTTTACTGAATAAGTATGTGTATTGACACGAATTCCGGATATTGATTTAGAGCTGATTTCGGCACTATGCATTTCCAGAATTATTTGTTCAGAGGCTCTTGGGCCAAACAGTCCTAGATTCGTCCAAGATGGTCCTGCAGCTTTAGGATAGTTGATCCAGTAATTAGGGTTGTTCCACTGTCTAAATGATTCTAGTGGGATTGCTACAAGTGCATAGGTAGTCATGGCGATCAGAATCATCAAAATAGTTATGCCTGATATTGCAGTTTTAGATCTTAGTATTTGATTTAGAAAATGTAGTTTCGGTGTTGAAAATAAGTTCACTAATTTCAACCTTAACAAAGACATATTAGGAATAAATCGAGATGCAAATTGTGCAGTCAACTAGCTAATTTTCACCCTTGGGTCAAAAAAACCATAAGCTATATCTGTGATAAAAATCGTAACTACAAAAATAATTGAGAAAATGTAAGTGTTACCCAGAATAATTGGTACGTCATTCACGGCAATTGCATCATAGTAAAGTTTTCCCATTCCCGGCCAATCGAACACTGATTCTATTATAATTGCACCACCAAAGGAAGCCGCAAGACTTAAGGCCACAGAGGTAATGATAGGTGGGGCAGCATTTTTGAGCATGTGAGAGTACAAGATTTTCCTCCTCGGAATTCCGATTGCCTTTTTCGAAAATATGAAATCTTCATGTCTAATTCTAATCAAATAATAGCGAACAATGTATGCCCAAGCGCTTATACTGACTATGACCAATGTTATCAAAGGCAATAGCATATGATACAACAGATCAATGATATAGTACGGATCGGAAGGTGAACTCATAGGCGTTGAGCGTGCGGGAAATATATTATAGACGAAAGCAAAAACAAATATCATCAACATACCTATCCACCACGATGGGAAACTGTTACTAAGAATTGCAGAAAATGAATTGACCTTATCTGCAAATGATCCCGATCTATCTGCGATGAACGCACCAAGGTAAATTCCAATAATACTAACGATTATAGTTGAAGTGCTGAATAATAGGATCGTCTTTGGCAATCTTTCCATTATGATATCCTTTACTTTAGATGAACCTGAATCGGTAGTGAAGAAACTTGACCTTCCCAAATCAAGGGTCACAATTTTAACCAAGGTATTAATAAAACGTTTAGGTGAATACCACGGCTCGTCTAATCCAAGAGACTTGATATTTAGTGCGATTTGGTTTGCGACGTATGTTTGTCGTTCTTTTAGAGACTGAAAGTGGAATTTAGACTGGCTTAATGTGTTGACAGCATCATATCTAACAGAATTGATTAGAATCTTGTCTATGGTTGAACCTAGGATTGCGATGGTAATTACAAGGGTAAAAAATACTACTAAAATCATGTTAATTGATCTCTTTATAAGAAAATATCGAAATCCCATTGCTCTAGACTCTCCTCATGTCACTTTTTTCGCCCTTGGATAATTGTAACTGTGTATTTCCATTATCATTTAACTTTTAATCCAGTTATTCGAGATATCAACTCGTCATCACGGTTTGCCCTTAATTGCCAAAATAGTTTTGCTATATATATCTGGTCTAAATGCATCTTTTCCTGTTGCGAAAATTTTTATGAGATTTGGCCCAAATCTAAGTTTTGTCGTGGCACTAGAATTTAAATCGATTACGTAAGAGTTGACTACTTGACTTGAAGTAATTTCTTGCGAGCCGAGACTGGAAGGCGGTTGGGCAGCTCCACTTAGTATGACTTTGCCGCTCCAATCAGAAATAAAATAATTCACTATTGCATCATTTGTTAGCTTTCCGTTTTCAGAGGCATTGATAAAGATCTTTAGTGGCTTTCCTATAACTGCGAATCGTGGGGCCTGTATTTTTTCTAATGTAACAATTTTCGGATATTCATATATTGACCAATGACCCTGTTCAAAGGGATAGGATGGATCTCTAAAAGCCTTTATTTTTATTACCCCGCCTTCTGGATTGTAAGAGTCAAGATAAAATGGGCCATTACTGATAACTGCATTGCGATGAGTGTTAATCCAATCAATAGATGCTTGATATCTCTTTTCGGCCTCTGCTACACTTACAATACCCTTGAGAGGATTTGGGATAAACTTCTCATCTTTCATCGTCTGTAATTCACTCTTTATTGCATCAGCATGAGTTGGCACAATCAGGGAAAGCCAATCGATATTCTTGGCTGAGGCCTCTCCCTTTGAAAATGCATATTTTCCTGCCGTAACAAGCCGTTCAGTCGCAGCAGTTATCTCCCAAGGCTCCGACGGCCAAATTGCCGCCGAGTCAGCAATCTCTTTCTTATCATAATGCCATTGGTCAATATAGGATTCAATGGTGTTATTGGAATCGAATCTAATCCCCTTAATTAGTGGTATCGCAACTTGTGCTGCAGCTCCATATTCAGGATCGTATGTCTTATCTCCACTTCCGGAATTTGTACCCCATTCAAATGTGAAATAGAGTGGATATAATAAATCCGCCTTGTCCATGGCAATTCCATTGTGCCACTTGGATATCAGCATTTTAAAAGTAACCTTGCTCATAGAGGAGTCATTCTTTCCGAGACCTGTCCATTTCTGAATCACAGGATTCCAAATACGAACATCGTCGGGAACGTGGATTTTGTGATGTGGTCCTAGAGTCGTTATATTTGTCCAGAGTTCTCGCATCGGAATCACTTCGCCAGTATATGGATTTCTAAAAGTCGCGCTATCCGCTAGTTGTGTAAATATCTCAGAACAGTAAGCGTCTTTACATCCTGCTATATTATTCCACGCACCTTGATAGATCTGTTTCACTCCGATATCAAGAGAGTTTGTTAACTTTGGAGTCCTAACGTTGAACAATGAATACTTACTAGTTATTCCTGCACCAAAGTCATTAACAAGACCCTTCAGCGAGGAGGACGCAACGTAGGGCTCAATTAGCTGGGCAACAAAAATGCGAACTGATTCTTGAATTCCTTGAAGGGTTGCATTCCGAACCAAGTTATTCCTCTCGTTTGCTGAAGTAAAATTGAAAAAGCCAATTCTTTGAGTTAACTTATCTATAGATGAATTTTGGTAGTGCCAAAAACTAGGATTCTGACCGCCAGGCATGTTGCCAGCGTAGGGAGCGTACATCTGAGAAGGGATTGATGGATTGTATTTAACGAATGCAGAAGTTCCTGCGTAGGCCTCTGTATACACGTTCCATTGAAAATCTTGAGGATCTGAACCGTACACTAGAGTATTAGCTTTATTCAAATCTCCATAGTCTTTTATTACTGTGAATCCGATTTTTTGTAATTCAGAGGAAATAAGTTCGCCCATCGATCTTCTTTCAGGATCGTCGCTTCTAATCAAGACCCTTACGACAATAGGATTGTCTTTGAAAGTCCACTTTCCGGCTTGCTTTGCCGCTCCGGCTGAATCCAAGGTATTGGTAATGATCTTGTCTGCCAACACTGGGTTGTATCGAATCCCCAGTGATTCTATTGAACTGATAATATTCGGATATTCTGGAGAATAGATTCCAAAGGGGTCTACCATAGGAGTACCATAGCCCTTCAGGATTTCATTTACTACAAATTCCCTACTAATCAAATAATTTACGGCATAGCGAATGGGTTTAAAGTAAAATGGATTGATGGTATCGTTGACTTTAGGTGGCGCAGGGTTCAGTAAAAGTCCAAACGATCCAGCCATCCTATTGTATACGGAGAGGGCTGGATTCTGCTTCAAATCAGACACGACTTCAAGCGGGACCCGGAAATAGTACGTATCGATACCACCCCTTTTCATTTCTTGTAATGCTGTATTATCATCTAGATATTGAATGAATCGTGCACCATCGATAAAGGGTCCTTTTTCTGTTGTGTTAGAGACACCAAAAGCTATATTGTTTCCTAATCCATGCTCTGCAAGAATTAACGTCAGAAAGATTATGAAAAGTGCAGTAGTGATTGATGAGTTCAGACGGGAAAAAATATTCATCTAATCCCGCTTTTCAATTATCCGATGCAATGTAATTAGGGCTAGGGCATATCCAAGAAGCCTAGTCTATTTCTCATTCTCATTACTTTATTAGATTTAATATCCGGCGTGTCATAGTACGGGTTGAGATATCTGCTAGAAAGATACCGCTTTATATCTGCTGGGCCACCTGGTTTGGAAATATTGTCAACGTAATGTTGATTTGTTTCAATACGTTGCGGGAAATTAGAAATTGACGGCATGATTGCAGAATAATCATGAAGATCACAAGTCATACTTGATGCGTCACACATGGCAATTAAGCTAGTACCCTTCTTCCTCCACCTCAATAGGTTCACTTGGGTGGTAAGTTCCTGTTCCCACAAAGGGTCTTCTTCGATTATCCGTCGGGGGATTTGCATAAAATCATCCATAACTAAATGCATTACCCTATCCTTTAATTAAGATTGTGGGAATCGGCAAAACATATCAGATATTGTGATTGACTTCAAAGCTCTCAATCCTTTTCGATTATTTTGCAAAGTAATAGACCTTCAGTTGGGACAATTTGATGAATAGCAATTTACAACTAACTGTTGATCGCAATAAAAGTGAAATTCCGAATTCGCAACCCAAAAATTCAGTCTGAATTAGAATTTATTCAAATAAGTAGATACAAGTACTATAAATAATAAATGCAACTCGGCAAATCTACAATTCTTAGACCCATGTATTTTGTTAAGGATAAAGTATAAATAAAAGAATAAAATATTTATATAAGATGGCAAGTTCTGGCACTTTTTATGGTGAAAAATCCTGGTAAAAGATATTTCGTTATTTAGTGATAGGTGCCCGCGTTGCGGAAAGGGTCCAATGGTCACAGATAATTCAAGTGGTGAAATGTTTTGTGGAAATTGTGGCTTTGTTGTTACAGAAAGGATTGAGGAGACTGGCCCTGAGTGGAGAGCTTTTTCCAAAGAAGAGCATGAAGACCGAAGTAGAGCTGGAATACCAACATCTTTAGCTATGCACGACATGGGTCTAGCTACCATCATTGGTCCAATTGATAAGGATGCTTCGGGAAAGCCATTATCCGCATCTATGAAGAGCACAATCGAAAGACTGAGGACGTGGGACAGTCGAAGTCAGGTTCACGAACCAGTAGACCGGAATTTTAGACAGGCGTTTAGCGAATTAGATCGATTGAAGGACAAGTTAGCAGTGGGAGATGCGGTCATTGAAAAAGCTGCATATGTCTACAGAAAAGCATTAGAGCGAGGACTTGTGAGAGGAAGATCAATTTCTGCACTTGTAGCTGCTGCGCTTTATGCTGCTTGTAGGGATACTGAAACACCGAGGACTTTAAAGGATATTGCTAACGCAAGCAATATAAAAAAGAAGGATGTTGCTAGATGCTATCGATTACTTATCCGCGAGTTGGATCTCAAGATGCCTGTTGTTGATCCGGTTAAGTGTGTTGCTAGAATTGCAAGCAAGGCTGGGCTTTCCGAAAAGACAAAAAGAAAGGCATTAGAGATTCTAAAGAAAGCTGAAGAGGGTAAGATCTCTGCCGGAAAAGACCCTATGGGTCTAGCTGCAGCTGCATTGTATGTTGCGTGTGTTATGAATGGGGAAAATAAAACTCAGAAGGATGTTGCAGAAGCTGCTGGTGTCACCGAAGTCACCATTAGAAATAGATACAAGGGATTAAAACTCCATCTTAAGCTCTGATCGATTTCATAAAGTCTTCTCTTTCTTTGATTAGATCCTTAAGATTTTTGATATAATCCAAATCAGTGGCCTTGTTGTTATTACAGTTCGAAAGTTTTTTAAAATTATCAAGCTGAATCACAATTTCGGAATCATAGTTCAGCATTCTATTTAAATCCTTTATCTTGATCGAACCATTTGGAGTAATTGCGCTTTCGTAACAAAATGAAAGATGTCGAAACAAGGCTAATATATCATGATAATTTCCTGAAATGGATTTAGATTTGAGAGAGTCAAGCCTTGATTTCATGTTAAATGAGACTATTTGATTTACCCTTGACATTTCTACATAGCTAGAGCGCCCAGACTTGATGCTCTTTTGAAGAATCGAAGCGATCCTGAAAGTGTTGTCCAAACTTGAAACACGTTCCCTCTTTTTGGCCGGCTTCTTTTCTTTAAACAATAGTGTCAATCTAAATTACCGACATAAATGCTTTCGTTTAATGCTTTTTCACTTCAGTCTCTCGAAATTTAGCTATCAAATGATAAGATAGTGCGTATGCACCTGACGTCTTAATAATCGAGTGGATAATTGTATGCACTTGGTTAATTTATGAGAAATGTTACTGTACCTCAATCGCCGCTTCATTGAAGGCCATGCTTACTAGATACCCTTTAACATCTGCACGATGATCACCTTGAAGCATAATGTATCCATCTTTCGCGGTGCCACCGCAAGCAAATTTACTCTTTAATTCTTTAACAATTCGTTGTAAATCACCAAGTTTTGGATCAATCCCTTCGATCATAGTCGTAGTTTTCCTGAATCTTCTAGTTTCAAGTCGAACTATGATTCGTGTCTCTTCTTTATCTAGTTCACCACAAGCACAAAGGTCGTCAGGCAGGCCACATTTCTTGCATATAACCACCATCTTTCGGTATTTTGATTATCCATATTCCAACTATTAAAACTTGCTTGTTTCCAAAAGCAG
>JARBAU010000179.1 GCA_029237525.1 Nitrososphaerales archaeon | reverse complement strand
CTAATTGCAACACAACCACGAATGCCGTGCTATAAGCTTGGAATCAAGTTTGGTCGAACAGACATGATTAGGAAATTTCTGAAAAGTCGGCGGCCAGGCATTTACTTTAAGGTATTAAGGGAAGGTGAGGTTGGAGAAGGAGATGAAATTAAACTTTTTAGTAGAAATACGAAAAATGTTACTATAAGCGATATTGTTCGTCTGTATGTAGAAGATAAAAATGATGTCGAAACAATGAAGAGAGCCATAAGTATTGAGTCCCTACCTAAAGGATGGAAGCATCATTTTCAAGAACAAATCAAACAACAAGAATTAGCCAAATAATTTGATATTCTGGTTATAAAATGATTATGACTATGATCATATCTTATTAGATGTTCGTTCAAGATTAAATCCTGATGGTAACAGATAATGTTGTAGTTATTCTAATCAATAATCTAAATAACCTTTGTATATTTGGAATTCTAGGGTTCGCGTTGCAGTTACTGGATAGTATCTATTTTGCGATTATTTTCACATATCTTTAGTTAGACGAGGATATCGCAATCTTTATTATGTACACTCTTTTTTTATAATATGACATCTTCTCCAGTATCATAATCATTTACATTATTAGACAACACTATAGTTCGCAATCTTTTTCTAACCTTTCTGTCATAGCCTGTGGGCATATTTTCTTGCATCTTGATTCTACTTGTATATTCGTGTCTAGACAATTAACCTTAGCCAACATGAATTATCAGAATACAATGATAACAATATAGAACACATGTTATCAAACTGGATTATGTGTTCGGTGATAGCACATTTTTCATGATAACACAGCTCATATCGTGATCTCTACATGGTTCATATAGTTACCTTTCAAACATACTTATATTCTATATAAAAATACTTCACACTTTCATGCTAAAGTTAGGTGTAGACGATTAGAACACGAAAATAGAATTTGTTGTAAAACTTATTGACTGACAAGATAATTACCACTGTTCGGACCAAGAAATGGAAGCAATGATAAAATACCAAAATATGTTGCATCTTTGAATTAGGGATATGCACGATATGGTTCCGTTTTTATTTATTGCTTTACAACAACTTGTCCGATCATCCAGGGATGCAATGTGCATGTATACCTATAAGTCCCAGACTTTGGAAAGGTCAGGGTGAAGATGGTTGAAGCACCTGGAAATATTTTCTCAGTTCCCTTTGGGACTAGCCAACCAGAATTAATGTATTGCTCATTTCCAGAAACGTGCAAATTACTATTAGGAACATACGTCTTTGCATTACCCTTTTGATCTATCGAAGATGGATCGTATGACATTGCATTGCTCACAAGTGCAATACTAGTTCCGTTTATACCCGGCACAACATTGGGTTTGCTATTGGCGTCCTTAGGCAAGGGCACAAACTTTGAAGAGTTTGAGATGACAAACGGGGCAGTAGGAAGGGCAAAGGTCTTGTTGTTAAAAATAAACGAAACAGTATGAGGTTCAAGCGGTGCCAGCGATGGAACGCTCCAGACAACCGTACTTCCTGCTTTGATGTCCGCTCTTTGTGGGTCATAACCATAAAAAGGATAAGTATTATTTCCACCACCGACTAATATCCGGGTCACTGAGGTTTGCTGTGCTTTAGCTATATAATTAAGAGATATTGAACTTGTTATAACAAGCACTAACAATGTTGATATTAATATTGATAAAACCGCCGTCATCATCATTCTTGCATTCATTCAGGAACACACAAACCACGCATGAATATAAGTCTAGTTATTTCCGAAATCATTTCCGGTAGATATATGCCTTACCGTAGATCTACATTGAAGTCGTATTCACAGTGAGCTTGAGACTAGTTGATTGTTAATGCCATTGTCATTATTTTCTCTTATTTCTAACCGCATCTATCGTCTTGCTTTGCTCTTGTGCAAGTTCTTCTGAAGTCATTGCGTTAGCAATTAAAATAGTATTTTTGCTTTCATTCTCATTGATAATATTAGTACTTTTAGTTGTAAATACGCATGCATATTGAGAATTCTTTAATATTTCTATGATGGAATTATCTGCTGAAGGCAGATCAAGCTCTAAATCTTCCACAGTTGTGATTGAACCGTTATCATCAATGTCAAGCTTTGTAACACTGACCTTATCGTTATTGATAAGTTTGTTTACTCTGACAAGCATCGTGTATATATCATGTAT